>NZ_JANFAK020000297.1:0-2995 GCF_024721315.2 Streptomyces sp. Isolate_45
CCCCCCCCCCCCCCCCCCCCCCCCCCCCCCCCCCCCCCCCCCCCCCCCCCCCCCCCCCCCCCCCCCCCCCCCCCTTCGGTGGATCGTCGCGTCCTGTCAGGATCGGGCCCCGGGCGCGATCGCGCCACTCGGGCGGGTCCCGGGGGCGCGGCCCGCGCCGTGACCCCGGTGGGCGGCAGGGGCCGGGGCGTGGGTGGAACGGCCCCTGCCGCTCCGGAACCGGTACGGCCGCGCGTGCTCAACCGCGGCTGACCCGGAGCTCCTTGATGCCGTTGAGCCAGGCCGCGCGCAGCCGGCGCGGGTCCTCGCCGGTCAGTCGCAGGTCGGGCAGGGCGTCGGCGAGGGCGTTGAAGATCAGGTCGATCTCCATGATGGCCAGCGACTTGCCGAGGCAGAAGTGCGGGCCGCCGCCGCCGAAGCCGAGGTGCGGGTTCGGGTCGCGGGTGATGTCGAAGCGGCCGGGATCGGTGAACACCTCGGGGTCGTGGTTGGCGGAGGAGTAGAACATCCCCACCCGGTCGCCGGCCTTGATCTTCTGGCCGCCCAGTTCGGTGTCCTGGGAGGCGGTGCGCTGGAAGGACACGACGGGGGTGGCCCAGCGGACGATCTCCTCGGCCGCGGTGGCGGGCCGGGTCTCCTTGTACAGCTCCCACTGGTCGGGGTGGGTGAGGAAGGCGTGCATGCCGTGGCTGATGGCGTTGCGGGTGGTCTCGTTGCCCGCGACCGCCAGCAGCAGGACGAAGAAGCCGAACTCGTCGGAGCCCAGGTTGCCCTGGCCCTCGGCGGCGACCAGTTGCGTGACGATGTCCTTGGCGGGGCATTCCTTGCGCTCGGCCGCCAGGTTCATCGCGTAGCCGATGAGTTCCATGGCGGCGTTCGCGCCGACCTCTTCGGTGATCGCGTACTCCGGGTCGTCGTAGGCGATCATCTTGTTCGACCAGTCGAAGATCCGGGCCCGGTCCTCCTGCGGTACGCCGATCAGCTCGGCGATGGCCTGGAGGGGGAGTTCGCACGCCACCTGCGTGACGAAGTCGAAGCTGCCGTCGGCGGACGCTGCCAGGGCTTCCTCGGCGATCTTCCGGGCCCGGTCGCGCAGGGCCTGTTCCAGGCCGCGGATGGCGCGCGGGGTGAAGCCGCGCTGGACGATCTGGCGTACGCGCGTGTGTTCCGGCGGATCCATGTTCAGCATGATCAGTCGCTGGGCATCAATGGCATCACGCGGGACGTGCTCGTTGAAGCGGATGATCGCCGTGTTGGTGGTGGAGGAGAAGATTTCCGGGTGCGTGGAGACGTACTTGACGTCCGCGTGCCGGGTCACGACCCAGTAGCCCTCGTCGTCGAAACCGGTGATGCCCCGCCGCTGCGGGCACCACCACACCGGCGCCGTCTGCCGCAGCTCGGCGAACTCCGGCAGCGGGACGCGGCTTTGGAGGAGGTCGGGGTCGGTGGCGTCGAAGCCTTCGGGCAGCGCGGGACAGGGCATCGGGGCGACTCCAAAGTCTGACGGAGCATCAGAAGCTGGCTTGAACGTAATAACGAGTTCTAGAAGAGGCAAGGGTCGGAACGCCACCTGTTGCGTGTGGAATCCGTGTAAGCCGCGTGCAAGACCCTTGCGTGCCGGGGGTCCGGGTCATAAGACTGCGGGGGAGAACTAGAACGCGTACTAGTTCGGGCGGGGCGCCGGGACGGCCCGCCGCGCTGGCGCTGTGCAGGAGAGGACGAGCTCATGGCCGCGGAACCCGTCATCGTCGAAGCCGTACGCACCCCCATCGGGAAACGCGGGGGCGCGCTGGCCAACCTCCATCCCGCCTACCTCCTCGGCGAGACCTACCGCGAACTGCTCGCCCGGACCACCATCCAGCCCGACTGCGTCGAGCAGGTCGTCGGCGGCACCGTCACCCACGCCGGCGAGCAGTCGATGAACCCGACCCGCAACGCGTGGCTCGCCATGGGGCTCCCGTACGAGACCGCCGCGACCACGGTGGACTGTCAGTGCGGCAGCTCCCAGCAGGCCAACCACATGGTCGCCAACATGATCTCCAGTGGGGTCATCGACGTCGGCATCGCCTGCGGAGTCGAGGCCATGAGCCGCGTCCCGCTGGGATCCGGTTCCAAGCACGGCCCGGGCAAGCCGTTCCCCGACGAGTGGAACGTCGACCTCCCGAACCAGTTCGAGGCCGCCGAACGCATCGCCCGCCACCGGGGCCTGACCCGCGAGGACGTCGACACGCTGGGCCTGCTCTCCCAGGAACGGGCCGCCGCCGCCTGGGCGGAGGAGCGCTTCAAGCGCGAGACCTTCGCCGTCCAGGTACCCACCACCGAGGCGGAACAGGCGGCCGGACAGGGCATGTGGCGCCTGGTCGACCGGGACGAGGGCCTGCGCGACACCAGCATGGAGGCCCTCGCCCGTCTCAAGCCGGTCATGCCGACGGCCGTGCACACCGCCGGGAACTCCTCGCAGATCTCCGACGGCGCCGCCGCCGTGATGTGGGCCTCCCGCAAGATGGCCCGGGCGCTCAAACTGCGCCCGCGGGCCCGGATCGTCGCCCAGGCGCTGGTCGGATCCGACCCGCACTTCCACCTCGACGGACCGATCGACGCCACGCGGGCCGTACTGGGCAAGGCCGGCATGTCGCTCAAGGACATCGACCTCGTCGAGATCAACGAGGCCTTCGCCTCCGTGGTCCTCAGCTGGGCCCGGGTCTTCGACCAGGACCTGGAGAAGGTCAACGTCAACGGCGGCGGCATCGCGCTCGGCCACCCCGTCGGCGCGACCGGAGCCCGTCTGATCACCACCGCGCTGCACGAACTGGAGCGACGCGACAAGGAGTTCGCGCTGATCACCATGTGCGCGGGCGGCGCGCTGGCCACGGGCACGATCATCCAGCGCCTCTGAACCGTCGGGGGGCGGGGAGGGGGGCCCGGGGGGGGGGGGGGCCCCCCGCCCCCCCCCCCCCCGCCCCCCCCCCCGCGGGGGGGGGGGGCCCCCCCCCGG
>NZ_JANFAK020000297.1:3005-4780 GCF_024721315.2 Streptomyces sp. Isolate_45
GCCGCGCGCCCCCCCCCCCCGCCGGGCGCGGGCGGGGGGGGGGGGGGGGGGGGCGGCCGGGGGGGGCGGCCCCCCCCGCCCCCCCCCCCCTCCTGGCCCGCTCGGCGGCGGCTGGGTGCTCACCCGGTCCTGGAGGACGAAGTTCGGTTTGCGGTCCGCCGCGTGGACACCGTCATGGAACCGTCCGGCCGCCGCTCGACCACCAACAGGCTCAAATCGGCAGGCGTCCGGAGCCGGGGCGGCTCGACCGCGTACTCGTACACGCGCTGCCGGCCGCGGGCGTGGCGGGTGTTGGTGCCCTCGCCGGCGGTGTGCGAGGTCGACTCGTTCGTCGAGTGCGTCGTGCTCGTCGACGTACCGGTCGTATCGCTGTGGCTGCCCCGCCGTCGTTCCGTCGGTTTCCGTCGGCGAGTGCGGGGACGAACGAGTACTGGCGGCCCGGGAAGTCCGCCGCGAGCCCGTCCTCCCGGGCCGGCGGAACGGATGCGTGACCCGGCCGGACTCGGACCGCCCCGCCCGGGTAGCCTTCGACGCCACGTACCTGCTGGGGGTGGACGCCGGTGAGGGCGGGGCCGA
This sequence comes from Streptomyces sp. Isolate_45, assembly GCF_024721315.2. Lineage (GTDB taxonomy): Bacteria > Actinomycetota > Actinomycetes > Streptomycetales > Streptomycetaceae > Streptomyces. Next base: position 3,582 of record NZ_JANFAK020000297.1, read on the forward strand.
GCCCCGAACGGTTCGTCGGGTGTCGGGGATCTCCACGCATTTCCGCGAAACCGATTGGATCAGCACCGATTGGATCAGCAACCGCCCGGGAGGCGACCCGTATGAATCATCAGCTGAGCATCCGGCTGAAGGGAACCTTCGGGAAGGGTGAGCTCGCCGTCTTCCGGGACCAGGTGGGGCTGACCCCGCGCGGTCGTATCGACGACGACTGGGACGAGGAGTTCGGCAGGCGTGACCTGCGCCCCGAGGAGGCGGGGAAGGTGGAGCTCTCCCTGTGGCGCTACGCGGACGACGACTGGATGCTCTCCCTGCGGTGCGAGGGCGCCCCGTTGCCCGCCGCGGAAGTGGAGGAGCTGCGGCGGACGGTCCTGGACGCGGCGGGCCGGGCGGGGCTCACGGCGACCGTCCGGAACCTTTCGTAACAACGGATCGTGGAGGAGAAGACGATGGCGAAAGCCGAGTTCTACGTGTCGGCCGACGTGGAGGCGGACGGGCCCGTGCCCGGCCCGTTCTCGATGTCCAGTTTCGGCCTGGCGGTCGCGGGGGTTCGGGACGGGGGCGGGTTCCGGGCCGTCGACCCCGCCGAACGCACCTTCTACGCCGAGCTGAAGCCGATCGCCGACGCCTTCGACCCGGAAGCCATGGCGGTCAGCGGCCTGGACCGGGACAAGCTGGTGCGGGAGGGCCGCGATCCCGCCGAGGCCATGAACGGGGCGGCCGCCTGGCTCGCGGCCGTGGCCGAGGAACTGTCCGCCACGCCGGTGTTCGTCGCGTACCCGCTGGGTTACGACTGGATGTGGATGTACTGGTACTTCATGCGGTTCGCCGACGCCGGTTCTCCGTTCGGGCACTCCCGCTGCATGGACCTCAAGACGCTGTACGCGGCCAAGGCCGATGTGCCGCTCCGCGACGCGACGAAGCGGTCGATGCCGAGTCACCTGCTGTCCACGCGGCCCCACACGCACAACGCGTTGGACGACGCCATCGAGCAGGGCGAGCTGTTCCAGAACCTCATGCGCTGGGGAGGGTGACGCGCCCGCGCCGATCCGGACACGCAAAAACGCCCAGCTGGAGGTTCCAGCCGAGCGTGCGTGCGTCTGAGCGTGCGGGGGTGTTAGCGGTGGCTCAGTACCAGTGGTGGGTCTGCCAGAAGTTCCAGGCGCCGACGGGGCTGCCGTAGCGGGAGTTCATGTAGTCCA
>NZ_JANFAK020000298.1 GCF_024721315.2 Streptomyces sp. Isolate_45
CAGGAAGTCCGGCCGCACACCCCACGATTCGAGCAGCCGGAACAACGCCACCTCGACCGCGAACAACGCCGGCTGGGTGAACCGCGTCTCGTCCAGCAGAGCGGCATCGGACCCGAACAGCACCTCCCGCAGCGGATGATCGAGATCCATCCGCTCGCACACCGCGTCCAACGCCGCCGCGAACACCGGATACCTCTCGTACAGCTCACGCCCCATCCCGAGGCGCTGACTGCCCTGACCGGTGAACAGGAACGCCAGCTTGCCGTCCGTGGCGGACCCTTCGAGCACATCGCCCGACGGTCGGCCCTCGGCGAGCGCGGCGAGTCCCGCGAGCAGTTCGTCGCGGTCGTCGGCGACGATCGCGGCCCGCCGGTCCAACGCGGCCCGGGTGAGCGCCTGCGAGTGGGCGACGTCCTGGACACGGAGGCCGGGCAGGGCGGTGAGGTGGGCGTGCAGCGCCGCGGCCTGCGCACGCAGCGCGGCCTCGGTCTTACCGGACAGGACGACGGGCACGGCGACCGGCGCGGCGCCGGGGCGATCACCGACCTGCCCCTCCGCGTCGGCGCCGGAACCGGCGGGCGTCTCCTCGACGGACTCCTCGGCGCTCTCCTCGGCGCTCTCCAGGATGACGTGCGCGTTGGTTCCGCTCATGCCGAACGAGGACACGCCGATGCGGCGCGGCCCCTCGTGCCGCGGCCATGGACGCGCCTCGGTGAGCAGGGACACCTCTCCCGCGGACCAGTCGACGTGCGGGGTCGGTTCGTCCAGGTGCAGGGTGCGCGGAAGCAGCCCGTTCCGCATCGCCATGACGCTCTTGATGACTCCGGCGACGCCGGCCGCGGCCTGTGCGTGGCCGATGTTGGTCTTGAGCGAGCCCAGCCACAGCGGGCGCCCGTCCGGACGGTCCTGCCCGTAGGTGGCGATGATCGCCTGCGCCTCGATGGGGTCACCGAGCCCGGTTCCGGTGCCGTGCGCCTCGACGGCGTCGACCTGGTCGGGCGTGAGGCGGGCGTTGGACAGCGCCTGCAGGATGACGCGCTGCTGGGAGGGGCCGTTGGGCGCGGTGAGGCCGTTGGAGGCACCGTCCTGGTTGACGGCGGTACCGCGGACGACGGCGAGGACGCGGTGCCCCTTGCGGCGGGCGTCGGAGAGCCGCTCGACGAGGAGGACGCCGACGCCCTCGGCGAGGCTGAAGCCGTCGGCGTCCGGGGAGAACGCCTTGCAGCGGCCGTCGGTGGCCAGGCCGCGCTGCTTGCTGTAGTCGATGAACGTGCCGGGCGCGGCCATCAGCGTGGCGCCGCCGGCGAGGGCCATCGAGCACTCGCCGTTGCGCAGGGCCTGGACGGCCAGGTGCAGGGCGACGAGGGACGACGAGCAGGCCGTGTCGACGGTGACGGCGGGGCCTTCGAGGCCGAACGTGTAGGACAGGCGGCCGGAGGCGACGCTCGCCGCGTTTCCGGTACCGAGGTAGCCCTCCACGTTCTCGGAGGAACTCAGCAGCGCCGTCAGGTAGTCGTGGTTGCTGGTGCCGACGAACACGCCGACCTGCTTGCCGCGCATCGAGGTCGGGTCGATGCCCGCACGCTCGAACGCCTCCCACGAGGTTTCCAGCAGCAGCCGCTGCTGCGGGTCCATGGCGAGGGCCTCGCGCGGGGAAATCCCGAACAGCGACGGGTCGAACCGCGCGAAGTCCCGTACGAAACCACCCTGGTTGGCGTAACTCGTGCCCGGGTGCTCGGGGTCGGGGTGGTAGACGCTGTCCATGTCCCAGCCACGCTCGACGGGGAAGCCGGAGATGGCGTCGACGCCGTCGGCGACCAACTCCCACAGTTCCTCGGGCGAGGTCGCACCGCCGGGATAGCGGCAGCCCATGCCCACGATGGCGACGGGGTCCTGGTTCTTCGCCTCGACGTCGCGAAGCCGCTGACGCGTCCGGTGCAGATCCGCCGTCACCAGCTTCAGGTAGTCCCGCAGCGTCTCTTCATTCGCCATGTAACGCAACCACCCATTTGCAGCAGACGGCATCGGAAAACTGTGTGCAGAGCCGAGAATTGACATCGGAAATGCGAGCGCTTCACTCGTCGGGCGAAGCGACTGCTCGACCGCAGGCTATTTCCGGCCCAACCCGCCCTACAACCCCTAACTGCCCCCTACGCACCCCTGGTGGGGGAATGCGTAGGGGGCAGTGATTCCCGGGGAATTACTCACGGGAGCTGGCCATCTTCACCGAAATTCGGCAGACCGTCAATAACGACCCAGGCCCTCGTTGATAAAGGCGAACAGCTCCTCGTCGCTGGCGTCCTGGAGCTGTTCCGCCGCGTCGATGCCGCTGTCCGCGCCGGCCGTCGCGGCCGCGGCGGCGCCGTCGGCCCCGAGGGCCGCGGCGGAGCTATCCGCCGCGCCCGTGGTCGTCGGGTCCTCGCTGTCGTTCCACTTCGCCAGCAGCGACTGGAGCCGCATCGTCACCCTGGCCCGCACCACGTTGTCGCCCGTGCCCTGTTCCAGTACCGACTCCAGCCGGTCGAGCTCCTCCAGCAGCGGGGCCCCACCCGCCACCGCGTCGGGCACGATCCCGGCGCGCAGGTAGGCGGCGACGGCGGCCGGGGTGGGGTGGTCGAAGACGAGGCTGGCCGGCAGCTTCAGGCCGCTCACCGCGCCGAGCCGGTTGCGCAGTTCGACGGAGGTGAGGGAGTCGAAGCCCAGTTCCTTGAAGGCCCGTCCGGCCTCGACGGCCGACAGGTCGGGGTGCCCGAGGACGGCGGCGACGGCCGTCCGGACCAGGTCCAGCAGCAGACGTTCCTGCTCCACCTCGGGCAGCCCGGCGAGTTGTCGCGTCAGCGGCGCTCCCCCGGCCAGGTCATCGGCGGACTCCCGTTCCGCGCTTTCGATGACCTTCCGGGCCTCGGGCAGTTCCAGCAGCAGCGGGCGGTCCCGGTCGGCGGTGAAGGCGAGGGTGAACCGCTTCCAGTCCATGTCGACCACGGTCAGGGTGGCCTCGTCACGGTCCAGGGCGTGCTGGAGCGACGTCAGGGTCCGTGCGGGCGACATGGCGAGGATGCCGTGGCGCCGCATCCGGTCGCCGGCCGCGCTGTCGTCCCCGTCCCCACTGCCCCAGGGACCCCAGGCGAGGGAGGTCGCGGGCAGGCCCTCGGCCCGCCGGTACTCGGCGAAGGCGTCGAGGAACGCGTTGCCGGGGGCCTGGTTGCCCTGGCCGGGGGCGCCGAAGGTGGCGGCGAACGAGGAGAAGAGGACGAACGCGGACAGGTCGAGGTGACGGGTCAGCTCGTGCAGGTTCCGCGTCCCGTCCACCTTCACCCGCAGCACACCGGCAACCTGCTCGGGGGTGAGCGTCTCGATGACCCCGTCGTCGACGACGGCCGCCGCGTGGATCACCGCGCCGAGCGGCCGGTCGGCGGGTACGGAGGCGAGCAGGGCGGCGAGGTCGTCGCGGTCGCCGACGTCGCAGGCGGCGATCGTGACGTCCGCGCCGAGCGCGATCAGTTCCTCGCGGAGCTCGGCGGCGCCGGGCGCGTCCGGACCGCGACGGCTGGTCAGGACGAGGTGCTCGGCACCGTTCGACGCCAGCCAGCGGGCCACGTGCGCGCCGAGCGCACCCGTACCCCCGGTGACCAGGGTCGTACCGCGCGGCTTCCACTCACGCACGACCGGCGTCCCGGACAGACGCGCCCGCACCAGACGACGCACGAACACCCCGGCGGCCCGAACGGCCACCTGGTCCTCGACACCATCGCCGGCGAGGACACCGACGAGCCGTCCCGAGGTCCGGTCATCGGCATCCGACGGCAGGTCGATCAGCCCACCCCAGCGGCCCCCCTGTTCCATGGAGGCGACCCGGCCGAGACCCCAGATGAGCGCCTGCTCCGGGTCCTCCACACGGTCGGACCGCACGGCGGCGACCGCGTTCCGGGTGACACACCACAGGGGCGCGGTCACGTCCGCGTCACCGAGGGCCTGGGACAGCGCGAGCCCGACGGCATAAGCGGCTTCGCCGGCGAGAGCGAGGAGGGAGAGGACCCCGGCGGGTTCGTCCGCCCCGTTGGTGACGCCCTTCAGGGCGGCGGTGAGCGCGCCCCGGTCGGCCGCGTCGGTGGCGACGGTGACCGTACGGACATCCGCGCCGCGCTCGGCGAGCGTGCGCAGCACACCGGCAGCCGCATCCCCGGCCGCACCGGCCAGGGCCTCGGGCACGACGACGAGCCAAACCCCCGAGAGCCGGGTGGCGCCCGAGTCGGTGAGGGGCTTCCAGGTGACGCGGTAGCGCCAGCCGTCGACCGTGGACTGTTCCCGGCTCAGCCGCCGCCAGGAGGAGAGGCCCGGCAGGACGGTCCCCAGCGACTGGATCGCATCGGGCGTGTCGAAGGCCAGCGCTTCGGCCAGCGCCGTGACGTCCTCACGTTCGACGGCGTCCCAGAACCGGGCGTCGACCACGCTTTCCGCAGCCTGCTCCCCCGCTTCGACAGGGGCGGCCTCGGGCCAGAAGCGCTGCGACTGGAAGGCGTAGGTCGGCAGGTCCACGCGCTGAGCGCCCGTCCCCGCGAACACGGCGTCCCAGTCGACGTCCACACCCCGCACGTACGCCTCACCGAGGGACAACCAGAACCGTTCCAGGCCGCCCTCGTTGCGGCGCAGCGACCCCAGAACCGCCGCCTCACGGCCCGCGTCCTCCACCGTCTCCTGCATCCCGACGGTGAGGACGGGGTGCGGGCTCGACTCGACGAACACACCGAAGCC
>NZ_JANFAK020000299.1 GCF_024721315.2 Streptomyces sp. Isolate_45
GCCCGGTCCCGTCGCGCCCGTGCCCCCGCCCGGACCGCAGCCGCCGAAGCAGACCCGGCCGACGCCGCCCGCGCCCCCGGCGGGCAAGCAGACCAAGGGCGCCAAGCCGGCCGGCAAGCCCGCCAAGCCCGCCAAGAAGGGCCGCTCCAAGCTGGTCCTCCTCGGCGGCGGCGTCATCGCGCTGGTCGGCGTGGCCTACGGCGCCGGGCTGCTCCTGAACCACTCCGACGTCCCCAAGGGCACCACCGTCCTCGGCGTCGACATCAGCGGCAGCCGCGACGAGGCCGTCAACAAGCTGGAGAAGGCCTTCGGCACCCGTGCCGCGACCCCCCTCCAGCTCAGCGTCGGCGGCAAGCAGGTCGAGCTGAAGCCGGAGAAGGCCGGGCTCACCCTGGACGCGCAGACCACTGTCCGCAACGCGGCAGGCAGCGACTACAACCCCGTCACCGTCATCGGCACGCTCTTCGGCGTCGAGCGCACGGCCGACGCCGTCATGCCGGTCGACGAGGAGAAGCTGCGCGACGCGCTCCAGGAGCTGGCCGGCAGCGCCGGCAGCATCACCGAGGCGACCATCAAGTTCGACACCGGCAAGGCCGTCGCCGTCCCCGGCAAGGCGGGCGAGGGCCTCGACGTGGACGGCTCGGTGGACCTGGTCCGCAAGGCCTTCGGCGCGCTCGTCGGCGGCGGCAAGGCCGCCCCCGTCGAACTCCCGGTCACCACCCGGGAACCCACCATCAACCAGGCCGAACTGGACCGGGCGATGAAGGAGTTCGCCGAACCGGCCATGGCCTCCCCGGCGACTGTCAAGGCGGGCGGCAAGGCCCTTCCCTTCGGCGCCAGGTCCCTGCCGAAGATCCTCAGCATGACGGCCGTGGACGGCCGCCTCGTCGAGAAGTACGACCTGGAGGCCCTCAAGGCCACCTACGGGAACACCTTCGACGGGGTCATGGTCACGCGGGGCACCGGTGCGAAGACCGCCGTGACCCCCGAGGACGTCGCGGGCGCCCTCGGCAAGGCACTCAAGGGCAAGACGCCCGCCGAGCGGATCGCGGTCATCGACACCAACGCCGGCTGACCCGGAGCGCCCGGGCACCACGCCGACGACGTCGCGAAGGAGCCCCTTCCCCGGCCGGGGAAGGGGCTCCCGCGCGTACGGGCCTCAGTTCAGCAGCGCGCGGGCCGACACGGCCTCACCGCGGATGCGGGCCGCCGACTCGGCGTCCACGGCGTCCATCACCTCGGCGTACGCCTCCAGTTCGCCCGCGCCCTCCGTGAAGGCGCCCCGCTCCACCAGCAGCCTCGCCCGCTCGTAGCGCAACGCCGCCGGGTGCGAGGGCATCAGCAGCGCCAGGTCCAGCGACCAGAGGGCCACCGCCGAATGCTCCGGCCGGGCCGAGGCCCAGGCCCGGATGTTGTTCAGGATCCGCAGCACGATGTCGTGGGTCCGGGCCGGTGTCCGCGGCCCCGCGGCCAGCTCCGCGGGGCCCGCGCCGAGCGAGGCGCCGCCCGCGAAGGGGTCCGCGACGAAACCGTCCTCCGGGTCCCCGAACCCCACCACGAAGTGCCCGGGCAGCCCCAGTCCGTACACGGGCGCGCCCGCCCGTCGCGCCACCTCCATCCAGACGACGGACAGCAGGATCGGCAGCCCGCGCCGGCGCCGCAGCACCTCGTGCAGCAGGGAGGAGGAGAGCCGGTCGTAGTCCGCCGGGGTGCCGTGGAAGCCCAGCCGGCCCCCGAGCAGCTCCGTCAGGGCCGAGGCCCAGGCCTTTCCGCCCCGCAGCCCGTACGGCAACATCCCCGCCAGCCGGTCCAGTTCGATCTGCGCCCAGTCCATGGCGCGTTCGTCCAGGTCAGGGTCCGCCTCCGCCGCCAGCAGCAGGCACAACTGCGCCAGATCGGGCCGCTCCGCGCGGGCCTCCGCCGCGAACAGCTCCCGCGTCCGCGCGCTCACCGCGTCGCCCCGGCCCGGAAGTGGTGGTACGCGTGGTGCGTCGCGAAGCCCATCCCGTCGTACAGCGCCCGCGCCCCGGGGTTGTCCGTCTCCACCTGGAGCCACGCCGCGGAGGCGCCCTCCTCCAGCGCGCGGCGGGCCAGCGCCCTCATGACCGCCGTGGCCAGGCCCCGCCGCCGGTGTTCCGGGGCGACCGTGACCGCTCCGAAGCCGGCCCAGCGCCCGTCCACCACGCACCGGCCGACCGCCCTGCCGTCGGAGAGCGAGGCGAACCACACCGAGGGGCCCGCGACGAGCATCCGACGGGCCAGGTCCGGGTCCCGGACCTTGCCGTAGCGGCCCAGCCACGCCTCGTCGGGCGTCCGGGTCAGACGTACGTCCGACACGTCGGCGTCCAGGTCCGCGACCGGGGCCAGGCCGCCGATGCGGACCTCCGCCGAGACCTCGTTGACCCAGCCGCGCCGCTCCAGCTCCGCGCAGAGGAGCTCCTGCGTGCCCGCCGAGCCGGTCGAGGCCTGCACATACGCCGGAAGGTCACGCTCCGCGTACCAGGAGGTCACCCGGCCGAGTGCTTCGTCCAGGGGTATGCCGGGATCGCCGAGCGGCAGGGCGGAGTTGGCCCGCCGGGTGAATCCCCCCGAGGCCCGCAGCGTCCACTCCCCGAGCGGCTCGCTCTCCAGGGGCGCCCAGGCCCGCGCCGTGACCCTCGCCAGCTCCTCGAAGGAAGCCGCGGGTCCCCTGCGGCGGGCGGGTGCGGGAGGCACCGTCTTGCCCGCGACCAGCAATGATTCCGGGATGTGGACGGACACGCCGTCCTTGCGTGTGATCGTCAGCACACCCTCGTTCCAGGATGTGAGAACCCCTACGGTGTCGGCGAAGACGGGGGACCGCCCCGACCCCTCCTCCACCCGTCGTACAGAGACTCGTTTACCCACGTCAGCCGGGGTGATTCGGATCTCCAGCAGCCCACCGGCAGTGATTTCCACAGCTCTGTCCGCCCCTCCTGTTCGGATCGTGCCCGGGAACGGAGATACTAGGTGCGGGCATCGACGACGCCGCGCTCCCGCGCGAATGGAAAGCCCTACCGAGGAGGAACGAGAGCGTGACCTACGTCATCGCGGAGCCTTGTGTCGACGTCAAGGACAAGGCATGCATCGAAGAGTGCCCCGTCGACTGCATCTACGAGGGCCAGCGGTCCTTGTACATCCACCCGGACGAGTGCGTCGACTGCGGCGCGTGTGAGCCGGTCTGCCCGGTCGAGGCCATCTTCTACGAGGACGACACCCCGGAGGAGTGGAAGGACTACTACAAGGCGAACGTCGAGTTCTTCGACGAGCTCGGTTCGCCCGGTGGTGCCTCCAAGCTCGGCCTGATCGAGCGCGACCACCCCTTCGTCGCGGCGCTGCCGGCGGACATCAACCCGCAGCACTGACCGTTCACGGCAGACGCTCCTCGGTCCCGTCCGGCATTCGTGCCGCACGGGACCGAGCCGTTTCACCACCCGCACCCAGCGCGTACCCAGAGAGAGCAGAGACCCCCGTGGCCGCAGTATCCGACCGCCTTCCCGCCTTTCCCTGGGACAAGCTGGAGCCGTACAAGGCGACGGCCGCGGCCCACCCGGACGGCATCGTCGACCTGTCGGTCGGCACGCCCGTCGACCCGGTCCCGGAGCTGATCCAGAGCGCCCTGCGGGGCGCCGCCGACTCCCCGGGCTACCCGACGGTCTGGGGGACGGTCGCCCTGCGCGACGCGATCACGGGCTGGCTGCGCGGCCGGCTCGGCGCGAGCGCCGCCGGACACCGCAACGTCCTGCCGGTGGTCGGCTCCAAGGAGCTCGTCGCCTGGCTGCCCACCCAGCTCGGCCTCGGCGCCGGCGACAAGGTCGCCTACCCCCGCCTCGCCTACCCGACGTACGAGGTCGGCGCCCGACTGTGCGGCGCGGAGGCCGTCGTCTACGACGACCCGACCGACCTCGACCCGGCCGGCGTGAAGCTGCTGTGGCTCAACTCCCCGTCCAACCCCACCGGCAGGGTCCTCCCCAAGGAGGACCTGATCCGGATCGTGGCCTGGGCGCGCGAGCACGGGATCCTGCTCTTCAGCGACGAGTGCTACCTGGAGCTCGGCTGGGAGGCGGAGCCCGTCTCGGTCCTCCACGACGAGGTCTGCGGCGGCTCCTACGAGGGCATCGTCGCCGTCCACTCCCTCTCCAAGCGGTCCAACCTGGCGGGCTACCGGGCCGCCTTCGTCGCCGGTGACGCCGCGGTGCTCGGCGAGCTGCTGGAGATCCGCAAGCACGGCGGCATGATGACCGCGGCGCCCGTGCAGGCCGCCGTCGTCGCCGCCCTCGGCGACGACGCCCACGTCGCCGAGCAGCGCGGCCGCTACGCCGCCCGCCGCGAGGCCCTGCGCACGGCCCTGGAGGCCCACGGCTTCCGCGTCGAGCACAGCGAGGCGAGCCTCTACCTGTGGGTGACCCGGGACGAGCCCTGCTGGGACACCGTCGCCCACCTGGCCGAGCTCGGCATCCTGGCCGCGCCGGGCGACTTCTACGGCGAGGCGGGCGCGCGGTTCGTCCGCGTGGCCTTCACCGCCACCGACGAGCGGGTCGCGGCGGCGGTCAAGCGCCTCGGCTGAGCGACCGGGCCGAGTCCCGCACCGGTCCCGGCAGGACCTTGGAACGGGGGGGGGGGGGGGGGGGGGGGGGGGGGGGGGGGGGGGGGGGGGGGGGGGGGGGGGGGGGGGGGGGGGGGGG
>NZ_JANFAK020000300.1 GCF_024721315.2 Streptomyces sp. Isolate_45
GGGCCCCGGGGCGCCCGGCTTCGCGTCCACCTTGGGTTCCGCCTTCGGGTCCGGTTTGGGTTCCGCCTTCGGGTCCGCCTTCGGGGCCGGCTCCGGTTTGGGCTTCGGCTTGGGCTTCGGGCGGGGCTTGGGCATCTCCGGCGCCACCCACGGCTTGCTGGGCTGCATGTTCTCCGGGCCGCCCGCGGCCTGCTGCCCGATCGCGGCCAGCGCCTCCTTGGCCAACGGTCCCCGCACCGGGGAGAAGAGCGGGTTCGTCCGCAGCGTCTCCTGGAGGTGCCGGCGGGCCGCCTCGTCGTCGCCCAGACCCCGCTCGATCATCGCCCGGTGGTAGGAGAACTCGGCGTTGCGCAGCCCCGGCTCGGTGGCCTTCTTCGCGTACTCCAGCGCCGCCGCGTCCTCGCCCAGCCTGTGCAGGGCCCACCCCAACGCGTCCGCGACCTGCACGCTCTTGTGCCGCGACCACTCCGCCGACAACCGGCGCACCGCCGCCGACGCGTCGCCGTGGTCCGCCTCGAACAAGCCGAGCACCAGCTCCTCGTTCACCCCGTTCGTGGTGCCGCGCGCCGCCAGCGCCGACAGCGACTCGTACGGCGCGCGCGCCTCCTCGTCCCGACCCAGCGACTGCAACAGCTCACCCAGCTCCAGCGCCAGCCGCGGCGCCGGGGTCCGGCCCAGCGCCAGCCGGTAGTCCCGCACCGCCTCGCCGGAGCGGCCCAGCGCGGCCAGGGCGCGGGCCCGGCCGCCCAGCGCGTCCGACTGCGCCGGGTCCGTCCGCAGCGCGGCCTCGAACTGCCGCATCGCCTCCGCCGTCTCGCCCCGCTCCCAGGACATCTCCCCGAGCCGGTACAGGACGTACGCCTTCTCCGCGGGCGCCTTCGCCGCGCCCGCCGCGTGCTCCAACGACACCACCGCGTCCTCGCGCCAGCCCCGGTCCCGGTAGACCTGGGCGGCCCTCAGGTGCGACACCAGGCCCGGCCGCAGCTCCGACAGCCGCTCCATCGCCTTCTCCGCGGCCTTGTAGTCGCCGAGGCCCGTGTACGCGTCCACCAGGACGGGGTACGCCGTCCAGCGCTTCGGCGCCTGCGCCCGGACCAGCTCGCCCCACTTCTTGCCCGTCCCGAAGTCCCGCCGGGCGTTGGCCAGCGCGCCCATGCCCGTCATCGCGTCGAAGTTGCCCTTCTCCGCGGGCCGTACGCCCAGTGACCGCTTGAGGGCGTTCTCCGCCTTAGGGAACCAGCCGGGATCGGCCGTGCGCCGCGACTGTTCCAGGTACGCCGACCCGAGCACCGCCCACGACGCGTCGTCCTCGGGATGCCCCGCGACCCACTGCTCCCGGTCCGCCACCAGCGCCGTCAGGTCCACCGCCGCCGGCGGTGCGCCCATGCCGACCGCCGAGGCGGCCCGCTCGGTGGGGCCCGGCGGCCGGGCGTCGTCGGCCGTGCGGGCCGGGCGGATCAGCAGGGCGCCCGCGATCAGGACCACGGCGACCGCGGCCGCCACGACCGTCTTGCGGCCGGTGAAGGTCACGGGCGGCGCGGGCTGCTGCGATTCCTCGTCGATACGGTCCATGGGGTCACTGTGCGTCAATATGAAGAGCGCGCCGAGGTGTCCGAAGCCGGTCGCGGCCGTGTTCACACCGATGGCCCCGGCTGTCACGCTGGCCCCATGGCTGATGACCTCTCCGCACGGCTCTTCGCGCGCCTCGCCGAAGGACTCCCTCCCGAAGCCCTCCTGACCGACCCTCAGGTGACCGCCTCCTACTCCACCGACATGGCGAGCTTCTGCGCCGCCGGCACCCCCGCCGTCGTCGTCCTGCCCCGGACCGTCGAACAGGTCCAGCACGTCCTGCGCACCGCCACCGCCCTCCGGGTCCCCGTCGTCCCGCAGGGCGCCCGTACGGGCCTGTCCGGGGGCGCCAACGCCGCCGACGGCTGCATCGTGCTGTCCCTCGTCAAGATGGACCGCATCCTGGAGATCTCCGCCGTCGACCGGATCGCCGTCGTCGAGCCCGGAGTGGTCAACGCCGTGCTCTCGCGGGCGGTCGCCGAGCAGGGCCTGTACTACCCGCCCGACCCCTCCAGCTGGGAGCAGTGCACCATCGGCGGGAACATCGGCACCGCCTCGGGCGGCCTGTGCTGCGTCAAGTACGGGGTCACCGCCGAGTACGTGCTCGGCCTCGACGTGGTCCTGGCCGACGGGCGGCTGATGCGCACCGGGCGGCGCACGGCCAAGGGGGTCGCCGGATACGACCTGACCCGGTTGTTCGTGGGCTCCGAGGGCAGCCTCGGCGTCGTCGTCCGGGCCGTCCTCGCGCTGCGGCCGGCGCCGCCCCGGCAGCTGGCGCTGGCCGCCGAGTTCCCCTCCGTCGCCGCCGCCTGCGAGGCCGTGTGCGCGGTCATGGAGGCGGGCCTGGCGCCCTCGCTGCTGGAGCTGATGGACCGTACGACCGTCCGCGCCGTCAACGCGCTCGGGAAGATGGGCCTGCCCGAGAGCACCGAGGCCCTGCTGCTGGCCGCCTTCGACACCCCGGACGCCGCCGCCGGGCTCGACGCCGTCTCCGCCCTGTGCACGGCCGCCGGCGCCACCGCGGTAGTCCCCGCCGAGGACGAGGCGGAGTCCGAACTGCTGCTCCAGGCACGGCGGATGTCCCTGACCGCGCTGGAGGCGCTGCGGCCCGCGACGATGATCGACGACGTGTGCGTCCCGCGGTCGCGGCTCGCCGAGATGCTCGACGGCACGGCCGCCATCGCCCGGACGTACGACCTGCTCATCGGCGTCTGCGCGCACGCGGGCGACGGCAACACCCACCCGGTCGTCTGCTTCGACCCGGCCGACGAGGACGAGGTGCGGCGGGCCCGCGAATCCTTCGACGCGATCATGGCGCTGGGGCTGGAGCTGGGCGGCACCATCACCGGCGAACACGGCGTCGGCGTCCTGAAGAAGGAGTGGCTGGCCCGCGAACTGGGGCCGGTGGGACTGGAGATGCAGCGCAACGTCAAGCACGCCTTCGACCCGCTCGGCCTGCTGAACCCGGGCAAGCTCTTCTGACGCGACCCGCCGGGAGCCGCGCACCGCACCGGGCACCGCATGTCCCGGCACCGCACGTCCCCGCACTGAACGTCCCCGCATCACGCGTCCCCGTCCGCCGACTCGTCCGAGGGCCACGGGTCCCGCAGCCACAGGTCGTCGGCCGGGGTCGGGGCGAGCAGTTCCGCCAGTGCCGCGTCCAGGCCGAGCCGGTCGGCCTCGGTCCCCGGCGGGACCACGCGCAGGGTCCGTTCCAGCCAGGCGGAGACGGAACCGGCCGGCGCCTCCAGCAGGGCGTCGCCGTCGGGGGAGCTGAGGGCCATGCACAGGACCGCCTTGTTGTCGATCTTCGTCGGCCAGATCCGGACGTCCCCGTGCCCGCACGGACGGAACACCCCCTCGACGAGCAGCTCGCGGGCGAACGTCCAGTTGACGGGGGTGCTGGAGCCGGTGTGGAAGGTGATGTGCACCGCGAACGGGTCGTCGAGGAGGTAGAGCAGGCGGGCGGGGACGGCGATGGCGCGCTCGGGGGACAGGACCAGCTTGAGTTCCAGCTCGCGTTCGATGACGGGGTGGTGCATGACGGCCTCACTTCGGTGCGTTCGTGTCCTGGCGCGGGGCCGGACCGGGCCCCACACCCGCAGAGAGCGTCCCGGGGGCCGGCGATGACGCGACTCCGGACGACGAACCGTGAATTGGCCGAAATCTTTCGACTGACCGGAATTCGATGCTCGGGGTCGGGCAGGGTCGATCCGCCGAGGCCGGTGCGTGCCGTTGTGTGTCGGTACGTTCCGTTGTGTGCCGATGTGCGTCGGTGAGTGCCCGGCCCGGGACCGCCGCGGGACCGTCCGGGGCCGCCGCGCGGCCGTCGCGGGGCGAATAAAGGGCCGAGGTTCGCCCGAAGGCTTGGAATCTCCCGTTACCGGACCTGTCGGGAGGGGGTTCTTGGCTATGGTCCTCCCCTTGGGTCCTCCCCTGCACAAGCCTCAAGCCACGATCGGAGTTGGGGACATTGACGGCCTCCCCTGGTGACGGCGATCACGCTGCCCGCGAGGGCTACTACCCCGACCCGTCCATCCCCGGGTACGTCCGGTACTGGAACGGCGCGGCCTGGGTGCCGGGTACGAGCCGCCCCGCCGCCCCCGCGGACGAGACCGGGCCGGTGTTCCTCGACCAGACCTCCGTGACCGAGGCGCTCCCCGAACCGGAACCCGAACCCCGGCCCGCGTCGGCGGGTTGGCAGGCCGACCCCGCGCACCAGGCCGGCTTCGGCGGCCCCCGCGACGTACGCGTCTCCTGGGGTGACCCGGGCGACCCGGGCGACCCGGAACCCGAGCGCCGCCCCGCCGGGATCTCCCTGGCCCGGGACGCGGCGCAGGCCGCGGCCCCCGCCGACGCCCCCGCACCGGTTGCCCCCGTACCCGCTGCCGCCGTCGCCGCGTCCGCCGCGCCTCCCGCCGCCGCTG
>NZ_JANFAK020000301.1 GCF_024721315.2 Streptomyces sp. Isolate_45
GGGCGGCCCCGGCGGCGCCCGTCCGACCCCGGGCGGCATGCCGCGTCCGCAGGGCGGCGCCCCGCGTCCCGGTGGTGCTCCCGGTGGTAACCGTCCCAACCCGGGCATGATGCCGCAGCGTCCCGCTGCCGGTGGTCCCGGCCCCCGTCCCGGTGGCGGCCCCGGTGGCCGTGGTCCCGGTGCGGGCGGTGCCCGTCCCGGTGGCGCCGGTCGTCCCGCGGGCGGCGGCTTCGCCGGTCGTCCGGCCGGTCCGGGCTCGCGTCCCGGCGGCGGTGGCGGCTTCGGTGGTCCCCGTCCCGGCGGTGGCTTCGGTGGCGGTCCTGCCGGTGCCGGTGGCGGCGGTCGTCCCGGCTTCGGCGGGCGTCCCGGTGGTCCCGGTGCCCGTGGTGGCACGCAGGGTGCCTTCGGTCGCCCCGGTGGTCCGGCCCGTCGTGGTCGCAAGTCCAAGCGTCAGAGGCGCCAGGAGTACGAGGCCATGCAGGCCCCGTCCGTCGGCGGCGTGATGCTGCCGCGCGGTGGCGGCGAGACCGTGCGCCTGTCGCGCGGTGCCTCCCTCACCGACTTCGCGGAGAAGATCAACGCCAACCCGGCGTCGCTCGTCGCCGTGATGATGAACCTCGGCGAGATGGTCACCGCCACGCAGTCCGTCTCCGACGAGACGCTCGAAATGCTGGCCGGCGAGATGAACTACGTCGTCCAGATCGTCAGCCCGGAGGAAGAGGACCGCGAGCTCCTCGAGGGCTTCGACATCGAGTTCGGCGAGGACGAGGGCGGCGAGGAATACCTCATGCCGCGTCCGCCGGTCGTGACCGTCATGGGTCACGTCGACCACGGTAAGACCCGACTGCTCGACGCCATCCGCAAGACGAACGTCGTTGCGGGCGAGGCCGGTGGCATCACGCAGCACATCGGTGCGTACCAGGTCGGTACCGAGGTCAACGGTGAAGAGCGCAAGATCACCTTCATCGACACCCCGGGTCACGAGGCGTTCACCGCCATGCGTGCCCGTGGTGCCAAGTCGACCGACATCGCGATCCTCGTGGTCGCGGCCAACGACGGCGTCATGCCGCAGACGATCGAGGCGCTGAACCACGCCAAGGCCGCCGGCGTCCCGATCGTCGTCGCGGTCAACAAGATCGACGTCGAGGGTGCCGACCCGGTCAAGGTGCGCGGTCAGCTCACCGAGTTCGGTCTGGTCGCCGAGGAGTACGGCGGCGACACGATGTTCGTCGACATCTCCGCCAAGCAGGGTCTGCACATCGACTCCCTGCTGGAGGCCGTCGTCCTCACCGCCGACGCCTCGCTCGACCTGCGCGCCAACCCGGAGCAGGACGCTCAGGGTATTGCGATCGAGTCCCACCTCGACCGCGGCCGCGGTGCCGTCGCCACCGTCCTCGTCCAGCGCGGTACCCTCCGCGTCGGCGACACGATGGTCGTGGGCGACGCCTACGGCCGAGTGCGCGCCATGCTCGACGACAAGGGCAACAACGTCGAGGAAGCGGGTCCGTCGACCCCCGTCCTGGTCCTGGGTCTCACCAACGTCCCCGGCGCCGGCGACAACTTCCTCGTCGTCGACGAGGACCGCACCGCCCGTCAGATCGCCGAGAAGCGTGCTGCGCGTGAGCGCAACGCCAACTTCGCCAAGCGCGTCCGCCGGGTGTCCCTGGAAGACCTCGACTCGGTCCTCAAGGCCGGTCTGGTCCAGGAACTCAACCTCATCATCAAGGGCGACGCGTCCGGTGCGGTCGAGGCCCTCGAGTCCTCGCTGCTCCAGCTCGACGTCGGCGAAGAGGTCGACATCCGTGTCCTGCACCGCGGTGTGGGTGCGGTCACCGAGTCCGACATCTCGCTGGCGATGGGCTCCGACGCCATCGTCATCGGTTACAACGTCCGTGCGGCCGGTCGCGCCGCGCAGATGGCGGACCGCGAGGGTGTCGACGTCCGCTACTACTCGGTGATCTACCAGGCCATCGAGGAGATCGAGGCGGCCCTCAAGGGTCTCCTCAAGCCGGAGTACGAAGAGGTCGAGCTCGGTACGGCGGAGGTCCGCGAGATCTTCCGCTCGTCCAAGCTGGGCAACATCGCGGGTGTTCTCATCCGCTCCGGCGAGGTCAAGCGCAACACCAAGGCGCGGCTCCTGCGCGACGGCAAGGTCGTCGCCGAGAACCTCACCATCTCCGGTCTGCGCCGCTTCAAGGACGACGTCACCGAGATCCGCGAAGGCTTCGAGGGCGGTATCAACCTCGGCTCCTTCAACGACATCAAGATCGACGACGTCATCGCGACGTACGAGATGCGCGAGAAGCCCCGCGCGTAAGCGCGAGGCACATCGCACAGGCTCGTAGTTCGTAGTTCGTAGCACCGGGGCCGGTCGGCGGAATATCCGTCGATCGGCCCCGGCCGTTGCGTGTACGGTTCTGATGACCCAGCCGAGCACCCGGTGATCCTGCCGCACACGGCCGGGTGAACCTGCCGGACGAGCTCGGCGGGTACCTGCCGGACGACGGCCCGGCAGGCCATCGAACCCGAACCGGCGGGACATCCGGAACTGCATGTACGTGGGGACTCTGTCCTTCGATCTGCTCCTCGGCGACGTTCACTCGCTGAAGGAGAAACGCTCCGTCGTCCGGCCCATCGTCGCCGAGCTCCAACGCAAGTTCTCGCTGAGCGCGGCCGAGGTGGGCGACCAGGACCTGCACCGCAGGGCCCGTATCGGGGTAGCCCTGGTGAGTGGCGACGTGGCTTTCGTGTCGGACGTACTGGACCGCTGCGAGAGGCTGGTCGCGGCGCGTCCTGAAGTGGAGCTGCTGTCGGTACGACGGCGCCTCCACGGTGATGAAGACTGATTGCTTGTCTGCAAGAAAGAAGAAGGAGACGGACCAGTGGCCGACAATGCGCGGGCGAAGAAGCTGGCGGACCTCATCCGGGAGGTGGTGGCCGAGAAGCTGCAGCGCGGCGTCAAGGACCCCCGCCTCGGTACGCACGTGACCATCACGGACACCAGGGTCACCGGCGACCTGCGGGAGGCCACGGTCTTCTACACGGTCTACGGTGACGACGAGGACCGGGCCAGCGCGGCTGCCGGTCTGGAGAGCGCCAAGGGCGTACTGCGTTCCGCGGTCGGCCGGGCGGCGGGAACCAAGTTCACGCCCACCCTGACCTTCGTCGCGGACGCCCTCCCGGAGAACGCGAAGACCATCGAGGACCTCCTCGAAAAGGCGCGCACCTCCGACGCCCAGGTGCGCGAGGTGTCCTCCGGTGCCAAGTACGCCGGCGATGCCGACCCGTACAAGAAGCCGGGCGACGAGGACGACGAGGACGCAGCCGCGGAATGAGCACCGAAGCAGGGAAGACTCCGGACGGCCTTGTCATCGTCGACAAGCCGTCCGGCTTCACTTCGCACGACGTGGTCGCCAAGATGCGCGGGATCGCCAGGACCCGACGCGTCGGCCACGCCGGCACCCTCGACCCGATGGCGACGGGCGTCCTCGTCCTCGGCGTCGAGAAGGCGACCAAGCTCCTCGGTCACCTCGCGCTGACCGAGAAGGAGTACCTCGGGACGATCCGTCTCGGGCAGTACACCGTCACCGACGATGCCGAGGGCGAGATCACCTCGTCGACCGACGCCTCCGGGGTCACCCGCGAGGGCGTGGACGCGGGCATCGCCAAGCTGAGCGGCGAGATCATGCAGGTCCCGTCGAAGGTCAGCGCCATCAAGATCAAGGGCGTGCGCTCCTACAAGCGCGCCCGCGACGGCGAGGACTTCGAGATCCCGGCCCGTCCGGTGACCATCTCGTCGTTCCAGGTGTACGACATGCGGGAGGCGGAGGCCGAGGACGGCACGAAGGTCGTCGACCTGGTCGTCTCCGTCGTCTGCTCCAGCGGTACGTACATCCGCGCGCTCGCCCGTGACCTCGGTGCGGACCTGGGCGTGGGCGGACACCTGACGGCGCTGCGGCGCACGCGGGTGGGACCGTACAAGCTCGACAAGGCCCGCACCCTGGACCAGCTCCAGGAGGAGCTGACCGTCATGCCGATCGGCGAGGCGGCGGCCGCCGCCTTCCCGCGCTGGGACCTGGACTCCCGCCGGGCCTCGCTCCTCGGCAACGGGGTGCGGATCGAGATGCCGGACGAGTACCGGGACGGCCGCACGGTCGCCGTGTACGGGCCGCAGGGGCAGCTGCTCGGGCTCGTGGAGAGCAAGGGCGGCAAGGCGAAGTCGCTGGCGGTCTTCGTCTGAGGCCCGAGGGATGAGGCCCGAGGGATGAGTGTTGACGTGGGGGGGGGGGGGGCCCCCCGCCGGCCCCCCCCCCCGCCCCCCCCCCCCCCCCCCCCCCCCCCCCCCCCCCGCCCGGCGGCTGTCAGGAGGGGGCCTGGTCGGTGTCGCGGCCGCGGTAGCGGATGCGGAGCCTCCTCGCCGTGTACACG
>NZ_JANFAK020000302.1 GCF_024721315.2 Streptomyces sp. Isolate_45
GGCCGTCCGCGGGGCCCGCCGCCGGGGGTCGGGCGGGCGCCGCCCCGTCCCGGACGCGGGACGCGGCCCCGCCCGGGGAGGTGCTGTGGCGCTCCCGCGTCCGGCCGCAGGCCCTGCACGCCGCCGGGGACAGCGTGGTCTGGCGGGCCGGGCCGGAGGTGGGCTCGGTGTGGGCCGCCACCGGTGCGGCGCTGTGGACGGCCCGCGCCGACGAGGGCGTACCCGCGACGGAGCTGTCCGCGGTCTCGGCCGTGTCCTCGGCGGCGGACACCGGGGCGGTGTACGTGGCCGTGTCGGGCCGGGACGGCGAGGGCGTCCGCGTACTGGCCAGGGAGGCCGGCGACGGCCGGGTCCGCTGGTGGCGCGACCTGCCGGAACCGCCGGCCAGGACTCCGGTGCTGACCGCGACCGGCGGGCTGGTCCTGTACGGGGCGGGCGGCGGACTCACCGCCCTGGACGGGGCGAGCGGGGAGACCGTGTGGCGGTACGGGGTCCAGGGGACCATCTCCCGCCGGCCGACCGTCTCCGGGAACTGCCTGGTCCTGGCGGACGGCCTGCTGCTCACCGCCCTGCACCTGCCCACGGGGAAGCCGCTGTGGCACTGGCCGCGCAACACGCACCGCGGCGGGCCGGGACTGCCCGGCGGTCCGGTGCACGTGACGGACGGGAAAACGGTACGGGCGCTGCACCGGCGGGAGGGGCACGTCGTCTGGCACTTCGACGCGGGCACTCCGGCGCCGACCGGGATGCTGTCCCTCGACGACACCGTCCACGTGGCCGCGCACCGGGCGCAGGAGGGCTGGGACACGGTGTCCGCGCTGGACGCGGAGAGCGGCGCGGTGCGCTGGCGCCGACCGCTGGTGCGGCGTCAGGGCCCGGACTGCGCGGTCGAGCTGCTGGGCGCCGGGACGGATCCGCGAGGCGTGCGGGGCGCGCTCGGCGTGCGGGGCCTGCTGTACGTGAAGGCCGCGGACGGCGGCCGGGGCGGGTTGCTGGGCCGCACGCCCCGGCCCCCGTTCCTGGCCGCCCTGGACCTGGTGACCGGGGAACTCCGCTGGCAGTGGGAGCACGCGGGCATCGGGAGCACGGTGCGGACCGGCCACGGCATCGCGGTCGCCCTGCCGGAACTGACGGCCATCGCCGTCCCCTAGCCGGGCCGGGCGGTCCGAGCCGGGCCGCCCGGGACCACGGCGGGGGGTCCACTCCGGGTGCGGGCGGGACGAACCGCCCATAATCTCCGAAATGTGACTCCGCCCCCCTGGACGAAGAGGCGCTCCGCCGCCCGGATATCCCTGCGCACCGGACTGGCCCTGGCCGCCGCGCTGCTGGCGTTCGGCGGGTGGGGGGTGGTCGGGGCGCCCGCGGCCCGCGCCGAGGATCCCGTCACCCTGTCGCGGCAGGGGCAGGTCACCGACCGCGTGGGCGCCCTGGGCGACCGGCTGCCGGCGGTGACGGCGGCGCTGGACGAGCTGTACGCCGACCGCCGGATCCAGCTCTTCGTCACGTACGTCAACGACTTCTCCGGGCGCTCCGCGCAGAGCTGGGCGGACGCCACGGCGCAGAAGAACGGCCTCGGGCAGAACGACGTCCTGCTGGCGGTGGCGACCGGGGCCAGGCAGTACGCCTATTCGGCCGACACCGAGTCCGGTTTCACGGAACAGCAGTTGGCGGACGTCGCCCGGATCGCCATCGAGCCCGCCCTGAAGGAGAACGACTGGGCGGGCGCCGCGATCGGCGCGGCGAACGGCTACGACGCGGTGCTCGGCGGGCTGCCGGTCCCCGTCCCGGCCGTCACCCCCGGCGAGGCCGATCCGGGCGGCGGCGCGGGAGGCGAGAGCGGCGCGGGCGACTTCGTCCTGCCGGTCGTCGCGGTCGGCGCGGCCGGGGCGCTGGGGGCGTACGCGTACAGCCGCCGCAAGCGCGGCAAGGGCGGCGGCGGGCGCGGTACGGCGACCTCGCACCAGGGCTGGGACGGGCAGCGCGCGGAGACGCCGCTGCCGGAACTCGACGCCCGGGCGAAGGCGCTGCTGGTCGGGACGGACGACGCGGTCCGCACCAGCACCGAGGAACTCGGCTTCGCCTCGGCGCAGTTCGGTGACGAGGCCGTCGCCGGCTTCACCGAGGCCGTGGCGCACGCGAAGGACGAGCTGACGCACGCCTTCCGGCTGCGCCAGCAGCTCGACGACGCCTATCCGGAGGACGACGCGACCCGCCGCCGGATGCTGGACGAGATCGTGGCCCGGTGCACGGAGGCGAACCGTCGCCTCGACGCCGAGTCGGAGGCCTTCGACCGGCTCCGGGACCTGGAGAAGAACGCCCCGCGGGCGGTGGAGACGGTGGAGGCGCACTTCCGGGAGCTGACCGGGCGGACGACGACGGCGGTGGCGACGCTGACGGCACTGGCCGGTCGGTACGCGGACTCCGCGTCGGCGCCGGTGGCATCCAACCCGGAGCAGGCCAAGGACCGGCTGCTGTTCGCGACGACCCACCTCGGCGAGGCCCGGGCCGCGCTGCACGACGGGGAGAACGGCAGGGCGGCCGTGCACGTACGGGCGGCCGAGGGCGCGGTGGACCAGGCGGCGACCCTGGTGGACGCGGTGGAGCGGCGGGCCCAGGAGCTCGCGGAGGCCGCCGGGAAGCTGCCGGGCGCGCTGACGGAGACGGAGTCCGACCTCGCGGACGCCGCCGGGTTGCTGACGGGCACCACGGAGGGCACCTCGACGGCGGACCTGCGCGGCCGGATCGGCCGGGCGCAGGCCGTACTGGCGGACGTGCGGCGGGAGCAGGAGGCCGGACGGTACGACCCGATCGACGCCCTGCGGCGCGTGGAGGAGGCCGACGCGGCCCTCGACGAGTCGCTGGCCGGGGCGCGGGAGCAGGAGACGGGCCGGCGCCGCGCGGCGGGCCTGCTGGACCAGGCCCTGCTGTCGGCCCGCAGCGCGATCGGCGCGGCGACGGACTACATCACCACCAGCCGGGGCGCGGTGGCCAGCCAGGCCCGGACCCGGCTGGCGGAGGCCCAGCGGCACCTGGAGCGCTCGGTGTCGCTGGCCGGGACGGACCCGGCGGGCGCGCTGACGGAGGCGCAGCAGGCGGACTCCCTCGCCCGGCAGGCCCAGCAGCTGGCGGAGCAGGACGTACGGGCCTACCAGAACCCGTACGCGGGCTCCCGCGCCGGCGGCGGCCGCGGCGGGGCCGTGCTCGGCGGCATCATCCTCGGCGAGATCCTGCGCGGTGGCGGGGGCTTCGGCGGGGGCGGGTACGGCGGCCGGGGCGGCTTCGGCGGCGGGGGCGGGGGGAGCCGCGGTCCCGGTTCCTTCGGCGGCGGGGGGACGCGCGGCCGGATGGGCGGTGGCGGCCGCTTCTGACCGACCGGCGCGAGCCGCGTCCCGCGGCCCGCGGCCCGCGCCCCGTGGCGCTTCACGCACCGGACGTTGACGTTCCCTCACCAGGAGAGACCCCCATGAGCAAGCAGACCATCCTCGGCCGCGTCACCCAGCTCGCGAAGGCCAACATCAACGCGCTGCTGGACCAGGCGGAGGATCCGCAGAAGATGCTCGACCAGCTGATCCGCGACTACACGAACAACATCTCGGAGGCCGAGCAGGCGGTGGCCACGACCATCGGCAACCTGCGGATGCTGGAGGCGGACCACAAGGAGGACGTGGAGGCTGCCGGCGAGTGGGGCGACAAGGCGCTGGCGGCCAGCCGCAAGGCGGACGAGCTGCGGGCGGCGGGGAGCGCCGCGGACGCCGACAGGTTCGACAACCTCGCGAAGGTGGCCCTCGGCCGGCAGATGCAGTCGGAGCGGGAGGCGAAGACGGCGGAGCCGACGATCGCAGCCCAGACGGAGGTCGTCGACAAGCTGAAGGCGGGCCTGACGTCGATGAAGGACAAGCTGACGGAGCTCCAGGCGAAGCGGGACGAGCTGGTGGCCCGCGCGAGGACCGCGCAGGCGCAGAACACGATGATGGACGCGGTGAAGAACATCGACGTCATGGATCCGACCAGCGACCTGAACCGCTTCGAGGAGAAGGTTCGGCGGGAGGAGGCCATGGCGACGGGCAAGCAGGAACTGGCGGCGTCCTCCCTGGACGCGCAGTTCGAGTCCCTGGAGGACCTCGGCAAGACCTCGGAGATCGAGGCCCGCCTCGCCACCCTCAAGGCGGGCGGGACGAGCAGGGCGGCCTGACCCGGCCCCCGACCCGGACCCGGGGGGGGGGGGGGGGGGGGGGGGGCCCCCCCCCCCCCCCCCCAAAAAAACAAAAAAAAAAAAAAAAAAAAAAAAAAAAAAAAAAAAAAAAAAAAAAAAAAAAAAAAAAAAATAAAAAAAAAAAAAAAAAAAAAAAAAAAAAAAAAAAAAAAATTTAAAAAAAAAAAAAAAAAATAAAAAAAAAAAAAAAAAAAAAAAAAATATTTG
>NZ_JANFAK020000303.1 GCF_024721315.2 Streptomyces sp. Isolate_45
CCCCCCGGCCCGAGCCGGACCCCGCGCTCAAGCCGCCGGCCGCGCCCCGGCCCGCGCCCGCAGCCACGCCCGAGCCGGGCTCGAACCCCGAGCCGGGCTCGAAGCCCGAACCGGGTTCGAAGCCCGAACCGGACCCCGCTCCCGAGCAGGACCCCGCTCCCGAACCGAAGCCCGGCCAGGGCAACGGCAATCCCGACCACGACACCACCGGAGGCGACGCGTGAACGACGTCCTCGACGTCGCCCTGCGACTGATCGTCGTCTTCGCCGTCTTCCTCGTGCTCCCGCTCGTCGTCGGGCAGACCGAGCACAAGGTGATGGCGCACATGCAGGGCCGCCTCGGCCCCATGTACGCCGGCGGCTTCCACGGCTGGGCGCAGCTCGTCGCCGACGGCGTGAAGTTCGCGCAGAAGGAGGACATCGTCCCGGCCAACGCCGACCGACGGATCTTCCAGCTCGCGCCCGCCGTCGCGCTGCTGCCTTACCTCCTCGTCCTCCTCGCCATCCCGGTGGGACCGGGCGAGGGCGCCGTCGGGCAGGTCATCGACGCGGGCGTCTTCTTCGCGCTCGCCGTCATGGGCGTCGGAGTCCTCGGTTCCCTCATGGCCGGCTGGGCCTCCGCCAACAAGTTCTCCCTCCTCGGAGGCCTGCGCACCGCCGCGCAGCTGCTCGCGTACGAGCTGCCCATGCTGCTCGCCGCCGCCTCCGTCGCCATGGCCGCCGGGACCGTGTCCCTGCCCGGCGTCGTCGAGGCCTTCGAGTGGTGGTGGCTGCCCTGGCAGATCACCGGTGCGCTCGTCTTCTTCATCGCCGGCCTCGCCGAACTCCAGCGGCCGCCCTTCGACATGCCCGTCGCCGACTCCGAGATCATCTTCGGCGCGTACACCGAGTACACCGGCCTGCGCTTCGCGCTGTTCCTCCTCGCCGAGTACGCCGGCATCGTCGTGCTCTGCGCGCTCACCACCGTCCTCTTCCTCGGCGGCTGGCACGGCCCCTTCGGCGGCGACGACCTCGGCTGGGTCTGGACCCTCCTCAAGGTCGCCGTCCTCGCCTTCGTCGTGATCTGGCTCCGCGTGAGCTACCCCCGCCTGCGCGAGGACCAGCTCCAGAAGCTCGCCTGGACCGTACTCATCCCCCTCGCGCTCGCCCAGATCGCGCTCACCGGCATCGTGAAGGTGGCGATCCAGTAATGTCCCCGGTTCCCGGATCCGGCCTCGCCAAGGGCCTGGCCGTCACCCTGCGCACGATGACCAAGCGCGCGCACACCGCCCAGTACCCCGAGGTCCAGCCCGAGCTCCCGCCCCGCAGCCGCGGGGTCATCGGCCTGTTCGAGGAGAACTGCACGGTCTGCATGTTGTGCGCCCGCGAGTGCCCCGACTGGTGCATCTACATCGACTCCCACAAGGAGACGGTCCCGGCCGCCGCCCCCGGCGGCCGCGAGCGCAGCCGCAACGTCCTCGACCGGTTCGCCATCGACTTCTCGCTCTGCATGTACTGCGGCATCTGCATCGAGGTGTGCCCCTTCGACGCCCTCTTCTGGTCGCCGGAGTTCGAGTACGCGGAGACCGACATCCAGGACCTCGTCCACGAGCGGGACAAGCTCCGCGAGTGGATGTGGACGGTGCCGGCGCCGCCCGCCCTCGACCCGGCCGCCGAGGAGCCCAAGGAGATCGCCGCGGCCCGCAAGGCCGTGGAGAAGGCCGAAGCCGCGGCGGCGGCCGCAGCGGCGGCCGACGTTGCCGCCACCGAACCCCCGACCACCCCGGAGGGAGACGCGTGAGCCCCGCCGCCACCCTGGCCGCCGCCGGCACCGCGACCGGCCCCGGTTTCCTCTCGCCGACCGGCGTCGAGATCGCCTTCCTCCTCGTCGGCCTCGCCACCCTCGGCGCGGCCGTCATCACGGTCACCACCAAGCAGCTCGTGCACGCCGCCCTCTGGCTGGTCGTCGCACTCGGCGGCGTCGCCGTCGAGTACCTGCTGCTGACCGCCGAGTTCATCGCCTGGGTCCAGGTCTTGATCTACCTCGGCTCCGTGGTCGTCCTCCTGCTCTTCGGGCTGATGCTCACCAAGGCCCCCATCGGCCGCTCCCCGGACGCCGACTCGAACAACCGCTGGGTCGCGCTCGGCGTCGCCGTCACCGCGGGCGCCGCACTCGTCTGGGTGGTCGCCGACGCCTTCCGCACCACCTGGATCGACCTCGACGGACCCGCCCAGGGCTCCACCAAGGTGACCGGCGAGATCCTCTTCCAGCACTGGGTGCTGCCCTTCGAGGCGCTCTCCGTGCTCCTCCTCGCAGCCCTGATCGGTGCCATCGTGCTCTCCCGCAGGAACACCCCCGCCGAGGACGCGGCGGCAGCGGCAGCAGCCGCTGCCGACGGCCAAGCCGACACCGGCGACCGGAAGGGGCAGAGCTGATGCACCTCGTCTACCCCGCCGTACTGGCCTCGCTCCTCTTCGCCATCGGCCTCTACGGAGTCCTCGCCCGCCGCAACGCCATCCTGGTCCTGATGTCCGTCGAGCTCATGCTCAACGCCGTCAACCTCAACCTGGTGGCCTTCGACGTCTGGCTGCGCGACGCCCTGCACGCCGGACAGGCCCTCACCCTCTTCACGATCGCCATCGCCGCCGCCGAGATCGGCATCGGCCTCGCGATCGTGCTGATGGTGTACCGCAACCGAGGCACCTCGGACGTCGACAGACTCCGTGACACCGCCGAAGGCCACGAGCCGGCCCGGCCCGACGACACCACTGCCCGGCCGGAGGTCGCCGCGTGAGCACCACGACCCTCGCGGTCCTCGTCCCCCTCCTGCCCTTCCTGGGCGCGGTCGCGGGCCTGCTGCTCGGCCGCGGCGCCCCCGGGTTCGTGCGGCCGCTCGCCGTGCTGCCGACGCTGGGCGCCGCCGTACTGGCCGTGCTCGTCGCCGTCCGCCAGGGCGGTGGCGCGACCATCGACACGGCCACCGAACTCACCCCGACCGGCTCCGTGCCGATCGAGCTGTCCCTGAACATCGACGGCTTCGCCGCCCTCGTCGCCGTCCTCGTCGGCGTCGTCGCCACCTGCGTGCAGCTCTACTCGACGGCGTACCTCCGCGAGGACCCCCGCTACCCGTCCTACGCCGCGCTCGTCTCCCTGTTCACCTCCGCGATGCTGCTCGTCGTCTACTCCGGCGACCTGATGGTGCTGCTGGTCGGCTGGGAGGTCATGGGCATCTGCTCGTACTTCCTCGTCGGCCACTACTGGGAGACCGAAGCCGCGCGCTCCGCCTCCCTCAAGGCGTTCCTCGTCACCAAGCTCGGCGACGTCCCCTTCCTGATCGGCCTGTTCGCGCTCGCCACGGACGCCGGCTCGTTCCGGATCACCGAGATCCTGGACACCGTCGCCGCGGGCGGCCTCGACCACCCGACCCTGATCGCCCTGCTCCTCCTCGCCGGAGTCGCCGGCAAGTCCGCGCAGTTCCCGCTGCACACCTGGCTGCCCGACGCCATGGCCGGCCCCACCCCGGTCTCCGCGCTGATCCACGCCGCGACGATGGTCGCCGCCGGCGTCTACTTCATCGCCCGCCTCCTGCCCGTCTTCGCGGCGTCCCGCGCCGCACTGGTGGTGATGGCCGTCATGGCGGCCATCACCATGATCGGCTCGGCCCTCGCCGCCCTGGCCCAGGACGACATCAAGCGGGTCCTCGCCTACTCCACCGTCGGCCAGCTCGGCTACATGACCGGAGCCCTCGCCGTCGGCGACCGCGGCGCCGCCGTCTACCACCTCCTGTCCCACGGCGCCTTCAAGGCGCTCCTCTTCCTCGGCGCCGGCGTCATCATCCACGCCGCCGGCACCAACTCCCTCGCCGCGATGTCCCGGATGGACGGCCTCGCCAAGCGCATCCCCGACGCCTTCTGGACGATGACGCTCGCCCTGCTCGCGCTCGCCGCGATCCCGCCCTTCGCCGGCTTCTTCTCCAAGGAAGCCGTCCTCGTCGCCGCCGAGCAGACCGCCCTCGGACACACCGACTCCGCACCCTCCTCGGCCGGCTGGCTGATCCTGGTTTCCGGCGTCCTCACCGCCCTGCTCACCGCCGCCTACGCCACCCGGCTGTGGCTTATGGCGTTCCGCGGTCGGGGCGCCGCCGCCCCCGACCACGGCAAGGAGCCCGTCGCCATGACCGGCGTGCTGTGGCTGCTGGCCGTCCCCACGGTCGGCCTCGGCCTCGCGGCCGGCCTCCTCGGCGACTGGTTCGACGGCCAACAGCTCACCCCGACCGTGGCCACCTCGGTCCTCGGCACGGGCGCCGCCCTCATCGGCGTGCTCCTCACCTACGGCCTCTGGCAGCGCGCCACGGCCCGCCTCGCGACGGCGCCCGCCCCCGTCGGC
>NZ_JANFAK020000304.1 GCF_024721315.2 Streptomyces sp. Isolate_45
TTTTTAAAAATTTTACCCAAACCGGGGGTGGGTGGGTGGGGGGGGGGGGGGGGGGGGGGGGGGGGGGGGGGGGGGGGCGGCGGGGCCCCCCCCCCCCCCCCCCCCCCCCCGGGCCGGCCCCTACGGTTGGGGGCCGCCGCTCACGGACATGGTCCGCCGCTCACCAATCGCCCGTGGCCCCGTCCTCCTCCACCGGCGTGCCGATGGCTCGACCGTCCTGCTCGACGGCGACCACCTCGGGGTGCGCGCGCAGGGCGGCCAGCTGCGCCTCGTTCAGATCGGCCGCGAAGCCCCGTACGACGCTGCGGTACACGAACCGGACCTCGGTCACTCCGGTCTCGGCCATCACCCGCTCCGGGTCGGCGTCCGGGGCGAGGGTGACGATGTAGGGCTCGGTCCGGGTGTCGTCGGCCGGCCGCACCGACTCCACCGCCTGGGCCGCGTACGCGACGGGCGCCACCCCGAGCGGGGCGACGAGGACGGCGGCGGCGAAGAGGGCGGGACGCAGGATCGGGCGTGTGATCGGACGCATGCGGAACTCCGTTTCCTAAGGATCGGCTACCCGCTCCTTCGGCCACCAACCAGCCCACCTTGAACCGCCCCGGCGAACCGGCGGACCGGCGGACCACCCGCGGACGACCTGCGGGCCATCCGCGGACCACCGGCGGGCCACCGGCGGCATCGACTCGGCCGGAGCCGGCTTCGGTAGCCTGTCGAAAAGGCGTTGTCGTCGTGTTCATGGTCAGAGCGAAGGCCCCTGACGCGAGGTCGGGGTCGAGCGGTCGGGCCCACGACTCTCCCGGGGGATCAACATGCTGACGATCGGCCAGGTCGCGACCCATCTGGGCGTGACCGTGCGCGCCATCCGCCACTACCACCAACGGGGCCTGCTGCCCGAGCCGGAGCGCGACTTCTCCGGCTACCGGCGCTACGGGCCGGAGGCGGTCGTGGCCCTCGTACGGATCAAGACCCTGTCGGACGCCGGCGTGCCGCTCGCCCGGATCGAGGAACTGATGGGTGCCACGCCCCAACAGTTCGCCGCGTCGGTGAAGGAGATCGACGACGAGCTCAGGACCCGCATGCGGGACCTGAGGCGGCGCCGCGGCCGGATCGCCGAACTGTCCGCGGGCGACGCCCTCTTCCTCCCGCCGGACGTCGTGCTCCTGCTGGACCGGCTCCGGGAGATCGGCCTCTCCCCCGAGACCGTGCGGACCGAGCGCGACACGTGGATCCTGCTGGTGGCGCAGTACCCCGAGCAGGTCCCGCGGTGGGCGCGACAGAAGCACGCCCTGTTCGAGGACCCCGCCTTCCAGCGCCTCTACCTGACCTGCGACCGGGCCGCCGCCTGGGACCGCGACGACCCCCGCCTGGAGGCCCTCGCGGACGACGTGAACGCCTTCGGCGGCCTCACCCCACCGGACCCGGACGGCCCCGAGCCGGTCCTCGCCCTCGACGCCCTGGTCGCCGTCACGCTCATGGCATCCCAAACGGGCAAACCCGTCCCGGCGTGGGAACGCCTGATAGACCTCTGCCGCCTCCGCGCCCATCCCGCCTGAGACCGCCCGGGGACGTCGGGCGCGGCCCGGCGCCTCAGGCCCTCCGGAACAGGTACATGCCGACGATCTTCCCCTTGACGGCCACGCGCTCACCCGACGAGAACCACTTCTCCCGTGACTCGGCACCGAGCTGGACGTAGACGTACTGGGCTGTGTGCAGCGACCAGCCCTCGTCCTCGATCCGCGACAGGAGGTCGCTCCTAGGGGCTCGCGGTGCACCGGGTTCATCGAGCCGGCTCCTCGACAGTGGGGCCCCGCCCAGGTCCATCCCGGTGCCCCCGTAGGGCTGTAGACCGCCCGCGCTCCGCTGCTCGATTTCGGCTTCGAACCAGCCGTCACCCCGCGCGTACGCCCCGGCCGCCTGCTGGACGATGACGAGTTCCAGGTTCTCGACGCGTGCGTTGTGCCGCCGGATGGCTTCGACCTCCCGGGCCTCACCCACTTCCGCCAACTCGCCCTGCCGGCTCTCCCACCGCTCCTGCATGCCCATATCCAACCCCCACTCCGGCCCGCGCGGGCCCGCCCGCCCGTGTCCACCCAGTTGTAGCCCGGCAACTCGGCCCCGTACTGCCCCTGGGGCGCCCCGGACTACTCGGCCGACGGCCGCCCCGCCCGAGCCACCACCGACCAGAACCCACCCTCAGCCGGCCCGGTCCATTCGCGCGTCGTGGGGAGCAGTCGCACTTCCAGTGCTCTCGCAGCCCATGCGGCGGCCGGGGAACGCAGAAGGCCCCGGCCGGTTTCCCGGTCGGGGCCTTCAAGTGCCCGGTGAGGCACTGGCGGAGGATACGAGATTCGAACTCGTGAGGGGTTGCCCCCAACACGCTTTCCAAGCGTGCGCCCTAGGCCACTAGGCGAATCCTCCGCCGCAAACAATACAAGACGTTGAGGGGTGCTCGCGAACACGATCCGGATCACGGGTCCCGGAGTCCTTCCTGATGGGTCCTTGATCCCCGTGGACGGGATCAAGAACCCATCAGGGGTCGGGTCGGGCCGGGGTCGTCCGGGCCGGGGTCGAGCGACCGGCGGCCTCGGCCTCGGCCTCGGCCTCGGCCTCGGCCTCGGACTCCGACCCGGACTCCGACCCGGACCCCGGCTCCGACCCGGACCCCGGCTCGGACTCGGACCCCGGCTCGGACCCGGACCCCGGCTCCGACCCGGACCCCGGCTCGGACTCGGACCCCGGCTCGGACCCGGACCCGGACTCGCCCCCCTCGGGGCCGGTCGCGGCGGCGGATTCGGGGTGGTGCGGGTCCGGGTCGATTGTCGGGCGCGGTATCCGCTAGGGTGGGGCCCAGCCCCTCACGTGGCGCTATCTCACCCAACTCCCCCAGGGCCGGAAGGCAGCAAGGGTAAGTGGGCTCTGGCGGGTGCGTGGGGGGCGCTTTGCGTTCCGGGCGGGGTCGCCGCGGCGGGTCCGGGGGCGTCGGCGGGCCGCCGTTGTCGGCGGGCCCGGATAACCTCGTAGACGTGTCGTCCCTTGCGCTGTACCGCCGCTACCGCCCCGAGTCGTTCGCCGAGGTCATCGGGCAGGAGCATGTCACTGCCCCGCTGATGCAGGCCCTGCGCAACAACCGGGTCAATCACGCGTACCTGTTCAGCGGACCGCGCGGCTGCGGGAAGACCACCAGCGCGCGCATCCTGGCCCGCTGCCTGAACTGCGAGAAGGGCCCCACCCCCGACCCGTGCGGGGAGTGCCAGTCCTGCCGCGACCTCGCCAGGAACGGCCCGGGTTCGATCGACGTCATCGAGATCGACGCCGCCTCGCACGGTGGTGTGGACGATGCCCGTGACCTGCGGGAAAAGGCTTTCTTCGGCCCCGCGTCGAGCCGCTACAAGATCTACATCATCGATGAGGCGCACATGGTCACCTCGGCGGGCTTCAACGCCCTGCTGAAGGTGGTCGAGGAGCCGCCGGAGCACCTCAAGTTCATCTTCGCCACGACCGAGCCCGAGAAGGTCATCGGCACCATCCGGTCGCGCACGCACCACTACCCCTTCCGTCTCGTCCCGCCCGGCACGCTGCGGGACTACCTGGGCGAGGTCTGCGGCCGTGAGGGCGCCACCGTCGAGGACGGCGTGCTGCCCCTCGTGGTGCGCGCCGGCGCCGGGTCGGTGCGTGACTCGATGTCCGTGATGGACCAACTCCTCGCCGGCGCCGCCGACGACGGTGTGACGTACGCCATGGCGACCTCCCTGCTGGGCTACACCGAGGCCTCCCTGCTCGACTCCGTCATCGACGCCTTCGCCGCCGGGGACGGGGCCGCCGCGTTCGAGGTCGTGGACCGCGTCGTCGAGGGCGGGAACGACCCGCGCCGCTTCGTCGCCGACCTGCTGGAGCGCCTGCGCGACCTGGTGATCCTGGCCGCCGTGCCCGACGCCGGGGAGAAGGGCCTCATCGACGCCCCGGCCGACGTCGTGGAGCGGATGCAGGCCCAGGCCTCCGTGTTCGGGGCCGCCGAGCTGTCGCGCGCCGCCGATCTGGTCAACACCGGGCTCACCGAGATGCGCGGGGCGACCTCGCCGCGGCTCCAGCTGGAGCTGATCTGCGCCCGGGTGCTGCTGCCCGCCGCCTTCGACGACGAACGTTCCTTCCAGGCCCGCCTCGACCGGCTGGAGCGCAGCGGACCCCCGGCCGGGGCCGCCGCCGCCTTCGCGGCCCCGCCCGCGATGGCCTACGTACCGTCCCCCGAGGCCCACGGCATGGCTCCGGCCGGCCCGGGCGGGGGCGTGGCCGCCGCGCGCGCCGCCGTACGCGCCGAG
>NZ_JANFAK020000305.1 GCF_024721315.2 Streptomyces sp. Isolate_45
CCATGCCCTCCGGGCCGCCTCACGGTCCCGGCCGTCCAACCACGTCAGGTAGTCCCGGTACGGACGCACCCGCGGCAACACCGTCTCCGCCGGCGCCGACGCGCCGCCATCGGTCGCCGCGTACAGCGTCATGAGTTCGCGGAGCAGGACCGGCATGGACCAGCCGTCGAGCACGATGTGGTGGTTCGTCATCACCAGCCGTACCCGGTTCTCGTCCAGCCGGACGGCCGTGAACCGCAGCAGCGGCGGGCGGCCCAGGTCGAAGCGCTCGGCGCGGTCCGCGGCGGCGAGCCGGGCGGCCTCCGCCCGCTGTTCCTCCTCCGCCAGCCCGGACAGGTCGGCCTCGGCGAACGGGAGCGTCACCTCCCGCAGGACCAGCTGCGCCCAGCTGCCGTTCTTGCGCTGCCGGAAGCCGGCGCGGAGGTTGGCGTGCCGCTGGAGCAGGGCCTGGCCCGCCGCCCGCATCCGGGCCGCGTCGAACGGCCCCTCCAGGTCGAAGGAGACCTGGCTGACGTAGACGTCCGGCCCGTCCGTGTGGAACAGGCTGAGGAACAGGAAGCCCTCTTGTAGCGGGGAGAGCGAAAGGATGTCCTCGATCTTGCTGCGCGAACGAGACGGTTGCTGGCTCACTGTTCTATCTCCCACTCGGACTCAAGGTCGGCTTCGAATTCCTCGATCTCGGACTGACTGAGAGAGGCGAGGGTCACGTCGGACGGGGTGAGGCCTCCCGCATCGGGGCGGCCTGCGTGCGATACCAGTGCTTCGAGGGCGCGGAACCAGAGTTCGGCCAGGTCCCGGGCTTCCTCGTCGCTGATCAGGCTCCGTGCGTAGGTCCAGTCGGCGCGCAGTTCGGGGCCCTGCTCGCCGTCGTGCGCCACCGCGCTGATCTCCACGGCGTGGGCCATGGGCGCCGCCGGGCGGTGGCCCGCGACACCACCGCCGATGACGCTCCACGGCCCGGCCGCGCCCGGGGCGGGGGCCGTTCTGCGCCCGAGGTAGTTGAAGCCGAAGCCGGGCTCCGGGAGCGCGGCGAGCCGCGGTCCGGTGACGGCGTTGAGGTGGCGCAGCAGACCGAAGCCGAGGCCGTTGCCCGGGACGGCGCGCAGCTGCTCCTTGACCTGCTTGAGGGCGTCGCCGAGGGCCGCCCCGTCCCGCTGGACCAGGCTCCAGTCGGCGACCGCCGGCGCCAGCCGGACGGGGTACAGGGCCGTGAACCAGCCCGCCGTGCGGCTGAGTTCGGCGCCCGGTACGGCGTCCTCGTGTCGTCCGTGGCTCTCCAGGTCCACCACCACCGGCGTGTCCGGGTCGCCGCCGCGGCCGCGCCGCCATTCGGCGACGGCCAGGGCGAACGCGGTCAGCAGGACGTCGTTGACGCCGGCGTTGACCGTGCCGGGGACCCAGGTCAGCAGGGCCTCGGTGGTGGCGGTGGGCAGGGTGAGGCTGACGCGGCCCGCCAGCGCGTGGATGTCCCGCGCACGGTCCACCCGTAGCGGATCGTCCCCGGCGGAGGTGCCCTCCCAGTGGGGGAGCTCGGCCTCGATCCGGGGGTCACCGGCGAGCTCCGCGAGCGCGGTGGCCCACTGGCGCCACGAGGTGCCCACGGGGGCGAGGTCGCCGCCCGCGTAGGCGCTCTCCAGGTCGGGGACCACGATCCGCCAGGTCACCGAGTCGACCACGAGGTGGTGGGCGACCACGATCAGCAGGCCCTCGGTGGAGGCGCCGAGGTCGAGCCACACGGCCTGGACCATGCGGCCGGCGGCGGGTGCCAGACGCTCCCGGGCGGCTGTCGCCAGGGCCGTGACCAGCTCCTCCACGTCTTCGGCGGGCACCGTCCCGGGCGCTTCGACGCGCAGCAGGACCTCCGCGGCCGGTACGGCGCCGGGCTCCAGCACCTCCGTCGTGCCGTCGGTACCGGCCCGCAGCCGCAACGCGTCGTGGTGGTCGAGGACCCGCTGGAACGCGGAGGCCAGCCGGTCCGGGTCCAGCCCCGCCGGCACCGACACCACCACGGACTGGTTGAAGTCGTCCCCGCCCAGTCCCAGTTCGTGGATCCGGGCCATCACCGGGGTGGCCGGCACCGGCCCGTACGGGTCGACCTCCGCGAGCCGCGCCGGTACGGCGCTGTCGCGGCCCGCCAGAGCCTCGGCCAGCGCGGCGACCGTCTGGTGCTCGAAGACGTCACGGACCGCCAGGACGAAGCCGGCCGTTCGGGCCCGGCCGACGAACTGGATGGAGAGGATGCTGTCGCCGCCGAGGTCGAAGAACCCGTCCTCGACGCCCACCGCCTCCGGGGCCAGGCCCAGCACCTCACCGAACAGCGTGCGCAGGCTCCTCTCGACCGGCGTGAGCTCCGACCGCCCGGCGGAACCCGTCGTCCAGTCGGGGGCGGGGAGCGCCTTGCGGTCGAGCTTGCCGTTCGCGGTGAGCGGGAGCGCCTCCAGGGTGACGAACGCCGACGGCACCATGTAGTCCGGCAGGGTCGCCCGTACGAAGGAGCGCAGCGCCGACGCGTCCACCGCGTGCGGGCCCCCGTCACCCACCACGTAGGCCACCAGCCTGCGGTCCCCGGGCCGGTCCTCGCGGACGATCACGGCCGCCTGGGCCAGCTCGGGGCGCCCGGCGAGCGCGGTCTCGATCTCGCCCAGCTCCACGCGGAAACCACGGATCTTGACCTGGTCGTCGGCCCGGGCCAGGTACTCCAGCTCGCCCGTACGGTTGAGACGTACGAGGTCACCCGTGCGGTACATGCGCTCCCCGGCCCCGCCGTACGGGTCGGCGACGAACCGCTCCGCGGTCAGCGTGCCCCGGTGCAGGTAGCCGCGCGCCAGGCCGCCCGAGATGAACAGCTCGCCCGGCACTCCCGCCGGCACCGGCTGGAGGTAGCGGTCCAGTACGTAGGCCCGGGTGTTGCCCATCGGCCGTCCGATGGGAAGGCTCGCCTGCGGGGTGTACGGGGCCCGCACCTCGTGCTGGGTGACGCACAGGGTCGTCTCCGTCGGCCCGTACAGGTGGCGCAGCACCGTGTCCGGCGCGTGCTCCAGCACCCGGGCGACCGCGACGGGCGACACCACGTCACCGCCGGTGAGGACCTCCCGCACCCCGGCGAACGACTCCGGGGCCTCCTCGGCGATGACCCGGAACAGGCCCGCGGTGAGGTGGATCGCCGTGATGCGGTGGGTGGTGATCAGCTCACGGACGGATGCGGCGTCCAACTGCTCGGGCGGTGCCACGACGACCGTTCCGCCGGACACCAGCGGCACCCACAGTTCGTACGAGGACACGTCGAAGGCGTGCGGTGCGTGCAGCAGCACCCGGGCGTGCGTACCGGGCCGCCAGGCGTGGTCGCGCACGAGGTCGACGACACCGCGCTGGGTGACGGCCACGCCCTTGGGCACGCCCGTCGAACCGGAGGTGTACATCACGTACGCCAGGTCCTGCGGCCGCAGCCCCACGCTCAGGTTGCGGTCCGGGTGCCGGTCCGCCGGTGCGCCGTCCTCGTCCACGACGAGGACCCGGGCGCCGAGCTCGGCGGCGCGTACCGCCTCGACCCGGTCGGTGAGGATCAGCGGGGCGCCCGTGTCGTCCACGACGAAACGCATCCGATCGAGCGGATAGGTGTCGTGGAGCGGGGCGTAGGCGCCACCGGCCTTGGAGATGGCGAGGGTCGCCACGACGTGGGCCGCCGAACGCTCCATCAGCATGACGACCGGGGTCCCCGGCCGCACCCCCTCCTGGCGCAGCAGGTGGGCGAGCCGGTTGGCGCGCGCGTTGAGCTCCGCGTACGACAGCGACCGGGTACCGGACACCAAGGCCGGCGCGTCGGGGGTCAGGGAGGCCTGCGCCTCGAACATCTGCGGCAGGGTCGCGTCCAGGTCGTCCAGTACCGGCCCCGCCCAGGCGTCGAGCAACTCACCGCGCTCGGCCGGGCTGAGGATCCCGACCTCGGAGACCCGTACGTCCGGGTCCGAGGTGACCTCCTCCAGCACCCGGACGAACCGGTCCGCCAGGGACTGCGCCGTGGACCGGTCGAACAGGTCGGTCCGGAAGTCCAGCGCCCCCGTCAGACCGGCGGCCGTCCCCTCTCCGTCACGGGACTCGGCGAGCACGAAGGCGAGGTCCACCTTGGCGACACCGAGCCGGCTCCGCTCGGGCGTCATCCGCAGACCGGGCAGGACGAGCGCGTCGTCGGCGGTGCCCCCAGCGGTGTTCAGGTTGAGCATCGTCTGGAAGAGGGGGTGGTGGGAGAGGGTGCGGGTGGGGTTGAGGGCTTCTACGAGGCGTTCGAAGGGGAGGTCTTGGT
>NZ_JANFAK020000306.1 GCF_024721315.2 Streptomyces sp. Isolate_45
AGCGGGCGGGCGGTGCGGGGGGCGTCGTCGGCCGCGCGCTGGGCGGCGCGTCGGTCCTCGTCGGCGGCGCGGGCCCGGTCCAGGCAGACCTCGGCGCGGGCCTCGGACTCGGCTGCCTCGTCGGCGAGTTCGCGCAGCCGGGCCTGCCAGCCGGAACGCTCGCGCAGACGGTGCGCGAGGCCGGACAGGACGTCGGCGACGCGGCGGGCGCGCTGGGCGGTCTCCTGACGGTCGTCGCGTACGCGGGTGGCGTCGGCGGCGGCCTCGTCCGCCTCGGCGCGTGCGGTACGGGCCTCCGCGAGTTCGGCGTCGGCCTCCTCGGCGAACGTCCGGGCGGCGGCGGCCTGCCGGGCCAGCTCGGCGAGCCGGCCGGGCGGGCAGCCGGTGCGCCAGGAGGCGAGGCGGGCGGCGAGTTCCCGGTCGCCGGAGAGGCGGGCGGCGAACTCGCGGATCTCGGTGTCGCGGGCGGTGGCGCGGGCGCGCAGCGCCTGGCGTTCCTCGTCGGCGGCGTGCTCGTCGTGCATGGCCGGGTTCGGCGGGACCAGGAAGACGTCCGGGTCGCCCGCGGGGCCGAGGGCCGGCGGGACGGGGGCCAGCAGGGCGGCGGCGGTGCCCACGGCCACGGTGGAACGGGGCAGGAGGGCGGCGCCGGTGAGGACCTCCCGGGCCCGGGAGTGCGTGTCGGGGTCGGTGATGACGACGCCGTCGACGAGTTCGGGGCGGGCCGCGAGGACGGCCGCGTGGTCGGCGGGGTCCACGGACTGGGCGAGGTAGCGCCAGCCGGGGAGGGCGGGAATGCCGTGCTCGCCGAGGTACTCGACGGTGGCGAGGACGTCCGGTCCGGGCGGCAGCAGGCCGCCGTCGCCGAGCGCGCCCAGGATGCGGGCGTCGTCGGCGGCCGCGGTGCGCAGCTCGAACAGGTGGCGTTCGGCGGCGGTGACCCCGTCGGTGAGGAGGCGGTGCAGGTCGTCGGCGTTGCGGTCGAGGTCGGCGACCGTCAGTGCCCCGTCACCGGCCGGGCGGGCCGGGCCGGGGCCGTCCCCGGCGTCGGGGGACTCGGAGGCACGGGGGTCCGGCACGGTGGCCGGGCCGGGGTACGAGGGCAGGCCCAGCAGTTCGGCGAGACGGGGGGAACCGGCGAGGGAGGCGGCGGCGCGCTCCTCCGCCCCGTGAACGGCCTCGGCCGCGTCGGCGGCGTCCGCTGCCCGGGCGGCGGTGAGCTCGGCCCGGGATTCCGCGGCGGCGGCCTCGCGGGCGGCGTCGGACGCGCCCCGGGCGGCTTCGCGGGCCTCGTCCCAGGCGGCGACGGCGGTCTTCTCGGCGTCGCTGGCCGCGAGGGCGGCGCGGGCCGGGTCGGCGTCGGGCGCGGAGTCGTCGAGCCAGCCGGCCCGGACGGCCTCGGCGGTCTCCTGCTGGACCTCGGCGAGCCGGGCCCGCAGGTGTTCGGCCTCGCTGCGGGCGCGCTGGGCGGACGTGGCGGCGGAGGTGGCGTCGCGGTGGGCTCCCTCACCGAGGCGCTGGAGCTCGGCGGAACGCTCCTCCTCCTCGTTGGCGGCGCGCTCGCCGTGCTCGGCGGCGGTGTGCAGGGCCCGTACGAGGGCGGTGGCGGCCGTGGCGCGCGCGGCCAACGCCGGGGCGGCGTCCCGCTCGGCCTCCAGGATGGCGGCGGCGACGCGCGCGGAGCGGTCCGCGGCGGCCCGGTGGCGCAGGACGATTTCGGCGGCCTGCCAGGCGGCGTGCAGGGTGCGGGCCTCGAGGAGCTCGCGGCGCTGGGCGGCCGCGGCCTTGTCGGCGACGGTCAGGGCCAGCGAGGCGTGCCGGTAGGCGAGTTCGGCGGAGACGGCGGCGCTGCGGGCGCGCGCGGACTCCGCGGCGGTGACCTCGTGGGCGGCGGCGGTGACCTGCTGCGCGAGGTCGGCGGCGCGGACGCGTTCCCCGGTGGCGCGGGCGGACAGCCGCCGGGCGAGGGTGCGCGTGCGCCGCTCGGCCCCGGCGTGGACGTCGCGGAGCCGGGCGCGGGTGGCGGCGGCCTCGACGATGCGGGTGAGCAGGTCGACCGAGCCGGCGGTGAAGTCGCGTTCGGCCATCAGCTCGGCGCGGCGGCCCAGTTTGTTGCCGAAGCCGTGGACGAGGTCGGCGAGGCCGTCGGTGTCGCGGGTGTCGGTGACGGCGCGCAGCAACAGGTCGGTGAAGTCGGAGTCCTTCTTGACCGCGAAGAGACCGGCGGCCTCGCCCTCGTCGGCGTTCATCTCGCGCTGGTAGCGGAAGAGTTCGGGGTCGAGGCCGACGTCGGTGAGGTGTTCGTTCCAGCGGTCGTGGATCTCCTCCCAGTACACCTCCAGGTGCGGGTACGCCTTCCCGGCCTCGGTGAGGGCGTCGCGGAAGCCCTTCATGGTGCGGCGGCGGCCCTGGGCGCCGGAGACGCCCTCGACGGACGGGCGCACCGAAGTGGCCTCGGCGACCGGGAGGTTGTCCAGGCTCAGGCCCGGTCCGGGGCGGAAGGAGTACCAGGCCTCGGCGAACTTGCGCGGGTCGTTGGAGACCTGGCGGCCGCGCCATTCGCTGACCTTGCCGACGACGACGCACTCGCCGGTGCGGGTGTGCTGCCATTCCAGGGCGACGTGGCCGCAGTCGTCGGCGAGCAGGAACTTGCGCAGCACGCCGGAGCTGGCGCCGCCGAGGGTGTTGCGGTGGCCCGGGAGCATCACCGAGAAAATCAGCTTCAGCAGGACGGACTTGCCGCCGCCGTTCTCCAGGAAGAGCACGCCCGCCGGCGCGGGTCGCCGGGGCGGGCCGGTGGGCTCCTCCTCGAAGAACTCCGCCTGCGCGGGCGCCGGGTGGGGCACCGGTTCGCCGACTCCGCGCAGGTCGAGCACGGTGTCGGCGTAGCGCGCGCCGGCGGGCCCGATGGAGTAGAGGCGGATCCGGGACAGCTCGTACATTTCGGCGGACTCTCGTGGTCTCTGGTGGGTCGTACGGAGGGCGTCGTACGGCGGGCGGGGTGGGGCCGGGGGCGGCTCAGGCGTGGAAGGGGAGTCCGGCGTCGGCGGCGAGGTCCAGGTCGTCGCCCTCGGGCGGCGGCAGGAGGGTGGGCGAACCGTCGCCGACGGGGACCACGCCGAGTTCCAGGAGCTCGGCCATGGCCGCGCTGCCCGCCATGTCGCGGACCTGGAGCTGGTAGCGGGGGGTGGTGCGGTAGGTGCCGCCCGAGTCGTCGCCGGTGCGCTGGAGGAAGCCGGATTCGGTGAGGAACGCGGCGGCCTTGCCGACGATGCCGGTGGTGGAACCGGCGAGGCGGCGGGCGTCCTTGGTGGCTCCGGTCGCGCTGCGGCGGGTGTAGACGCGCCAGGCGGCCTCCAGGCCGGGGGCGTCGGAGGCCGGGTCGGTGTTCTCGCCGAGTTCCCCGGCGCGTTCCTCCAGGCGGCGACAGGTCTGCCGAACGAAGGAGTCGACCCCGTTGACGGTGATGCGGCCGATGTAGCCGTCGTCGGCGAGGTCCTCGGGGCGGGGGAAGGCGAGGGCGGCCACGGCGAGGTGGGCGAGACCGTGCAGGAAGCGGTCGCCGCCGTCGGCGGCGGTGCGGCGGGCGTAGTCACCCATGCGGACGGCGAAGACGGAGTCCTCGCCGGCGGCGACGGCCATCCCGGCGCGCGGGGACACCTCCAGGACGACGAGGCCCAGTCCGGTGGCGACGGCGTCGGCGAGGCGGCCGAAGCCGGGGTCCTCGCGGTAGCGGCGCAGCAGTTCCGCGTACTCGGCGTCGCGGGCGGGCAGCAGCTTGGGCTGCAGCCCGAAGGCGACGAGCCGGGCCGCGTCCGCGGCGTCGGCGGGGGTGAGGGCCCCGGAGGAGACGGCCGCGACGGGCACCGACGCCGCGTCGGGCTCGGTCCACGCGGGGTGCTCGGCGTGGTGGTCGCTCACGGGTGGGTCTCCTCGGCGGTGCGGTGGTGGATCCGTGCGGTGGTTCCGGGCCCGGACGTCAGGCCCGTACGGGGCTCCGGGCCGGCGGTCCGGAACGGTACGGCCGGGCGGAACGGTACGGCCCGGCGGAACGGTACGGCCGGGCGGAACGGTACGGCCCGGCGGAACGGTACGGCCGGGCAGGCGGAGGCTACGTGCGACAGGCCCGGCCGGGGCCGGGCGGTGACCGCGGCGTGCGCCGGGCCCGGCCGGCGCCGCGCGGCACCCGGCG
>NZ_JANFAK020000030.1 GCF_024721315.2 Streptomyces sp. Isolate_45
CGGCCCCCGCGGCGGCGCCCGCCGAGGACACCGACCGGGAGCGACCCACCGGCTCCCCCGCCACCGCCGCCCCGCCGCAGGCGGCCCGGCGGATCGAGGGGCTGCTCCTCGGGCTCGCCGCCGGCGACGCGGCCGGCTGGCCCGCCGCCCGGCACCGGGCCAGCCGGATGCCCGAGTGGACCCGCCGACTCACCCGCGAGCTCGACACCTTCGCGGAGCAGAACGCCACCACCACCCTCCCCGTCCCCATCGCCCTGAACCAGCCCCCCGAGCCCCTGCGCCTGGGCCCCTCCGACGACGCCGAATGGGCGGCCTTCGCCGCCGAGTCCGTGCTCACCGCCGCCGGGGTGCTGCTCAGCGACCTCTCCCGGTCCCGCCGCATGCGCGCCGCCATCGACCTGGCCTGGAACGCCCTGGCCTCCGAGGTCGCCGCGGCCGCGGAACGCGCGCCCGAGGTCGAGTCCGCCGTGCTGCCGCT
This sequence comes from Streptomyces sp. Isolate_45, assembly GCF_024721315.2. Taxonomy (GTDB): domain Bacteria; phylum Actinomycetota; class Actinomycetes; order Streptomycetales; family Streptomycetaceae; genus Streptomyces. The sequence continues at coordinate 479 of NZ_JANFAK020000030.1, forward strand.
GCGCGCCCGGATCTCCGTACGCGCCGGCCTCGGCAACCTCGCCGCCGGCCTGCGCCCGCCCGCCACCGGGCACGACAACCCGCACTACTTCGACGACGCCGCCTGCGTCCGGGCCTGCGTCCTCGCCGTCGTCCACCCCGGCGACCCGCGCGCCGCCGCCGACCTCGCCGAGTTCGACGCCCGCTACACCCAGGACGGCGACGGCGTCCACGGGGCCCGCGCCATGGCCGCCGCCCTCGCCACCGCCCTCGGCGGCTCGGACACCGACGCCGCCGTCGAGGCCGCCCTCGCGCAACTGCCGGAGGCCACCGAGATCGGCCGCAACGCCCGGCACGCCGTCGCCCTCGCCCGCGCCGACGCGGACGGCGGCGCCTTCGCCCTCGTCCCGCTCCTGGAACACCAGATCGTCGACCACGTCTACAGCTACGGCATCGCCGCCGCCGAAACCGTCCCCGTGGCCCTCGCCCTGGCCACCGCCGCCCGGGGCAAGGTCTCCGAGGCCGTGCCCGCCGCCGCCTGCCTGTCGCGCGTCGCGGACTCCGCGCCCGCCCTCGCCGGAGCCCTCACCGGAGCACTCGGCGGCGGCGACTCGCTGCCCGCCTCCTGGCGCGAGGCCTGCCGCGTCCTGTCCGGCTGCGCCCTGCCCCGGCTCGCCGGAACCGACCTCGTCGAACTCGCCGCGCTCCTCACCCGCACGGAACTCACCTCACCCAAGGGATGATTCGGACATGACGCACACCCCCCTCACCCTCGACGACCGGGTGACCGGCAGCCTGGTCGGGGCCGCCGTGGGAGACGCGCTCGGCGGCCCCGTGGAGGGCTGGTCCCCGGAGCGGATCGTCGAACGGCACGGCGGCCGCGTGCACGACATCGTCGGCCCCTGGTACGAGGACTGGCGCACCGCCCGCCCCATCGCGCCGTACCACAAGGGCGACGGACACGTCACGGACGACACCCTCATGACCCACGCGCTGGTACGGGTCTACACGGCGGTGCGCGACCACCTCGACGCCTACGCCGTCGCCGAACACCTCGTCCCCGACCTCATGTCCACCCCGCGCTGGATCCCCGAACTCGAAGCCGAGGCCCTTCCCCTCCAGCGGGTCTTCCTCGCCGAGAAGTGGATCGTGACCCGGCTGCACTACGCGCACGCCGACCCCCGCGAGGCCGGCGTCGGCAACATCGTCAACTGCGGTGCGGCGATGTACATGGCGCCGGTCGGCCTGGTCAACGCGGGCAACCCGGCCGCCGCGTACGCCGAGGCGCTGGACATCACCGGCGCCCACCAGTCCTCGTACGGACGCGAGGCCGCCGGCGTCTTCGCGGCGGCCGTGGCGGCGGCCTGCGCGCCCGGCGCGACGGCGGACTCCGTCGTCGCGGCGGCCCTGTCGCCGGCCAAGGACGGTACCCGGTCGGCGATCGAGGCCGTGTGCGAAGTCGCCTCCCGCTACCGGGACTTCGAGTCCGCGCTGGCCCCGCTGCGCGCGGCGGTGGCCCCGTACGACTCGGTCGGCCCGGACTACCGCAACCCCTCCCTCGGCGCCCGCCGCCCGTCGCGCCTGCACTCCATCGAGGAGCTGCCGATCGCCCTCGGCATGCTGCTCGTCGGCAACGGCTCCTACGAGACCTCCGTGCTCGGCGCCGTCAACTACGGCCGGGACTGCGACTCCATCGCGACGATGGCCGGGGCCATCGCCGGCGCGCTGGGCGGGGAGGCCGCCGTGCCGGCCGGCTGGGCCAAGCGGGTCGCCGAGGCCAGCCGCCTCGACCTGCACGCCCCCGCCGCCGAACTGGCCGCCGTGGCACGGGAGGTCTTCGCCCGGGACCGGGACCGGCGCCGGGCCCACGAGAGCGCCTTCGCGGCGATGGCGTCCCCCCGGTGACGGCCGCCGAGCCCCCCGGCGCCCTCGTACGACTCACCTGGGCGCAGCCCGAGGACCTGCTCGGCCACGAGCTGCGGCAGGCGGACGAGGACGGCCGCGACGCGGGGCCCGTACTGCGGGAGTGGCTCGCGGCCGGCGGCCGCCCGGCCCCCGCCCGCGCGGGTGCCTCCGCCGAACCGGCCCCACCGGAACTGCGCGCCCTCGCGACCCGCCTGCTGGGCGAACTCGACGCCCTCCCGGTCCCCTCGACCGCCGACGAACCGAGCACCTGGCCCGGGATCCGGGCCTCCTGGCCCGCACCCCCGGCCCCTGCGCGTGACGTGGCCGCCGGGCTGCGGGAGCGCCTGGAGGCCGCCTGGGTCGGGCGCGCCGCGGGGTGCGTCCTCGGGAAGCCGGTCGAGAAGCTCCCCCTCGACGGGATCCGGGCCCTGGCCCGGGCCACCGGCAACTGGCCGCTGTCCGACTGGTTCACCGCCCGCGGCGTCCCGGCGGAGCTCCTCGCCGCCCACCCGTGGAACCGCCGCTCCGCCGCCACCTCCCTCGCCGAGAACATCGACGGCGCCCCCGAGGACGACGACCTCAACCACCCCCTCCTCGGCCTGCTGCTCCTCCAACGGCACGGCAAGGGCTTCACCACCGCCGACCTCGGCCGGCTCTGGCTGGACGAACTCCCCGCCGGCCGGACCTTCACCGCCGAGCGGATCGCCTACCGCAACCTCCTCCAGGGCCTCGAACCCCCGCTGACGGCCCGCCACCACAACCCGTTCCGCGAGTGGATCGGCGCCCTCATCCGGGCCGACGTCCACGGCTGGACGAACCCAGGCGATCCGGCCGCCGCCGCGGCCCAGGCCCACCGTGACGCCGTGCTCACCCACACCGCGAACGGGGTCCACGCCGCCCTGTTCGTCGCCGCCGCCCTCGCCGAGGCCGCCGGCGGCCGGGCCGACGTGCACGGCGCGCTGCGGGCCGGGCTGGCCGTCGTACCGCCCCGGTCGCGGCTGGCGGAGGCCGTGCGCTTCGGTATCCGTACCGCCTCCGACGAGGCCGACTTCGACCGGGTCGTGGACCGGCTGCACGACTGTTACGGCCACTACCACTGGGTACACGCCCTCCCGAACACCGCGCTGCTCGCGGCCGCGCTCACCCACGCGGACGGCGACTTCACGCACTCCGTCTGCCGGGCGGTGTCCGGCGGCTGGGACACCGACTCCAACGGGGCCACCGCCGGCTCCCTCGCCGGGCTGCTGGCCGGATCGCCCGGCCGGATCCCGGACCGGTGGACGGCGCCGTTGAAGAACCGCCTCTCCACCGGCGTGCCCGGCTTCGACGGCATCGGATTCGACGCCCTCGCCCACCTCACCGCCCAGGAGGCAGCCCGCTCATGACGGCCATCGCCGTGCTCGGCAGTACGAACATGGACCTCGTCGCCTACGTGCCCAAGGCCCCCCGTCTCGGGGAAACGGTCACCGGCCGCGAGTTCCGCACCGTCCCCGGCGGGAAGGGCGCCAACCAGGCGGTCGCCGCAGCCCGCCTCGGCGGGGAGGTGGTGATGATCGGCGCGGTCGGGGCCGACGAGTTCGGGGTGCGGCTGCGCGCCGCGCTCCACGCCCGGGGCGTCGACACGGCCGCGCTGCGCACCGTCGAGGGCGCCAGCGGCACCGCCCACATCACGGTCGACGACGAGGGCGCGAACAGCATCATCGTCATCCCGGCGGCCAACGCCCTCGTCACCGCCCTGGAGACGGGCGACGACGCCCGCATCGCGGCCGCCGACTCGCTCCTCCTCCAGCTCGAACTGCCCCTGGAGGTGGTCCTCGCGGGCGCCCTGGCCGCCCGCGCCCACGGGGTCCGTACGATCCTCACCCCGGCGCCCGCCCAGCCGCTGCCCGCCGGACTGCTGGCCGCCACCGACCTGCTCGTCCCGAACGAGCACGAGGCGGCCGCCCTCACCGGACTCACCGATCCGCACCGGGCCGCCGAGGCGCTGCTCCAGGACGTCCCGGAGGTGGTGATCACCCTGGGCGCGGCGGGGGTGCTGCACGCCGTGCGGGGGCGGGAGCCGTTGACGGTGCCCGCGCCCCGGGTCCGGGCCGTGGACACCACCGCCGCCGGGGACACCTTCGTCGGCGCGCTCGCCGTGGCCCTCGGCGAGGGCCGCCCGATGCCGCAGGCCCTCGTGTGGGCCGCGTGCGCGGCGGCGCTGTCGGTGCAGCGGCCCGGCGCCCAGGACTCCATGCCGGACCGCGCCGACCTCGCGGCGTTCGCCGCCGGACAGGACGACCCCCGATGACCGGCTCCCTCACGCACCCCCGGCCCGACCTCGACCCCGACCCCGGCCCCCTCACGGACCCCGCGCCCGGCCCGCTCGCCGGGCTCCGCGTCCTCGACCTGGCCACCCTGTTCGCGGGGCCGCTGGCCGCCACCCTGCTCGGCGACTTCGGCGCCGAGGTGATCAAGGTGGAGCACCCCGGCCGGCCAGATCCGTCCCGTGACCACGGCCCCGCCAAGGACGGCACCGGCCTGTGGTGGAAGCTGCTGGGCCGGAACAAGCGGACGATGACCCTCGACCTGTCGACGCCGGGCGGGCGGGACACCCTGCTGCGGCTCGCCGCCTCCGCCGACGTGGTCGTCGAGAACTTCCGTCCCGGCACCCTGGAGCGGTGGGGTCTGGGCTGGACCGAGCTGTCGGCGGCCAACCCGCGCCTGGTCCTGGCCCGCGTCACGGCCTTCGGCCAGCACGGCCCGTACGCCCACCGCCCCGGCTTCGGGACCCTCGCCGAGGCCATGAGCGGCTTCGCCGCGATCACCGGCGAACCGGGCGGCCCGCCGACGCTGCCGCCCTTCGGGCTCGCGGATTCGATCGCCGCGCTGACCGCCGCGTACGCGGTGATGACGGCGCTGGCCGGCCGCGACCGCACCGGGCGGGGGCAGGTCGTGGACCTGGCCATCATCGAGCCGATCCTGACCGCCCTCGGCCCGCACCCCCTCTGGTACGACCAGCTGGGCTACGTGCAGCGGCGCACCGGCAACCGGTCCGTGAACAACGCCCCCCGCAACACCTACCGCAGCGCGGACGGCCGCTGGCTGGCGGTGTCCGCCTCGGCCCGGTCCGTCGCCGAGCGGGTCGTCCGGCTGGTCGGGCGGCCCGAGCTGGCCGACGAGCCCTGGTTCGCGACGGGCGCGGGCCGGGCCGAGCAGGCCGACGTCCTGGACGGGGCCGTCGGCGGCTGGATCGCCCTGCGCAAGGCGGACGAGGTCGTGGCCGCCTTCGAGACCGCCGAGGCGGCCGTCGCCCGGGTGTACGACGTACGGGACGTCATGACCGATCCGCAGTTCGCGGCCCTCGACACGATCACCGAGGTCGAGGACCCGGAACTCGGCCCGATCCGCATGCAGAACGTCCTCTTCCGACTGTCCGGGACGCCCGGCGGGATCCGCTGGGCGGGCCGCCCGCACGGCGCGGACACCGAGGACGTCCTGACCGAGCTCGGCCTGACCCGGGACGAGATCGCCGCGCTGCGCACCGAGGGGGCACTGTGATCCTGACCTGGCTCTACGCACCCGGAGACCGTCCGGAGGTGGTGGCCAAGGCCCTGCACTGCGGGGCCGACGCCGTCATCGTGGACCTGGAGGACTCCGTGTCGGTCTCCCGCAAGGAGTACGCCCGGGCCGCCACCGCCGAACTCCTCACCGAGCGGCCGCCGGTCCCCGTCCACGTCCGGGTCAACGCCCCGGGCTCGCCCTGGGCGGGCGCCGACCTGACGGCGCTGGCCCGGCTGCACGGCCTCGCCGGGCTGCGGCTGCCGAAGGTCGACGCCCCGGAGCAGATCACCCGGGTCGCCGACCGTACCGGCGGGGTGGCCCTGTACGCGCTGCTGGAGTCGGCACTCGGGGTGGAGCGGGCGTACGAGATCGCCCGCGCCCACCCGTGCCTGCACGGGCTGACCCTCGGCGAGGCGGACCTGCGGGCCGATCTGGGGGTGAGCGCGGAGGCGGGGCTGGACTGGCCCCGTTCCCGGGTGGTGGTCGCCGCGCGGGCGGCGGGTCTGGCGCCGCCGGCGCAGTCGGTGTTCCCCGACGTCCGGGATCTGGAGGCGCTGGCCGACTCCTGCGTGCGCGGCCGCTCGCTGGGGTTCCTGGGCCGGGCGGCCATCCATCCGCGTCAGCTCCCGGTCATCGAACGGTGCTACCTGCCGGGGCCGGAGGAGGTCACGGCCGCCGAGGAGATCGTGTCGGCCGCGCGGGCGATGTCGGGGGCCCTGGCGCTGCCCGACGGCAGGTTCGTGGACCCGGCGGTGGTTGCGGCCGCGCACCGGACGCTGACCCTGTCGCGGCGGTCGTCCTGAGCGGACGAACCCGCCGGGGCAGCCGGAAGGGGGCGCCGCGACCCGCGCGGCGCCCCCTTCCGGAGCAGACCCTTTCGGCTGTTCGCCCGCTTCAGCTCTTCCCGGCCTCCGCGGCCTCGTCCTCGCCGCCCTTGGTCAGGTCGGCCTTGACGGCGCCCGCGGGCTTCGGTGCCTCGGCGCCCGGCTTCGCGCCGGGCCGGGCCGGCTTCGCGGGCTCGGCCGGCTTGCGCGGTGCGTCCTTGACCGCCTTGGCGTCGGCCGCGGCGTCCTTCGCCCCGCCCTCGGCCGGGGCGTCCCCGGCGATGACGGGTGCCTGCGGTTCGACGACCTCCTCGCGGCCCGGACGCAGCTTCGCCGACAGCACGAAGTAGGTCACGGCCAGGATGAAGACCACGATCGCGGTCCACACGTTCAGTCGCAGGCCCAGGATGTGGTGGGCCTCGTCGACACGCATGTACTCGATCCAACCGCGGCCCGCGCAGTACGAGGCGACGTACAGGGCGAAGGCCCGCCCGTGCCCGAGCTTGAAGCGGCGGTCGGCCCAGATGACCAGCACGGCGACGCCGACGCACCACAGCGACTCGTACAGGAAGGTCGGGTGGTAGGTGCCGGCCTCGCGGTTCGGCCCCTCGGTGATCCGCACCGCCCACGGCAGGTCGGTGGCCCGGCCGTACAGCTCCTGGTTGAACCAGTTGCCCCAGCGGCCGCAGGCCTGGGCCAGGGCGATGCCGGGGGCCAGGGCGTCGGCCCAGGCCGGCAGCGGGATGCCGCGCAGCCGGCAGCCGATCCAGGCACCGACCGCGCCCAGCGCGATCGCGCCCCAGATGCCGAGGCCGCCCTCCCAGATCTTGAAGGCGTCGACCCAGTTGCGGCCTTCGCCGAAGTACAGCTGGTAGTCGGTGATCACGTGGTAGAGGCGACCGCCGACAAGGCCGAACGGCACCGCCCACACGGCGATGTCCGCGACCGTGCCCGGCTTTCCGCCGCGCGCGATCCAGCGCTTGTTGCCGAGCCAGACGGCGATGAAGACGCCGATGATGATGCAGAACGCGTAGCCGCGGAGCGGGATCGGTCCGAGATGGATCACGCCGGTCGACGGACTGGGGATATAGGCAAGGGTCATGGCAGACCTGACGCTACCTTGCCGGGCGGTACGGACCGCAACCCACCCGGCAAGCTGACATCAAACCCACACACGGCCCGGCCCGCTCGAAACCGCGCCCGGGTCCGCGCTCAGTCCCGCGCGGTCCCCTCGGACACCGCTTTCGAGCCGGTCGCGGGGGACGTCCTGCCCGATCCCGACGGGGACGCCTGCGCCGAGGGCGAGCCCTTGCCGGTGGTCTTCGGGGCTCCGGAGGCCCCGCTCGGGGCCTTCGCCGCCGCCTCGACCTTCGCCTTCAGCTTCTGGGGGGTCAGCGGGTCGGCCTGGTCCGCGAAGATGTCCTTCCCGTCGAGCAGCACCGTGGGGGTGCCCCGGAAGTTCCCGGCGCGGAAGGCGTCCTGCGACTTCCCGACCCAGCTGTTGTGCGTGCCGTCCTCGACGCAGGCGCGGAAGGCGGGGGTGTCGAGCCCGTCGACCTTGCCGGCCAGCTCCAGCAGCTTGGCGTTCTTGCCGTAGGCGTCGTCGACCTCCTCCGGCTGGTTCTCGAAGAGCACGTCGTGGTAGGCGGCGAACTTGCCGGCGTCCTGCGCGCAGGCGGCGGCGTTCGCCGACTTCAGCGAGCCGCTGCCGCCCATGTTCCCGTCGATGAGGGTGACGATGTGGTACTCGGTCTTGAGGAGCCCCTTGGCTTCGAGTTCGTGGATGGTGTCCTTGTAGTTGGTCTCGAAGGACTTGCAGGCGGGGCAGCGGAAGTCCTCCCAGACGGTCAGCTGGGAGGGGGCGCCGCTCTGGCCCGTCTGGATGGCGAGCGCGTCCTTCCCGGTGGCCCCGGACGGCACGACCACCGGCCCGGCCTTCGCGGACTTGTCGCCGGACCCGGCATTCGCCGCGATCAGGCCGACGACGGCCGCCAGGCCGAGTACGCCGACCACCGCCGCCGACACGACGAGGGTCCGCCGGCGCTTGTCCCGGGTCTTCTGCCGCTCGCGCTCCGCTTGGAGTCGCTCCCGGGCCGATCGTTTCGTCGCATCGCGGTTCGCACCGTCGTTCTTCTCGCTCACGTTCGGCCAAACGAAGCGGGGAGGCACTCGCGTGCCTCCCCGCTCCCACTTCCACCCGATCGGGCTACAGAACCCCCCGTGGGGGCCGCCCTGCGTCAGGACCTGCGTACGCCTTCCGCAAGTTCGCCCGCCAGCGCGCGCACGGCGGACAGGCCGGACGGCAGGTCCGGGGCGTCCAGCAGCAGCTTCACGAAGGCCGAGCCGACGATGACCCCGTCGGCGAAGCCCGCGACCTGCTTGGCCTGCACGGCGTTGGAGACGCCCAGGCCGACGCAGACGGGGAGCTCGGTCGTCCCGCGGGTGCGGCGCACCAGCTCCTGGGCCTCGTTGCCGACGGACTCGCGGGTGCCGGTGACGCCCATGAGGGAGGCGGCGTAGACGAAGCCGGAACCGGCGGCCGTGATGGTGGCGAGCCGGGCGTCCTGGCTGCTGGGGGCCACGACGAAGACGGTCGCGAGACCGTGCTTCGCCGCGTGCTCGCGCCACAGCGCGGACTCCTGGACCGGCAGGTCGGGCAGGATGCAGCCCGCGCCGCCGGCCGCCGCGAGTTCGGCGGTGAACCGCTCGACGCCGTAGCGGTCGATGGGGTTCCAGTAGGTCATGACCAGGATCGGGACCCCGGTGGCCTCGAACGCCTCGCGGACCGTCCGCATGACGTCGGCGATCTTCACGCCGCCGCGCAGGGCGATGTCGTCGGCGGTCTGGATGATCGCGCCGTCGAGGACCGGGTCGCTGTGCGGCAGCCCGATCTCGACGACGTCGGCGCCGCCCTCGATGACGGCCTTGACGGCCTCGATGGCGCCGTCGACGGTCGGGAAGCCGGCCGGCAGGTAGGCGACGAGGGCCGCGCGGTCCTCGGACTTGGCCTTCGCGAGGGTGCTGCTCAGCAGTTCGATGTTGCCGTTGCTCACTTCGACTCCCCCTCGGCGCCTTCGCCGTCGTACAGCCCGAAGTAGCGGGCCGCCGTGTCCATGTCCTTGTCGCCGCGGCCGGACAGGTTGACCACGATCAGGCCGTCCTTGCCCAGTTCCTTGCCCAGGTCGAGGGCGCCCGCGAGGGCGTGCGCCGACTCGATGGCCGGGATGATGCCCTCGGTGCGGGAGAGCAGGCGCAGGGCCTGCATGGCGGCGTCGTCGGTGACGGCTCGGTACTCGCCGCGGCCGCTGTCCTTGAGGTAGGAGTGCTCGGGGCCGATGCCCGGGTAGTCCAGTCCCGCGGAGATCGAGTAGGGCTCGGTGATCTGGCCCTCCTCGTCCTGGAGGACGTAGGAGCGGGAGCCGTGCAGGATGCCGGGCTCGCCCGCGGTGAGGGTCGCGGCGTGCTCGCCGGTCTCGACGCCGTGTCCGGCGGGCTCGAAGCCGACCAGTCGGACGTCGGCGTCCGGGATGAAGGCGTGGAAGAGGCCGATGGCGTTGGATCCGCCGCCGACGCAGGCGGCGACGGCGTCGGGCAGCCGGCCGGCGCGCTCCAGGATCTGCCGGCGGGCCTCCACGCCGATGACGCGGTGGAAGTCGCGGACCATGGCCGGGAAGGGGTGCGGGCCGGCGACGGTGCCGAAGAGGTAGTGGGTCTCGTCCACGTTGGCGACCCAGTCGCGGAACGCCTCGTTGATGGCGTCCTTGAGGGTCCGGGAGCCGGACTTCACGGCGATGACCTCGGCGCCGAGCATCCGCATCCGGGCCACGTTGAGGGCCTGGCGCTGGGTGTCGATCTCGCCCATGTAGATGGTGCAGTCGAGGCCGAAGAGGGCGCAGGCGGTGGCGGTGGCCACGCCGTGCTGGCCGGCGCCGGTCTCGGCGATGACCCGGGTCTTGCCCATGCGCTTGGTGAGCAGCGCCTGGCCCAGCACGTTGTTGATCTTGTGCGAGCCGGTGTGGTTCAGGTCCTCGCGCTTGAGGAAGATCCGCGCGTTGCCCGCGTGCTCGGCGAAGCGGGGCACCTCGGTGAGGGAGCTGGGCCGGCCGGTGTAGTTGACCATGAGCTCGTCGAGCTCGGCGGCGAAGGCGGGGTCGCCCTTGGCCTTCTCGTACTCGACGGCGACCTCGTCCACGGCGGCGACGAGCGCCTCCGGGATGAACTTGCCGCCGAAGTCGCCGAAGTACCCCTCGGCGTTCGGGATGTGACCCTCGGGGTCCGGGATGAAGAACGAGCTGGTGGGCATGGCCACTACTCCTACGGGTGCGGAAGCGGTACCTACGGGTGACAGGAGTGCTCCGTATCGCGCCGCCGGCCCGCCGCCCGAGCACCCCAACGGGGGTCACGGGCGTACGGACGGAGCGGTCCGCGCCGGCGGCCGGGGCCGGGGGCGTGGGACCGTACGCGGCCTCCGGCCGGTACCCGAGGGGGTAACGGGCCGGGGAGGGCCGTCGTCAGCGCGCGGCTCCGCCGCGCCATCGCATGCCGTTGACCTGACCGGGCTCGGAGCCGATCACGTAGCGCACCCGCCGGCCGTGCACGCGTCGGGCGGGGGCGCGGCAGCCGCGGGGGCGGCAACCGCGCGCCAGCGGCGCGTGCGCCGTCGGCACACCGGCCGGGCCGTGGCCTGGCCGGGTGCGGACGGGGGAACGGAAGGGCGGCATGGGAAGGGTCAGCTCCGGCCGTGGCGCAGGGCGGGGTGGGCGCCGGCGGCGACGAGGTCGGCCACGGCCGACTTCGGGTCGCGGCCGGTGACCAGGGACTCGCCGACGAGCACGGCGTCCGCGCCCTCGTTGGCGTAGGCGATCAGGTCGTGCGGTCCGCGGATGCCGGACTCGGCGATCTTCACGATATGGGCGGGGATCTCCGGGGCGACGCGCTCGAAGGTGGAGCGGTCGACCTTGAGGTCCTTCAGGTTGCGCGCGTTGACGCCGATGATCTTGGCGCCCGCGGCCACCGCGCGTTCGACTTCCTCCTCGTCGTGGACCTCGACGAGCGGGGTGAGACCGATGGACTCGGCCCGCTCGATGAGGGAGACGAGCGCCTCCTGCTCCAGGGCCGCCACGATCAGCAGCGCGAGGTCGGCGCCGTAGGCGCGGGCCTCCCACAGCTGGTAGGCCGTGACGATGAAATCCTTGCGCAGGATCGGGATGTCCACGCGGGCGCGGACGGCCTCCAGGTCGGCCAGCGAGCCGCCGAAACGACGCTGCTCGGTGAGGACGGAGATGACCGACGCACCGCCCGCCTCGTAGTCGGCGGCGAGCCCGGCCGGATCGGCGATCGCGGCCAGCGCACCCTTGGACGGGCTGGACCGCTTGACCTCGCAGATCACCTTGACGCTGTCGCCGCGCAGGGCGGCGACACCGTCCTTGGCCCGGGGCGCCTTGGCGGCACGCTCCTTGAGCTCGTCGAGGCTGACGCGGGCCTGCCGTTCGGCAAGGTCTTCGCGGACCCCTTCGATGATCTCGTCGAGCACACTCACGCGAGCGGCCCCCTTCCGGGTTGATGACGGTCGGCCGCCTTGCGGACACGTACCACTGCAAGGTCAGCACTCAAATGGTATCCGCAGGTCGCCGCGGCCTCCGCACGGACTTCAACGTTTCCCAATGGCTGGACACGGAATCCGGCCTTCCTCCAGGCTCCGCGCGCCGTCAGGGAGCCAGTGCGGAACCGAAGGGGAAATTCCGGACAATCGCGAAACCTGTCGTCAGGACGGCGACCGCCCACCAGGCGGCCCGGCCCGGGGCGAGCCGGGGCGCCGGCCGGCCGCGGAAGGCCCGTACGAGCCACAGCGCCGCGAACCCGGCGAAGACGAGGTAACCGACCACCGCCACGGCGTTCGCCCCGAGAGCGGTCACCAGGTCGCCGTTCGCGAAGGCGTGCGCGCTGCGCAGCCCGCCGCAGCCGGGGCACAGCACCCCGGTCAGCCGGAACAGCGGGCAGACCGGGTAGTGGCCGGGCTCGTTCGGATCGACCGCCCCCACGTACGCGAAGGCGGCCGCGACCCCCGCCAGGGTGAGCACCGGGGCCACCAGCCGCCGGGCCCGGGAGGCCCGTACGGGGTCGGCGGGGGGCACCGGGAGCGACCAGGACGGAGCCGGGCCGGGGGCGGGCGGGGGCGCGGGCGCGCGGGGCGGCGGCGGAGCGGAGGGGGTGCGAGGGGCGTCCACCCGCCGATTCTCGCCGGTCATGACAAAAGGCGCAGCCCGACGGGCCGCGCCTTTCGAACCGTGTCCCTGCCGGACCACGGGTGCCGCGCTCAGACCTTGGCGGGAACCCGGTTGGCGGCGATGACCTCGGCGAGGTCGCGGTGGGTGGCCTTCGGCGCGCCCATGCCCGCCGCCCGCATCGCCATGCCCACGACACCGCCGAGCACGACGACGACGAGGCCCGCCCAGAACCCGAGCGGGTTCGCCAGCACCATGAAGGCGCCGGAGACGCAGAAACCGATGAAGGCGATGATGACACCGGTCCAGGCGGCCGGGGTGTGTCCGTGGCTCGTGCCCGCCATGAGTTGCTCCTCGTTGCTCTGTCGCACGTGCTGTGCCGCACGCTCGGTGACATTGTCCCGCACCGGGCGGGATGATTCTTCAGCGGGTCGGGTCCTCGCCGCGGTCCAGAGCCTTCCACAAGTCTTCCGGCCGGTCCGGGTCCACCGCGGCGGGTTTGCGCGTCCGGGGGCTGCCGTCACGCTCGTAGCGCCCGCCCATGGCCGGCCAGGTCCGACCGAAGCGCAGGGCCAGCAGCCCGGCGAGCAGGATCAGGACGGCGCCGCCGGCCGCGACGTACGGCCAGACCGTATGGCTCAGTTCCGCCACCCGGGCGGCGGTGTCCGCCGTGGCGGTGGCGGCCCGGTCGTCCAGGGTGCGGCGGTCGTCGGCGGCGGCCAGGGCGGCCAGGGCCGCGCCCAGACCGCTCAGCGCGAGCAGCCCGGACACCAACAGCCGACTGCGGCCGCGTACGGCGAACACCGCCACCAGGGCGGCCAGGCCGACGATGGCCAGCGCCGCCGGTAGACCGGTGACGGCCTGCCCGTCCGCGGTCAGCGGGAGCCGGTCGCCGCCGACGGCGGCGCTGCCCCGGGCCCAGACCCGGCCGGAGGCCAGCAGGACGACGGTGGCGCCGAGCGCGCCGAGCAGCAGGGCGACGGCCACGCTGCGGCGGCCGGCCTTGCTCTCGGGGGCCTCGACTTCGTTGCGGGGGTGGGGTACGGCACTCACGTACCCCACTATCCCCTACGGCCTCAGCCCCGGTGGAGGCGGTTCGCCGCTCCGACCGCCCGGAGCACGGCGGCCGCCTTGTTGCGGCACTCGTTGTCCTCCAGCTCGGGCACCGAATCCGCGACGACACCCGCGCCCGCCTGCACGTACGCCGTCCCGTCGCGCAGCAGCGCGGTCCGGATGGCGATGGCCGTGTCGGAGTCGCCGGCGAAGTCCAGGTAGCCGACGCATCCGCCGTACAGGCCGCGGCGGGTGGGCTCCAGCTCCTCGATGATCTGCATGGCGCGCGGCTTGGGCGCCCCGGACAGGGTGCCGGCCGGGAAGCAGGCCGTGAGCACGTCGAAGGCCGTGCGGCCCTCGGCGACGCGTCCGGTGACCGTCGAGACGATGTGCATGACGTGCGAATAGCGCTCGATGCTCATGAAGTCGACGACCTCGACGGAACCCGGCTCGCAGACCCGGCCCAGGTCGTTGCGGCCCAGGTCGACGAGCATCAGGTGCTCGGCCCGCTCCTTGGGGTCGGCCAGCAACTCGTCCGCGAGGTCGTTGTCCTCCTGCGGGGTCGCGCCGCGATGGCGGGTGCCGGCGATCGGATGGACCATGGCCCGCCCGTCCTCGACCTTCACCAGCGCCTCGGGGCTGGAGCCGACCACGTCGAAGCCGTTCTCGAAACGGAAGAGGTACATGTACGGCGACGGGTTCGTGGCCCGCAGCACCCGGTACACGTCCAGCGCGGAGGCCTCGCAGGGGGTCTCGAACCGCTGCGAGGGCACCACCTGGAACGCCTCGCCGGCCCGGATCCGCTCCTTGATGTCCTCGACGGCGGCCTGGTACTGCTCGCCGCCCCACAACGCGGAGAACTCGGGCAGCTCGGAGACCGGCAGCGGGGTGGGGAGGTAGGGGGCGGGGCGGGCCAGGTCCGCCTCCATCGCGTCCAGCCGGGCGACCGCGTCCGCGTACGCCTCGTCCACACCCGTGTCGAGGTCGTTGTGGTTGATCGCGTTGGCGATGAGCTGGACCGTGCCGTCCCAGTGGTCCAGGACCGCCAGGTCGGAGGTGAGCAGCATGGTCAGCTCGGGCAGCTCCAGGTCGTCGCGGCCGTGCTCCCCGATGCGTTCCAGGCGGCGCACGATGTCGTAGCCGAGGTAGCCCACCATGCCGCCCGTGAAGGGGGGCATGCCGGCCGCGAGGTCGCGGGGGGTGTGCAGGGCCTCGACGGTGGCGCGCAGCGCGTCGAGGGGGTCGCCGTCGGTGGGGACGCCGACGGGCGGGGTGCCGATCCAGTGCGCCTGCCCGTCCCGGACGGTGAGGGTGGAGTCGCTGCGCACGCCGATGAAGGAGTACCGGGACCAGGACCGGCCGTTCTCCGCGGACTCCAGCAGGAAGGTGCCGGTGCGTTCGGCCGCCAGCTTCCGGTAGAGCCCTACGGGGGTGTCCCCGTCCGCGAGCAGCTTGCGGCTGACGGGGATGACGCGGCGGTCCACCGCGAGTTTGCGGAACGTCTCAAGATCCATGGCGTGGGACCCTACCTATTCGGCGTCGGAGAGCAGGACGTCGGCGTCGAAGCACGTGCGGGCGCCGGTGTGGCAGGCGGCGCCGACCTGGTCGACCTTGACGAGCACGGTGTCGGCGTCGCAGTCCAGGGCGACGGACTTCACGTGCTGGAAGTGGCCGGAAGTATCCCCCTTGACCCAGTACTCGCCGCGGCTGCGGGACCAGTACGTACAGCGTCCCGTGGTCAGGGTGCGGTGCAGGGCCTCGTCGTCCATCCAGCCGAGCATGAGCACCTCACCGGTGTCGTACTGCTGGGCGATGGCCGGTACCAGACCGTCCGCGGAGCGCTTGAGGCGGGCGGCGACGGCGGGATCGAGGGAGGACGTACTCATGTGGGCCATTGTGCCGGGTCGGGGCGGCGGTTACGGATCACTGTCCAGCTGATGAGCGGGCGAGGGGCTGCTTCCAGCCGTAGGCTTGCCGCCATGTCTACCCATGCGAAGCGTGAACGACTGCTCCTGGCCGACCTGTTGGAAGCCGCGGGACCGGAGGCGCCGACGCTGTGCGACGGCTGGCGGACGCGGGAGCTGGCCGCGCACGTGGTCGTCCGGGAACGGCGGCCGGACGCGGCGGGGGGTCTGCTGCTGAACGCCCTCAAGGCGCGGCTGGACAAGGTCATGGAGGAGTACGCCGCCAAGCCGTACGAGGAACTCCTCCAACTGATCCGGACCGGGCCGCCGAGGATGTCGGTGTACGCGCTGAAGCAGATCGACGAGGCGGCGAACGCGGTGGAGTTCTACGTCCACGCGGAGGACGTCCGGCGCGCTCAGCCGGACTGGTCGCCGCGGGAGCTCGATCCGGTGTTCTCGGACGTCCTGTGGTCGCGCCTGGAGCGCCTGGCCCGGCTCACGGGACGCAAGTCCCCCGTCGGGCTCGTCCTGCGCCGCCCGAACGGTCAGACGTCGGTGGCGCACAAGGGCACCCCGGTGGTGACGGTCACCGGGGAGCCGGGGGAACTGACACTGTTCTGCTTCGGCCGCCAGGCCGCTGCCGCGGTGGAACTCGACGGCCCGAAGGAAGCGGTGGCCCGCTTGACGGAGGCCCGCCTGGGCCTCTGACCTGGCCGGTCGGGGGGGGTGTGATGGTGGGGCGGTGCGGGGGGCTGCTGCGGGTGGGGTCGGGGCCGTGCGGGTGCGGGTGTGGGTGTGGGGTGGCTGCGGGTGGGGTCGGGGCGTGCGGGTGCGGGGCGGCTGTGGGTGGGTCGGGGCCGGTGCCGGGGTGGGGTGTCGTCCGGGACGGGCATGATTTATGGCGCCCTGTCCGAGCGGGATTCGCCGGGCGGTACCGCGCGCCAACAAATCACGTTTTGGTCCCGGACGACACCCCACCCCGTCCCCGACCCCGACCTACGGCACACCGCCCCGTTCCGGCCCCCGCCTCATATCCAGCCTCGCCGCACACCGAATCCCGCCGCACCATCAGTCCCGCCGCACCATTCAGCCTCGCCGGCGTTTGAGGCGCGGGGTCCGGGGCGGAGCCCCAGGGGCCTGTACCCGCACGGCTCCGCAAGCCGAACCCCGGCAGCAAACCCGACCCCGCCGCACATCCAGCCCCGCCGGCGATTGGCGCGGGGTCCCGGGAGGACCGGCGGGGCCGAAACGGTCAGGTCAGGGAGAGTTCCGCTCGGCGGACCGCGGGGGCCCAGGTGCCTACGGCCGCTCCCGCCATGCTCAGCGCGCCGCCGGCGAGGAACACCGGGGTGATCCCCCAGAGCTCGGCCGCCAGCCCGAAGACGGGGTAGGCCAGCGGGGCCAGCCCCACCGCCGTGAAGGCCATGACGGAGCTGACCCGGCCCAGATAGGAGGGGTCGGTGGCGGTCTGGATCAGGGCGACGGCCAGCCCTCCGCAGATCCCGCAGACGAGCCCGGTGACCAGCGCCAGCGCCACCGCCGAGGTGAGGGTCGGCGCCAGGGCCAGGGCCCCGATGCCGGCGGAGCCGGCGATCAGGGTGGCGTTCTGCCACGCCCCGGCGCGGGGGAAGCGCGGGATCAGGGTGAGCAGCAGGGCACTGGCGGCGGCTCCCGCGCCGAGGGAGCCGACGACCCAGCCGACCCCGCCGGCGCCCCAGCCGCGTTCCCCGGCGAGCAGGATCAGCCCGAGGGTGAGCGGGGCCGAGGTGCCGAGTTGGCTGAGCGCACCGGAGAGGACGAGGGGCCCTATCAGCCCGTGCCGCCGGATGTACGCCAGCCCTGAGCGCAGCTGCTGCCAGGCGCCACTCCCGCTGCCCCGCGCCCGAGCCCCGGCGCGGGCATCCCGCGCGGCGTCCCCCGGCGCCCCCGCCCCCGGGAGGGGGGAGATGCGGACCGTGAGCAGGAGGAGGAGCGACGCCGCGAACAGGGCGGCGGCCACCGCGAAGGCCGTCGCGGGGCCGCCCAGGCCCATGGCGAGGCCCGCGGCCGGCGGCCCGGCGGTGTGGCCGACGCGTTCGGCGAGGCTCCGCAGGCCCTGGACGCGTACGAGGTGCCCGGGCTCGGCGATCCGCGGCGGCAGCGCGCCGACGGCGGGCATGAACAGGGCGTCGACCAGCCCGAACACGAGGGCCACGACGACCAGGAGCCACAGGCCGGGCGAGGTGAGGGCGACGACCGCCGCGAGGGCGAGGATCACCGCGCACCGGACGGCGTCGGAGGAGAGGACGACGAGGCGCGGCCCGAACCGGTCGGCGACGACCCCGCCGCCCAGCATGAGCAGGGCGCGGGGCACCGCTCCGGCGGCCATGACCAGGCCGACCTCGCCGGGTCCGGCGGTCTGCGCGGCGGCCCAGCCGAGGGCGAGGAAGTAGATGCCGTCCCCGATGAGGGAGGCCGCGTACGCCCCGAGCCACCGCAGGACGTTCCCGTCACGCAACACGGCTGCCGCGCCCACCGCACCCCCTCCTCGACTGGTCTGGACCAGAGTAGGCGGGGCGGGCGGGACGCGGCAGGTGGTTTTCCCGAGGAGGCGAGCCGCTCAGCGGACGGGGTGGCCCGCCTCGCGCAGCGACGACTTGACCTCGGAGATCCGCAGGTCGCCGAAGTGGAACACCGAGGCGGCGAGCACCGCGTCGGCTCCGGCCGCGATGGCCGGCGGGAAGTGCGCGAGGGTGCCGGCGCCTCCGGAGGCGATCACCGGGACGGTGACGTGCTTGCGGACGGCGGCGATCATCTCGGTGTCGTAGCCGTCCTTGGTGCCGTCGGCGTCCATCGAGTTGAGCAGGATCTCCCCGGCGCCGAGTTCGGCGGCGCGGTGGGCCCATTCGACGGCGTCGATGCCGGTGCCCTTGCGGCCGCCGTGGGTGGTGACCTCGAAGGAGCCGGTGGCGGTGCGGCGCGCGTCGACCGACAGGACCAGGACCTGACGGCCGAAGCGTTCGGCGATCTCCTGGATGAGCTCGGGGCGGGCGATGGCGGCGGTGTTGACGCCGACCTTGTCCGCTCCGGCCCGCAGCAGCTTGTCCACGTCGTCGGCGGTACGGACGCCGCCGCCGACGGTCAGCGGGATGAAGACCTGCTCGGCGGTGCGGCGCACCACGTCGTAGGTCGTCTCGCGGTTGCCGGAGGAGGCGGTGATGTCGAGGAAGGTCAGCTCGTCGGCGCCTTCGGCGTCGTACAGCTTGGCCATCTCGACGGGGTCGCCCGCGTCGCGCAGGTTCTGGAAGTTGACGCCCTTGACGACGCGGCCGTTGTCGACGTCGAGGCAGGGGATCACGCGTACGGCGAGGCTCATGCGGACGGCTCCCGGTACGCCTCTACCTCCACCTCGACGACCATCGACGGGTCGACGAAGCCGGAGACGATGAGCATCGTCGCGGCGGGGCGGACCGTGTCGAAGAGCGTCTTGTGGGCGCGGCCCACCTCGTCCACGTCACGGGCGTGGGTGAGGTACAGGCGGGTGCGGACCACGTCCTCGGGGCCGAGTCCGGCCTGGGCGAGGGCCTTGAAGGCGACGCCGAAGGCGGCGATGGCCTGGTCGTACGGGCCGCCCGCGTCGGCCGCGGTGCAGCCGGAGACGAGCACGAGCCCGTTCGGGAGCTGGACGGCGCGCGAGTACGCGATGACGTCCTCGTACGGGCCGCCGGAGGAGATACGACGTACGGAACTCATGCGGGGCCCGCCTTCGTGACGTTCAGGGCTTCTTCCAGGGTGAAGGCCTTGGCGTACAGGGCCTTGCCGACGATCGCGCCCTCGACGCCGAGCGGCACGAGCTCGGACAGCGCGCGCAGGTCGTCGAGGGAGGAGATGCCGCCGGAGGCCACGACGGGCCGGTCGGTGGCGGCGCAGACGTTGCGCAGCAGCTCCAGGTTGGGGCCGGTGAGGGTGCCGTCCTTGCCGATGTCGGTGACGACGTAGCGGGCGCAGCCCTCGGAGTCCAGGCGGGCGAGGGTCTCGTAGAGGTCGCCGCCCTCGCTGGTCCAGCCGCGGCCCTTGAGGGTGGTGCCGCGGACGTCGAGGCCGACGGCGATGCGGTCGCCGTGGTCGGCGATGGCCTTGGCGGCCCACTCGGGGGTCTCCAGGGCCGCGGTGCCGAGGTTGACGCGGGTGCAGCCGGTGGCCAGGGCCGCTGCGAGCGAGGCGTCGTCGCGGATGCCGCCGGACAGCTCGACCTTGATGTCCATGGCGCCGGTGATCTCGGCGACGAGGGCGCGGTTGTCACCGGTGCCGAACGCGGCGTCCAGGTCGACGAGGTGGAGCCATTCGGCGCCGGAGCGCTGCCATGCGAGGGCGGCCTCCAGCGGGGAGCCGTAGGAGGTCTCGCTGCCGGAGACGCCGTGGACGAGGCGTACGGCCTGGCCGTCGCGGACGTCGACCGCGGGGAGGAGTTCGAGGGTGGGTGCGGTCATCACAGGGTCTCGATCCAGTTGGTGAGGAGCTGGGCACCGGTGTCGCCGGACTTCTCGGGGTGGAACTGGGTGGCCCACAGGGCCCCGTTCTCCACGGCCGCGACGAAGCGTTCGCCGTGGGTGGCCCAGGTGACCTTGGGGGCGCGGATCAGCGGGTTGGTGACTTCCAGGCTCCAGTCGTGCGCGGCGTAGGAGTGCACGAAGTAGAAGCGGGCGTCGGCGTCGAGTCCCGCGAAGGCCTGGCTGTCGGCGGGGGCGTCGACGGTGTTCCAGCCCATGTGGGGGACGACGGGGGCCTTGAGCGGGCCGACCGTGCCGGGCCACTCGTCGAGGCCCTCGGTCTCCACGCCGTGCTCGATGCCGCGCTCGAAGAGGATCTGCATGCCGACGCAGATGCCCATGACGGGGCGGCCGCCGGAGAGCCGGCGGCCGATGATCCAGTCGCCGCGGGCGTCCTTGAGTCCCTGCATGCAGGCGGAGAAGGCGCCGACGCCGGGCACGAGGAGGCCGTCGGCGTCCATCGCCTCGTCGTAGTCGCGGGTGATCTCGACGTCCGCGCCGACGCGCGCGAGGGCGCGTTCCGCGGAACGGACGTTGCCGAAGCCGTAGTCGAAG
The DNA here is from genome assembly GCF_024721315.2 of Streptomyces sp. Isolate_45. Classification (GTDB taxonomy): domain Bacteria; phylum Actinomycetota; class Actinomycetes; order Streptomycetales; family Streptomycetaceae; genus Streptomyces. The sequence goes on from NZ_JANFAK020000030.1 coordinate 20,994, forward strand.
ACGACGACCTTCTTGGTGGGGGTCACCGGGCTCACTCCCAAATTCCCTGGATCCGCAGGACTCCGGCGGCCAGGCACATCACGGAGCCGATGGTGAGCAGGATGATGAGCGACAGCGGCATCTTCTGCTTCTGGAAGGAGTAGACGCCGCCGGCCAGGAAGAGGCCGACGACGATCAGGATGGTGTTGAGGCCGTTCACGGCTAGAGGGCGCCCTTCGTGGAGGGCAGGATGCCGGCGGCGCGCGGGTCGAACTCGGCGGCGTAGCGCAGGGCCCGGGCGAGGGCCTTGAACTGGCACTCCACGATGTGGTGGGCGTTGCGGCCGTACGGGACGTGGATGTGCAGGGCGATCTGGGCCTGCGCGACGAAGGACTCGAAGATGTGCCGGGTCATCGTCGTGTCGTACGTGCCGATCATCGGCGCCATGTTCTCGGGCTCGGTGTGCACGAGGTACGGGCGGCCGGACAGGTCGACGGTCACCTGGGCGAGGGACTCGTCCAGCGGGACCGTGCAGTTGCCGAAGCGGTAGATGCCGACCTTGTCGCCGAGGGCCTGCTTGAAGGCGGCGCCCAGCGCGAGGGCGCTGTCCTCGATGGTGTGGTGGCTGTCGATGTGCAGGTCGCCCTCGGTCTTGACGGTGAGGTCGAAGAGGCCGTGGCGGCCGAGCTGGTCGAGCATGTGGTCGTAGAAGCCCACGCCGGTCGACACGTCGACCTTGCCCGTGCCGTCGAGGTTTATCTCGACGAGGACCGAGGTCTCCTTCGTGGTCCGTTCGACCCGTCCGATGCGGCTCATGCCTGCTGCTCCTTCTTCAGTGCGCGAACCGCTTCCAGGAACGCGTCGTTCTCTGCCGGGGTGCCGGCGGTGACCCGCAGCCATCCCGGTACGCCGTTGTCCCGGACCAGGACGCCCTGGTCGAGGATCTTCTGCCAGGCGGTGTGGGAATCCTCGAACCGCCCGAACTGGACGAAGTTCGCGTCGGAGTCGGTGACCTCGTGGCCGAGGGCCCGCAGCTCGTCGACGAGGCGGTCCCGTTCGGCCTTGAGCTGCTCGACGTAGCCGAGCAGGGTGTCGGTGTGCTCCAGGGCGGCCAGCGCGGTCGCCTGGGTGACGGCCGACAGGTGGTACGGCAGGCGCACCAGTTGGACGGCGTCCACCACGGCGGGGTGCGCGGCCAGGTAGCCCAGGCGCAGGCCCGCGGCGCCGAAGGCCTTGGACATGGTCCGGGAGACCACCAGGTTGGGGCGGCCCTCGATGAGGGGCAGCAGCGAGTCCCGGTGGCTGAACTCCACGTACGCCTCGTCGACGACGACGAGGGACGGCTTGGCCGCCTGGGCGGCCTCGTAGAGCGCGAGGACGGTCTCCGCGGCGACGGCGGTGCCCGTGGGGTTGTTGGGCGAGGTGATGAAGACGACGTCGGGGGCGTTCTCGGCGATCGCCGATTCCGCCGCCGTGACGTCGATGGTGAAGTCCTCGCGGCGCGGGCCGGAGATCCACTGCGTGCCGGTGCCGCGGGCGATCAGCGCGTGCATCGAGTACGAGGGCTCGAAGCCGATCGCGGTGCGGCCGGGCCCGCCGAAGGTCTGCAGCAGCTGCTGGAGGACCTCGTTGGAGCCGTTGGCGGCCCAGACGTTCTCCCGCGCCACGGGGTGCTTGCCGGTACGGGTGAGGTAGGCGGCGAGTTCGGTGCGCAGCTCGACGGCGTCCCGGTCCGGGTAGCGGTTGAGGGTGCGGGCGGCGTCGGCCACCCGTTCGGCGATCCGGGCGACGAGTTCGGCGGGGAGCTCGTACGGGTTCTCGTTGGTGTTCAGCTGGACGGGCACGTCGAGCTGCGGGGCGCCGTACGGGGTCTTGCCGCGGAGTTCGTCCCGGATGGGGAGGTCGTCGATTCCGATGTCCGCGGTCACTGCTGGGGAACCTTCCATCCGAAGCGGGCCTTCAGAGCGGCCCCGTGCGCGGGCAGGTCCTCGGCCTCGGCGAGCGTCACCACGTGGTGGGCGACCTCGGCGAGGGCGTCGCGCGTGTAGTCGACGATGTGGATGCCGCGCAGGAAGGACTGCACGGACAGGCCGGAGGAGTGGCAGGCGCAGCCGCCGGTGGGCAGCACGTGGTTGGAGCCCGCGCAGTAGTCGCCCAGGGAGACCGGGGACCACGGGCCGACGAAGATCGCGCCGGCGTTGCGCACCCGGGCGGCCCGGGCGGCGGCGTCGGCGGTCTGGATCTCCAGGTGCTCGGCGCCGTACGCGTCGACGACCTTGAGGCCGTCCTCCAGGCTGTCGACGAGGACGATCGCGGACTGCCTGCCCGCGAGGGCCGGCTTGATCCGGTCCTCGACGTGCTTTGTGGCCGCGACCTGCGGTTCCAGTTCCTTCTCGACGGCGTCCGCGAGCTCGGCGGAGTCCGTGACGAGGACGGCCGCGGCGAGCGGGTCGTGCTCGGCCTGGCTGATCAGATCGGCCGCGACGTGGACCGGGTCGGCCGTGGCGTCCGCGAGGACGGCGATCTCGGTGGGGCCGGCCTCGGTGTCGATGCCGATCTTCCCGGTGAAGTACCGCTTGGCGGCGGCGACCCAGATGTTGCCGGGGCCGGTCACCATGTTGGCCGGCGGGCAGCCGTCCGGTCCGGTGGTTCCGTACGCGAACATCGCGACGGCCTGGGCACCTCCGACCGCGTACACCTCGTCCACGCCGAGCAGCGCGCACGCCGCGAGGATGGTGGGGTGCGGCAGCCCGTCGAACTCGCGCTGCGGCGGGGAGGCCAGCGCGATCGACTCGACGCCCGCCTCCTGGGCCGGGACGACGTTCATCACGACGGAGGACGGGTAGACGGAGCGGCCGCCCGGGGCGTACAGCCCCACGCGCTCGACCGGAACCCACTTCTCGGTCACGGTGCCGCCGGGGACCACCTGGGTGGTGTGCTCGGTGCGGCGCTGGTTGCGGTGCACGATCCGGGCGCGCCGGATCGACTCCTCCAGGGCGGCGCGGACGGCCGGATCCAGCTGCTCCAGGGCGGCCGTGATGGCCTCCGCGGGCACCCGGACCTGCGAGAGTTCGACGCCGTCGAACTTCTGCGCGAACTCGATCAGCGCCGCCGTGCCACGATGATGGACGTCTTCGCAGATGGGCCGCACCTTTTCCAGGGCGGCTTCGACGTCGAACTCGGCACGGGGCAGCAGATCGCGCAGGGCGCCACCCTCGGGGAGGGTGTCACCGCGCAGGTCGATACGAGAGATCACGTCCCAATTCTCTCAGACCGTCTCCCGCGACCGTTCGCCCGTATCACTGGCTGATACGCGCCCCGGATGTCACAGGCGCCGCATAGCGTGGGCGTACGCGCACGTGACAGGCGGGGGGCTGCCATGACCGAAGTGATGACGGACGCACCGCCGGGGGACCTGACCGAGGCCGAGCGGGACATGTGGGAGACCTTCCGCGGCGGCACGGTCTGTGACCTCCGGCCGCCCGCGGAGGGGCCGGAAGCGCCGCACGACGGGTCGCCGTGGGGACCCGAGCGGTCGGTGCGGGCCGAGGTGGTGGCCCTGCTGCTGCTGGCCGGTCCCGCTCCGGTGCCGGGCCGGGTGGGTTGCCTGAAGCTGCGCGGGGCGCGGATCACCGGGCGGCTGGACCTGTCGGGCGGCACGGTCGCCCCGTACGTCGAGATCCGCTCGTGCCGCTTCGACGACGACGTCCGGCTGTCCGAAACGCGCTGCGGCACGCTGCGGCTCCACAACTGCGCGATACCCCGGCTGGAGGCGGCCCGGCTGCACACGGAGGGGGACCTTCACCTGGTGGCCTCGCGGGTGGCGCGCGGCATCCGGCTGACCGACGCGCAGATCGGGACGGACCTGCTGGTCGGCCGGGCCGTCGTGCGCGCCGACCACCGGGGCCTGGCGATCTCGGCCGACGGGATCTCGGTGGCGCAGGACCTGCACGCCGACATGGTGGAGACGCACGGCGAGGTCAGTCTGCGCGGGGCGAAGGTCGGCGCCTCCATGAGCATGCGCGGCGCGCGGCTGACCGCCGTGGGCGGGCAGCGGGCCCTGAACGCGCCGACCCTGACCGTCGAGCGGACGCTCTACCTGACCTCCATCGCCCTGACCACCGCGAACGGCGGTCCGGCCTTCGGCAACGACTGGAGCCGGACGCCCACGAACGGCGGCCCGGGGCGGGCCTTCGAGTGCCGGGGGCCGCTGCGGCTGGACGACGGGCGCTTCGGTGACTCCGTCGACTTCTACGGGGCCCGCTTCGAGCTCGCGCCGGACCAGGAGGTCTCGCTGCGGCGGATCCAGACCCCGGAGTTCCGTTTCGTCGGGGAGGCGCCGGAACGGGGCCGGGTCGTGGTCTCCGGCTCGAAGGTCGACAAGCTGGTCGACCGGCACACGAGCTGGCCGGGACCGGGCCGGTTGTCCATGGAGGGGTTCGTCTACGAGAAGGTCGCGCCCCGCGGCGACTTCACCCTCGCCCGGCGCCTCGCCTGGGTGGAAGCGGCGACTCCGGAGTACTCCCCCGAGCCGTACGAGCGGCTCGCGACCGTGCTGCGGGACGGCGGGGAGGACGCGGAGGCCCGCGAGGTGCTGCTCGCCAAGCAGCGCCGGCGGCGGGCCACCCTGCCGCCCGCGGCCCGGGCATGGGGCCTGCTCCAGGACTGGACGGTGGTCTACGGCTACCGGCCGGGCCGGGCCGCGCTGTGGATGGCGCTCCTGTGGGCGGCGGGGGCCCTGCTCTTCCTCGGACACCGTCCGGAGCCGGTCAAGGCGGACGAGCACCCGCACTGGAACGCCGCCCTGTACGCCCTGGACCTCCTGCTGCCGGTGATCAACCTCGGCCAGGAGGGCCACTGGAAGATGGCGGGCGGCTGGCAGTGGGGTTCGGCGGCCCTGGTCCTCCTGGGCTGGATCCTGGCCACGACGGTGGCGGCGGGCGCGTCACGGCTGCTGAGGCGGGGGTGACGGCTCCGGCCGTCCGGCCACTACCCTGTGCCTCGTGACCACCGTTCGCCTGCCCCTCTTCCCGCTGAACTCGGTACTGTTCCCGGGCCTCGTGCTGCCGCTGAACATCTTCGAGGAGCGCTATCGCGCCATGATGCGCGAACTGCTGAAGTCGGGCGAGGACGAGCCGCGCCGCTTCGCGGTCGTCGCGATCCGCGACGGCCGGGAGGTGGCCCCGACCGCCCCCGGCCTGCCCGACCAGACGGCCGTGCCCGAACGGGGCCCGGCGGCGGGCTTCGGCGCGGACCCGATCCAGGCCTTCCACCGGGTCGGCTGCGTCGCCGACGCGGCGACGATCCGGGAGCGCGAGGACGGCAGCTTCGAGGTCCTCGCCACCGGCACGACCCGGGTCCGGCTGCTCTCCGTCGACGCGTCGGGGCCCTTCCTCGTCGCGGAGCTGGAGGAGCTCGCGGAGGACGCGGGTGACGGTGCGGGCGCCCTGTCCGAGGGGGTGCTGCGGGCGTTCCGGAGCTACCAGAAGCGGTTGGCCGGGGCCCGGGAACGGTCGCTGACCTCCGCGCCCGACCTGCCGGACGAGCCGTCGGTGGTGTCGTACCTGGTGGCGGCCGCCGCCGTACTGGACATCCCCTCGAAGCAGCGCCTGCTCCAGGCCCCGGACACCGCGACCCGGCTCGCCGAGGAGCTGAAACTGCTGCGCTCGGAGACCGCCGTGATCCGGCACCTCCCGTCGCTCCCGGCGGTGGAACTCACCCGCACCCCGACGAGCCCGAACTGATGGCGAGCCCGAACTGATGGCGAAGAAGAAGCCGGCCGGTCCGGCGGGCACCCCGGCGATCGTCGCCCTCACAGCGGCGGGCGTGGAGTTCACCACCCACGCCTACGAGCACGACCCGGCCCACCCCTCGTACGGCGAGGAGGCCGCCGAAGCCCTCGGCGTCCCCGCCGAACGGGTCTTCAAGACCCTCGTCGCGGACGTGGACGGGGTCCTCACCGTGGCGGTGGTGCCCGTCTCGGGTTCCCTGGACCTGAAGGCGCTCGCCTCGGCGTCGGGCGGCAAGCGCGCCGCGATGGCGGATCCGGCGCTCGCGGAGCGCACCACGGGCTACGTCCGGGGCGGGATCTCCCCGCTGGGGCAGCGCAAGCGGCTGCGCACGGTCGTGGACGCCTCGGCGACCGCCCACCCGACGGTCTGCGTCTCGGCCGGCCGCCGGGGCCTGGAGGTCGAACTGACCCCGACGGACCTGACGGCGCTCACGGGCGCGGTGGTGGCCCCGATCGCCCGGACCTAGGGGCTTGCGTCGGACTCCCGCCGTCGCCCGGAGGGCGGCCTCACGGCGTCCGGAAGTTCGACGACAGGGTCTGGGTCCGGGCGACGACCGCCGGCGTCAGTCGCGCGGGGCGTCCTTCGTCAGGTCGACGTGGACGTGCGGCGGCGGGTAGGTCTCCCACTCCTCCGCCGGGAGGGGCTCCCGCGGGGACCCCAGGGCGGTCAGGCCCAGGTGCAGGGCGACGGCCGTCATGGGCCACACCAGCAGCACCCCGTGGGCCAGCAGTTGGAGCGGGGCGTCGAACGGCACGCCCTTGCCCGCCGCGGCGGCCGCCGCCGGCAGGTTCGCGCTCGGTCCGAGGAGCAGCCCCAGCCGCCATCCCGCCAGTGAGGCGAAGCAGGCTCCGAGCGTCAGCCCGATCACCAGGGGGACTCCCCCGCGCCGGCGCCACAGGAAGACGGCGACGGCGCTGAGCACGCCGAAGCCGAGGGCCAGCAGGAAGAACGTGCCGTCGGCGCCGATCCGCGCCTCGCTCTCGGTGTCGCGCAGGAAGACCGCCTCGCCGTTGGAGACGTACTGCGCGCGGGGCGCCAGCCACGCCCACAGCAGCCCGAGGAGAACTCCGGTCACGCCGACCACCAGGGTGACGGCGGCGCCGTCACGGATGTCCGCGGCGGTGATGCCGTCGGCCGTCCCTCCGGGCCCGTCCGGCTCCGACACCGGCCCCGGTTCCGACTTCTCCGGGTGGGCCCGCTCCGGGTTCGGCTGTTCGGGGTGCTGCCCGGTGTGGTTCTGCCCGGGCCGGTCCGCGCGCTCCGCCGCGGGCGGGGGGTGCGGCGGGTCGTGCGGGGACGGCGGCGGGGTCACGGCTTCGGTCACCCCCACATCGTGCCAGGTACGACCGGCACCGGCTTCAGCGGACCGCCGCCCGGCGGTACGCCCACGTCGCGAGGGCCAGCGACAGCACTCCGACGGCGGCGCACACCCCGAGGTCGACGACGACGGCCGCCCAGTCGGGGTGCGGGGCGAAGGTTTCCGCGAAGGCCTCGACCCCGTACGTCGAGGGCAGCAGGTCCCGGGCCCACACGATCACGTCCGGCATCCGCTCGGGCGGCAGCACCCCCAGCAGCAGTGCGGCGGACATGCCGAGCTGTCCGGCCAGCGTGGCGAGCTCCTGGCGCGGAGCGAGCAGTCCGAGCGCCGCCCCGAGCCCGGCGAGCGCGGCCCCGGCCAGCGGCACCACCGCCGCGAGGATCCACAGGCCGCCCATCGGCAGCCCGAACAGCAGGCTCCCGAAGACGGCGGTGACGAGGGTCCCCGGCAGGGTGAAGGACGCGTACGCGGCCGCGGCGCCGAGCACCACCGAGGCGGGCGGCACGGGCAGGGTGGCGTAGTGGTCGAGTCCGCCGCCGGCCCGCAGTTGCCCGAAGTACTGGGCGAGCAGGTTCAGCGCGACGAAGGCGACGACGAGCACCGAGGATCCGGCGACGACGGCCCGCGCCTCGGAGCCCCCGTCCACGACGCCCCGCATCAGGATCATGATGCCGACGGACTGGAAGGTGGCCACGAACAGCAGCGGGATCCGGGCGACGCGGGCGCGGGACAGTTGGGCCCGGTAGACGGCGGCGAGCGCCGGGAAGAACCGGGCGCGGGGTGCGAGCGTCCCGGGAACGACAGCGGTGGTCACGACTTGACCAGACCCTTCATCCGTCCACCCAGCGCGAGGTAGACGTCCTCCAGGCTCGGCGTGGCCAACGTGAAATCGTCGAGGGCGGCGAAGGCGGGGCCGCCCGTCACCGCGGCCACCGCGGCGCGCGCCTCGTCCTGCGGGAGCCGCAGGACCCAGCGGCGGCCCGATTCGGCGGCGGCGGGGGCGAGCGCGGCGACCGCGGGCACGTCCAGGGGCGGGGCGTTGCGCCAGACCAGTTCGAGGCGGACCTCGTCGGACACCATGGCCTTGAGCCCGGTCGGGGTGTCGCAGGCGATGACCTTGCCGTGGTCGACGACGGCGACCCGGTCGAGGACGGTCTCGGCCTCGATGACGTTGTGGGTGACGAGCAGGACCGTCGCACCGTGCCGGGCTCGACGGCGGTCCACGGCCGCCCACACCGCCCGTCGGGCCACCGGGTCCATGCCGGTGGTGGGTTCGTCGAGGACCAGCAGCGGCCGCTCCCCCACCAGTGCGGTGGCGAAGCAGGCGAGGCGCCGCTGGCCGCCGGAGAGCTTCTTCAGGGGCCGGCCGGCGATCCCGGTCAGCCCGAGTTCCTCCAGTACGTCGTCCCGTGCGGACCGCGCGTCCCGCAGTGCGAGCCCGCGCAGCCGGCCGGTGGTCTCGACGGCGAGGGCGACGGTGAGTTCGTCGAGGGCGGTGGACTCCTGCCCCAGGTAGGCGAGCAGCCGGGCCGCGCGTTCGGGGTGGCGTACGAGGTCGTGGCCGAGCAGGGTCACGGAGCCGCTGTCGGGCCGCAGCAGGCCGGTGAGCTGGCGGACCAGGGTGGACTTGCCGGCGCCGTTGGGCCCGAGCAGGCCGAACACCTCGCCGCGGCGGACGGTCAGGGAGATCCCGTCGGTGGCCCGGGTCTCGGGCAGTGCGGGGGCCCCTCGCCGGCCGCGGACCGCGGGGTAGGTCTTGACCAGGTCACGCACCGCGCAGACCACGTCGGAGGCCGCGTCCGCGGCTGCTGCCGCGGTGTGCCCTGCCTGTGCTGTGCCCGTACTCACGAGGGAGCAGCCTACGCGGCTTTCACCCCTGGTCGGCCGCCGGGGTGCTCGGGCTCGCGGGCAGCGGGGCGCTCGCGGCGCCATGGGCGCCGCTCACGTGCTCAGCCGCGGCCCGGACGTCGATCTCCCGCCAGAAGCCGGCCCGGATGGCGTACCGGTCGTGTTCGTCGATCTGGTCGTCCTTGTGCGCGAGCAGCCCGAAACGGGCGGCGTAGCGCAGCAGCTCCCCGTCGATGCGGTGCGGGACGCGCGGGTACATGGTGGCGAGCTTCTGCAGGTGGACGGTTTCGGGGAGGCGTTCCATCCAGCGGCGGGCGAAGACCTGGCCCACCTCGAAGGGGTCGCCGCCGACGGTGGTGATGTCCTCCTCGCGGTCCGCCCAGCGCTGTTCGGCGCTGGTGAGCTGGGCGAGGGTGGGCAGGGAGGCGGTCTCGGCGGGCTCGCCGAGGGGGCCGGCCCGGTCGATCCAGCCCTTGTCGGAGGACCAGCGCAGGGCGCTCCCGGCGGGTGCCGGGGCGCCCTGCCCGGGGTGTCCGGCGGGTCCCTGGGCCTGGCCGGGGGCGCGCAGCGAGGCGAGGTCCTTGGGGGTGGGGACGGTCTTGGCGCCCTCGTTGGCGGGGGCCGGTACGGAGGCCCCGTCGGGGGGCGCCGGGGCGGGCGGGGAGCCGTTGCGGGCGGCTTCGGCGAGGGCCGCCTCGGGCAGGGGCGCGGAGAGGATCGCGGCGATCTCGGGGCGCGGGGCCGGCGCGGGGGCGCACAGTCCGGTGAGGTCACGGGCGCGGACGGCGCGGGTGATCCAGGCGCGGTCGAGGACGCGGCGTTCGTCGGCCTCGGCGACGAGGTCCTCGGACTGGTTGTAGTCCCCGTCGGCGGCCTGGACGGCCCAGAGGTGGACGGCGACCCCGTGTTCCTTGGCGGACATCAACCCGGGCAGCAGGTCGCCGTCGCCGGTCACGAGCACCACGTCGGAGCAGGCCCGGTTGCGGGCCAGTTCGGTGAGCTCGGCGTGCATGGCCGCATCGACGCCCTTCTGCGCCCAGCGTCCGTCGCTGCGGGTCAGGGCCCCGAGCCGGACGGTGACGCGGGGCATGACGCGCAGCCGGCGGTGTTCGGGTTGGGGCACCCGATCGGGCGCGCCGTCGAACCAGTAGATCCGCAGCAGGGGCTGTTCTGTGTCGGCCTCGGCCCGCTCGCGCAGGCCCTGGATGAGGGCGGCGTGGTCGACGGTGATGCGGGAGCGGGAGGGTTCCCCCGCGAGGAGGCTCGCGGCGGCGCCGAGCAGGTAGCCGGCGTCCACCAGGACGACGCAGCGGTCCACGCGTTCCACCCTCTTCCCTGGGGGTCCTCGATTGGGATTCCCCGAGTCTGCCCGACCGCGCGGGCGTTGAAGGCCGGAACTCGATCATCGGCGTGGCGGATCTCCCGGGGCGGTGGGGAAGGCACGGTCACCACGCGCGGTAATGATCCAAAATGCGCGGGTTGTGGTGCTGTGTGAGTGTGAAGGCGGCCCTGGCCCCTACACCCCCCACGGAGGCATTCCATGGCCAAGAACAAGAACCAGAAGCAGCCCGCGAAGTCCCAGGAGCGCACCTCGGCGCAGGATCCGGGCAAGAGTTCGGGTCAGCCGCAGGGCGAGTCGCTCTCGCCGTCGCCGAGCCCGATGGACATGGCGCACAAGCGCAAGGAAAAGAAGTTCGGCCACAACTGACGGCCCCCGCGCGTACACGGAGGGGCGCACCCGGCTTCCGGGTGCGCCCCTCCGTACGTCGCGTCGACCGCTAGCCGGCCAGGCAGGACGGTCCGAGCAGCACCTTGAGGTCGCCGAAGAGCGCCGGGTCGGGCTGGACGCGGTGCTTGTCGAGCCGCAGCACGGTGGTGCTGCGCGGACCCTGGAGCTTGATCCGCACCTCGGTGTTGCCCCGGTGGTGGCGCAGGATCTCGCCGAGGCGGGTGACCATCGGCGGGGTGACCTTGACGGTGGGGATGGTGAGGACGACGGGGGCGTTGGTGCCGGCCGAGGTGAGGTCGGGGACCATCATCTCCATGGCGACCAGGCGGGGGACGTCCTCGCGCTTGTCCAGGCGGCCCTTGACGAAGACGACCGTGTCCTCGACCAACTGGGTGGAGACGAGCTGGTAGGTCGCGGGGAAGAACATGCATTCGATGGAGCCGGCCAGGTCCTCGACGGTGGCGATGGCCCAGGCGTTGCCCTGCTTGGTCATCTTGCGCTGGAGGCCGGAGATGATGCCGCCGATGGTGACGACCGCGCCGTCGGAGTGCTCCCCGCCGGTCAGCTGGGAGATGCCGGCGTCGGTCTTGTCGGAGAGGACGTGCTCCAGGCCGAAGAGCGGGTGGTCGGAGACGTAGAGGCCGAGCATCTCGCGCTCCTGGGCGAGCAGGTAGGACTTCTCCCACTCGACGTCGGAGAACTCCACGTCGAGCCCGAAGCCGGGCTCGTCGGCGCCGCCCTCGTCACCCATTGCGCCGAAGAGGTCGAACTGTCCCTCGGCCTCCTTGCGCTTGACCGCCACCACGTTGTCGATCATCGGTTCGTGGTGGGCGACGAGGCCCTTGCGGGTGTGGCCCATCTCGTCGTACGCGCCGGCCTTGATCAGCGATTCGACGGTCCGCTTGTTGCAGACGACGGCCTCGACCTTGTCCAGGAAGTCGGGGAAGGAGGAGAACTTCCCCTTGGCCTTCCTGGTCTTGATGATCGACTCGACGACGTTCTGGCCGACGTTGCGCACGGCGGTGAGCCCGAACAGGATCACGTCGTCGCCCTGGGCGGCGAAGTTCGGCTCGGACTCGTTCACGTTCGGCGGGAGCACCTTGATGCCCATACGGCGGCACTCGTTCAGGTAGATCGCGGACTTGTCCTTGTCGTCCTTGACCGAGGTGAGCAGGCCGGCCATGTACTCGGCGGGGAAGTTGGCCTTGAGGTAGGCGGTCCAGTAGGAGACCAGGCCGTAGGCGGCCGAGTGGGCCTTGTTGAAGGCGTAGCCGGCGAAGGGGACCAGGACGTCCCACAGGGCCTGGATGGCCTTGTCGTTGTAGCCGTTCTTCCGGGCGCCCTCCTGGAAGATCGTGAAGTTCTTCGCCAGCTCCTCGGGCTTCTTCTTGCCCATCACGCGGCGCAGGATGTCGGCCTCGCCGAGCGAGTACCCGGCGATGATCTGGGCGGCCTTCTGGACCTGCTCCTGGTAGACGATCAGGCCGTAGGTGACCGCGAGCACCTCTTCGAGGGGCTTCTCCAGGTCCGGGTGGATCGGGGTGATCTCCTGCTGCTTGTTCTTGCGCAGGGCGTAGTTCGTGTGCGAGTTCATGCCCATCGGGCCCGGCCGGTACAGGGCCGAGACGGCGGAGATGTCCTCGAAGTTGTCGGGCTTCATCAGGCGCAGCAGGGAGCGCATGGGGCCGCCGTCGAACTGGAAGACGCCGAGGGTGTCACCGCGGCCGAGCAGTTCGAAGGTCTTGGGGTCGTCGAGCGGGAGGCCGAGGAGATCGATGTCGATCCCCTTGTTGGCCTTCACCATCTTGACGGCGTCGTCCATGATCGTGAGGTTGCGCAGGCCGAGGAAGTCCATCTTCAGCAGGCCGAGCGACTCGCAGCTCGGGTAGTCCCACTGGGTGATGGTGACGCCGTCGGAGTGCCGCACCCAGACGGGCACGTGGTCGGTGATCGTCTCGCTGGACATGATCACGCCGGCGGCGTGCACGCCCATCTGGCGGACCAGGCCCTCGACACCCCGGGCGGTGTCGATGACCTTCTTCACGTCGGGCTCGTTCTCGTACATCCCGCGGATCTCACCGGCCTCGCCGTAGCGGGGGTGCGTCGGGTCGAGGATGCCGGAGAGCGGGATGCCCTTGCCGAGGACGTCGGCGGGCATGGCCTTGGTGAGCCGGTCGCCCATGGCGTACGGGTAGCCGAGGACGCGCGCGGAGTCCTTGATCGCGTTCTTGGCCTTGATGGTGCCGTACGTGCCGATCATGGCGACCTTGTCGGCGCCGTACTTGTCGGTCACGTACCGGATCACCTCGACGCGCCTGCGCTCGTCGAAGTCGATGTCGACATCGGGCATGGAGACGCGCTCGGGGTTCAGGAAGCGCTCGAAGATCAGACCGTGGGTGAGCGGGTCGAGGTCGGTGATGCCCATGGCGTACGCGACGATCGAGCCGGCCGCGGAGCCTCGGCCGGGGCCGACCGCGATGCCCTGGTTCTTGGCCCACATGATGAAGTCGGCGACGACGAGGAAGTAGCCGGGGAAGCCCATCGAGATGATCGTGTCCATCTCGTACTCGGCCTGCTGCATCCGGTCCTCCGGGATGCCTCCCGGGTAGCGGCGGTGCATGCCGCGCATGGTTTCCTCACGGAACCAGCTGACCTCGGTGTAGCCCTCCGGGATGTCGAACTTCGGCATCAGGTTCCGGAACTTGAACATGCCCTCGGTGTCGACCTGGTCCGCGACCAGCCGCGTGTTGGCGCAGCCCTCCTGCCAGGCGTCCGAGGAGTCGATGGCGTACATCTCGTCGGTGGACTTCAGGTAGTAGCCGGTGCCGTCGAAGCGGAAGCGGTCCGGGTCGGAGAGGTTCTTGCCGGTCTGGATGCAGAGCAGGGCGTCGTGGGCGACGGACTCGCTCGCGTACGTGTAGTGGGAGTCGTTCGTCACCAGCGGCGGGATGCCGAGCTTCTTGCCGATCTCCAGGAGCCCGTCACGGACCCGGCGCTCGATCTCGATGCCGTGGTCCATCAGCTCCAGGAAGTAGCGCCCCTCACCGAAGATGTCCTTGTAGTCGGAGGCGGCCTGCACGGCCTCGTCGAACTGGCCGAGCCGCAGCCTCGTCTGCACCTCGCCGGACGGGCAGCCGGTGGAGGCGATCAGGCCCTCGGACCACTTGGAGATCGTCTCCTTGTCCATGCGCGGCCACTTCGTGAGCCAGCCCTCGGCGTACGCGTCGGAGGACAGCCGGAAGATGTTGTGCAGGCCGGTGGCGTTCGACGCCCAGATCGTCTTGTGGGTGTAACCACCGGAACCGGAGACGTCGTCCCGCTTCTGGTGCGGCTGGCCCCACTGGACGCGGCGCTTGTTGCGGCGGGACTCGGGGGCGACGTACGCCTCGATGCCGATGATCGGCGTGATCCCGGCCTTCTGGGCGGTGTGGAAGAAGTCATAGGCCCCGTGCAGGTTCCCGTGGTCGGACATCGCGATGTGCGTCATGCCCATCTCGTTGCACGCGTTGAACATGTCCTTCAGCCGCGCGGCACCGTCCAGCAGGGAGTACTGGGTGTGGACGTGCAGGTGCGTGAACGGCGGCTTGGTCACAGTGGGAGTCCTCCGGCCGGGAGTGAGGGGGGCAGCCCCGAAGTCTACGTCGGGCGGGTGACAGATCACGGGCACCGACGGGTACGGTCATCCGTTGCAGAGCCAAGGACGGTGTCCGGAATCCGACGGGCACCGTGATCCACCAGCACCACCAGGAGGCATCCGCCATGGCGGTTCCCGAGACGACCGACGAGCAGCGCGCCGAGCAGATACTCGATGTCTTCGACACCGCGTTCGGTGAGCTGCTCGTCGCCGACCCCGCCGCTTTCCAGGTCAAGTTCCGGAAGATGGCCGCCTCCGCCTTCGCCTTCTACCGGGGCACGGCCTGCCTGTTCTACGCCGACCTGGAGCGGGACCGGCACGGCGGCCCCTTCCTCGACGAGCGGACGGGCCGGGTGTGGATCCACGGCGACCTGCACGCCGAGAACTTCGGCACGTACATGGACTCCGAAGGTCGGCTGATCTTCAACGTGAACGACTTCGACGAGGCGTACGTCGGCCCCTTCACCTGGGACCTCAAGCGGTTCGCCGCCTCCGTCGCCCTGATCGGCTACACCAAGGCGCTCAGCGACGAACAGATCAGCGAGCTGGTCAGGACCTACGCCACCTCCTACCGGGAGCGGATCCACCGGCTGGCCGTCCGGGGCGAGGCCCCTTACGACGAGGAGGTCCCCTCCTTCACCCTGGACAGCGCCGAGGGACCGCTGCTGTCGGCGCTGCGCTCGGCCCGCTCGCGCACCCGGTTCTCCCTGCTGGACTCGATGACGGAGATCCGCGACCACGAGCGCCGCTTCACGTCGGGCGGCGGGGCGATCGAGCTGGACGCGGCGACCCGCTACAAGGTGCTGGCCGCCTTCGACGGGTACCTGGAGACACTGCCGGAGGAGTCCCTGGTCCGGCCGGATTCCTACCGGGTCAAGGACGTGGTGGGTCGCCGGGGCGTCGGCATCGGCTCGGCGGGCCTGCCCTCGTACAACATCCTGTTGGAGGGGCACAGCGACGCCCTGGAGAACGACGTCGTGATCTACCTCAAGCAGGCGCAGACCCCCGCCGTGTCCCGGCACATCACCGACCGGGCGGTCCGGGAGTACTTCCTGCACGAGGGGCACCGCACGGTGATCTCCCAGCGGGCCCTCCAGGCGCACGCCGACCCGTGGCTCGGCTGGACCGAGCTGGACGGCGCCGGGCAGCTGGTGGCGGAGGTCTCCCCGTACGCGGTGGATCTGGACTGGTCCGACCTGGACGACCCGGAGGAGATCGCGGCGGTGGTCGCCGACCTCGGCCGGGCCACGGCCACCATGCACGCGGCGGCCGACGAGGCGGAGAGCGGCCAGTCCCTGGTCCCGTTCTCCACCGAGCGCGCCATCGACGCGGCCATCGCGGCCGACGAGGAGGGCTTCACCCGGCTGCTGGTCGACTTCGCCCACGCCTACGGGGCCCGGGCGCGCGCCGACCACCAGATCTTCGTGGACCTGTTCCGCAACGGCCGGATCACGTCGTAGGTCCCCACGGGGCCCGGGCCCCAGGGCCCGGGTTCACAGGGAGTCATGGCACACTCGCGACGATGGACGTATCAGGGACGGGACTCCGAGGGCTGCGGGCCGCGCTGTTCAGCGCGCTCGTCGTGCTGCTCTCGGCGGGGTCCCACGTGCTGATGTCCCGGGTGCCGCTGCCGCCCGCCCTGGTGGCCGGGGCCTTCGTCGGCGTGTTCGTCATCGCCTTCGCGCTGGCGGGCCGGGAACGGGGCTTCGGTCCGATCGCCGCCCTGCTGGTGCCGCTGGAGCTGGCGGCCGACACCGTCTTCACCGCCGGGCAGCACCTCTGCTACGGCCCGGCGGGCGGTCCGGTCTCCGGCCCGCTGCGCGCGATGGGCCTGGACGAGCTGTGCGGCGGGACCCCGGTGGGCGGTCCGCTGGCCGAGGTCTCCGGACCCGCCTCCGACCCCGCGGCGCTGCTGGCCGCGCCCGGGCCGTGGACGCCCTGGCTGCTGCTGGGCGCCCACGTCACCGTCGGACTGCTGGCCGCGGCCTGGCTGCGGGGCGGCGAGCGGTCCCTGGCCCGGCTGCTGCGGGCCGT
The DNA here is from genome assembly GCF_024721315.2 of Streptomyces sp. Isolate_45. Lineage (GTDB taxonomy): Bacteria > Actinomycetota > Actinomycetes > Streptomycetales > Streptomycetaceae > Streptomyces. The sequence goes on from NZ_JANFAK020000030.1 coordinate 37,328, forward strand.
CGCCGCCTTCGCGTTCCGGCCGCTGCTGCTGGCGGTGGCCGCGGGCTCGGTGGCCGTCGGGACGGCCGGGCGGGCGCTGCGCCCGCTGCTCGCCCGCGCGGGGAGCCGTACCCGGTTCCCCGCGCATTCCGTGGGACGGCGGGGACCTCCCGTACGCGCGGCGCTCACGAGCGTCTGACGTACGTACGGCGGTTCCCCATCCACTCGCACATCCCACGGAGATCATCATGAGTTCACGCAACAGCCAGGCGAACAAGGCGGCGGCCCGCGAGAAGCTGCGGATCGAGCGCGAGAAGCAGGCCAAGAAGGACCGGGCGCGCCGGCAGCTGGTCGTGGCCGGAGCGGTCGTCGGTGTCCTCGCGCTGGCCGGTGGCGTCGGCTACGCGGTCGTGCAGGCCAACCAGCCCGGCTACTGGGACAAGGCGGCCGACGCCGCCCTGGTGAAGCCGAAGAACACCACGGGCGAGGACGGCACCACGGTCGTCATCGGCAAGGCCGAGGCGAAGAAGACCCTGGAGCTGTACGAGGACTCGCGCTGCCCGGCGTGCGCCTCCTTCGAGCAGGCGGTCGGCGAGCAGGTCAAGAAGGACGTCGACGCCGGCAAGTACAAGTTGCAGTACTTCGGCGCCACCTTCATCGACAACGCGGTCAAGGGCGAGGGCTCGAAGAACGCGCTGAGCGCGCTCGGCGCCGCGCTGAACGTCAGCCCGCAGGCCTTCCTCGACTACAAGGGCGCGCTCTACTCGAAGGAGCTGCACCCGGAGGAGACCGTCGACAGCTTCGCCAAGGACGACTACCTGCTCAAGGTCGCGGACACGGTGCCCGCGCTCAAGGGCAACGCCGAGTTCAAGAAGGCCGTCGAGGACGGTACGTACGACCGGTGGGCGCTGGAGATGTCGAAGGTCTTCAACAACTCCGACGTCAAGGGCACCCCGACGCTGAAGATGGACGGGAAGAAGATCGAGACCCCGCAGACCGCCGAGGCGTTCACGGCGGCCCTCGACAAGGCCCTCGCCGGCTGATCCGCCGTCACACCACCGCACACGGGCGGGCGAACTCCTGGAGTTCGCCCGCCCGTTGCCGTTCAATGACTGTTCCCGGACGTGTACCGATCAGTAATATCCTTGTCCGTGACCAGTCATCTCATCCCTTCCGCCGGCTCCGCCGAGCGCCCGGCCCACCCGCGCCGCCGTACGGTCGTCCTGGCCGCCGCGGCCACCGCCGCACTCGCGCCGATCACCGCCCTGGGAGCCCCGGCCGCCCACGCGGCGGGGACCGCGCCCACCTTCCCGCACGGCGTCGCCTCCGGCGACCCGCTCCCCGACGGGGTCCTGCTGTGGACCCGGGTCACCCCGACCCCGGAGGCCGTGCCCGGCTCCGGACTCGGCCCGGCCACGGCCGTGGGCTGGGAGGTGGCCGAGGACAAGGCCTTCTCCCGCGTCGTGGCCGCCGGCACCGTCACCGCGACCGCCGCCTCCGACCACACGGTCAAGGTCGACGTGCGCGGACTGCGCCCCCACACCCCGTACTGGTACCGGTTCACCGCCGGCGCCGGCCTCTCCCCCGTCGGCCGCACCCTGACCGCTCCGGCCGTCGACACCACGACGGCGGGGGTGCGCTTCGGCGTGGTCTCCTGCGCCAACTGGGAGGCCGGCTACTTCTCGGCGTACCGGCACCTCGCCGCCCGCGCCGACCTGGACGCGATCCTGCACCTGGGCGACTACATCTACGAGTACCCGAGCGGCGGCTACCCGGAGGCGAAGTACACCGTCCGCGCGCACGAGCCGAGGCACGAGATCGTGACCCTGGCGGACTACCGCACCCGGCACGGCAAGTACAAGACCGACGCCGACCTCCAGGCGCTGCACGCGGCCCACGCGATCGTCGCGATCTGGGACGACCACGAGTTCGCCAACGACGCGTGGGCGGGCGGCGCCGAGAACCACACCCCGGGAGCCGAGGGCGACTGGGCGGCCCGCGCGGCCGCCGCCAAGCAGGCGTACTTCGAGTGGATGCCCGTACGCGCCTCCGTCGCCGGCACCGTCTACCGACGCCTGCGCTTCGGCACCCTCGCCGACCTGCACCTACTCGACCTGCGCTCCTTCCGCTCGCAGCAGGTCAAGGTGGGCTCCGGGTCGGTGGACGACCCGGAGCGCACGCTCACCGGGCGGGCGCAGTTGGACTGGCTGAAGCAGGGGCTGGCGGGCTCGAACGCGACCTGGAAACTGGTCGGCACCTCGGTGATGATCTCGCCGGTGGCCTTCGGGGCGCTGCCCGCGCACCTGCTGCAGCCGCTCACGAAGCTGCTCGGCCTGCCCGAGGGCGGCATCGCCGCCAACGTGGACCAGTGGGACGGCTACACGGACGACCGCAAGGAACTCCTGAACCACTTGAAGGACCGGAACATCAAGAACACCGTGTTCCTGACCGGCGACATCCACATGGCGTGGGCGAACGAGGTCCCGGCGCACAAGGCGACGTACCCGGGCTCGGGCAGCGCGGCGACCGAGTTCGTGGTGACCTCGGTGACCTCCGACAACGTGGACGACATCCTCCACGTGCCGGCGGACACGGCCTCGCTGGTCGCCGAATCGGCCATCAAGGCCGCGAACTGGCACGTGAAGTGGCTGGACATGGACTCCCACGGCTACGGGGTCCTGGACGTCACGGCCGAGCGTTCGCAGATGGACTACTACGTGGTCTCCGACAAGCGCCGACAGGACGCGACCTCCGCCTGGGCCCGCTCGTACCGCACGCCGAACGGCACGCAGAAGGTGGAGCGGGTGTACCAGCCCAGCCACTGACGAACCGTCAATCTTATTGCCAAAAGGGGCGCTTGGTTCATCCCAAGCGCCCCTTCGGCATCAGAAGCAACAAATCTTTTACGTCGGGATCTTGACCTGAATATGTCATGCACACATAAGCTTCGCGCCAGTCGGAGAGATCCTCCGGCCAACACCCCCCACCGCGAGGAGCACACGTGCGCGCTTCTGCCCGCATATCCCCCCTTCTCCGCCGTCGCCTGATGACCACGGCGGTCCTGGCCGGAACCCTGGCCTTCACCCCGCTCGCCACGCCCACCACGCTCGCCGCCGCCAAGACCCCAGCCGAGGTGTGCGCCGAGGAAGGTACGACCGGGGCGCCCGCCAACGCCCGCGTCGCCCGCCCCCACGACGAGCACGCGGCCGAGCCCAACGAGGTCACCGACGGCCAGGCGCAGGCCATGGACGCCGACCTCAAGTCGAAGCTCGACAAGGCCCTCAAGAACCAGCCTCAGCGCAGCCTGCGCGCCGCCGAGGCCGTCACGAACGTTCCCGTGTACTTCCACGTCATCCACTCCGGCACCACCGGAAAGCTGACGGCCACGGACATCGGCAAGCAGCTGGCGGTCCTGAACGCGGCCTACGGCGGCCAGGGCACCGGCAACGTGAACTCCAACTTCCAGTTCACCCTGGCCTCGACCGACTACACGGACAACAGCAGCTGGTACAACCTGGCTTCCGGCTCCACCGCCGAGAAGAACATGAAGAACACCCTGCGCAAGGGCGGCCCGGGCGCGCTCAACTTCTACACCGCCAACCTGTCGGGCGGCCTGCTCGGCTGGGCGACCTTCCCGACCTCCTACGCCTCCAGCCCCAAGATGGACGGCGTGGTCGTGCTCGACAGCTCGCTGCCCGGCGGCTCCTCCGCCAACTACAACGAGGGCGACACCGCCACCCACGAGGTCGGCCACTGGCTGGGTCTGTACCACACCTTCCAGGGCGGCTGCAGCGGCAACGGCGACTACGTCTCCGACACCCCGGCCGAGAAGACCGCCGCGTACGAGTGCCCGACCGGCCGTGACAGCTGCGCGAACAAGCCGGGCGTCGACCCGATCCGCAACTTCATGGACTACACGTACGACTCCTGCATGTACCAGTTCACCGGCGGCCAGGTGGCTCGTATGACGAGCAGTTGGACCGCCTACCGGGCGGGCTGACCCACCGCCTCCCCGGCGACGACGGGCGCGGGGCACGGACCGGAGAGCGCCGGACCGTGCCCCGCGTCACCGCGTCACCGCGTCACCCCGGCATCGCGGCATCGCGCCGCCGGGGGCGCGGGTCGCCTACAGCGTGTCGAGGAACCCCAGCGACACCTTCCAGGCCTCCTCGGCCGCCTCGGCGTCGTAGTCGTCGAGGTCCGGATCCGTGAACAGGTGCCCGGCGCCGGGATAGGTGTGCACCTCCACGTCCGCGCCGGCCCGCCGCATCCGCAGGTACCAGGCCGTCAGCCAGTCGTGCGGCTCGAAGGGGTCCGGGTCGGCGATGTGCAGCTGCACCGGCAGCTCGTCGGCCGAGGCGTCCTCCGCCAGGTCCGCCGTACCGTGCAGGAGGAGCAGCCCGCGCGCCTTGTCGTCGGCCAGCGCCAGGTGCTGGGCGACGGACCCGCCGAAGGAGAAGCCCGCGTAGACCAGGCCCTGGTCGGAGTGGGGCGCAGCGGCCAGCACCGCCCGCTTGAGCAGCTCGTCCCGGCCGATCTCCTCCTGGTGGGCGATGCCTTCCTCGACCGTCGCGAACGTGCGGCCCTCGAAGAGGTCGGGCACCTCCACCCGGTGTCCGGCCGCCCGCAGCCGGTCGGCCGCCGCGTGCACCGCGGGCCTCAGCCCGTACGTCGAATGGAAGAGCATGATGTTCATGTCTCCCATCGTGCCAGTTTCCCGGTGGGTTCCCCGGTTAGGTTCTCCGGCATGGATATGGAGAACGTCCTGCGTCCCCTCCTCGTCATCGGCCTCGCCCTGGCGCTCGCCCTGCTCGCCGGGTGGGTGCTCGACCTGCTGCTGCGCAAGGCGGACGACCGACATCCGGAAACCCCGCTGTGGGGGCTGCTGCGCCGCTGCGGCCTGCCGTTCCGGCTGGTCCTGGGCACGGCCCTGCTGCGCGGCAGCTACCGGGAGGCCGGCGTCCTGCCCGACCACACCGTGGGTGTGGGCCGCGCGCTGACCCTGGTGATGATCGCCTCGACGGCCTGGCTGCTCGTGGGCATCGCGACGGCCATCGTCGACGCCTCGTACGCGCGCTACGCCTCGGGCGCCCCGGACGACGCCCGGGTCCGCCGGGTCCGCACCCAGGTCACGCTGATCCAGCGGGTGGTCACGGCGGTGGTCGTGGTGGTCGCCTTCGCCGCCATGCTGCTGACCTTCCCCCCGATGCGCGCCCTCGGCGCCTCGCTGCTCGCCTCGGCCGGCGTGCTCGGCATCGTCGCGGGCATCGCCGCCCAGGCCGCCCTCGGCAACCTCTTCGCCGGACTGCAGATCGCCTTCGGCGACACGGTCCGCATCGGGGACACCGTGGTCGTGGACAAGGAGTGGGGCAAGGTCGAGGAGATCACCCTCACCTTCCTGGTGGTCCGCACCTGGGACGAGCGCCGGATCACGATGCCGGTCTCGTACTTCACCAGCAAGCCGTACGAGAACTGGTCGCGCGGCGGCGCGGAGATGACCGGCACCGTCTTCTGGCACCTGGACCACTCGGCGCCCGTCGCCCTCATGCGCGAGCGGCTCACGGAGATCCTCAAGGACGTGCCCGAATGGGACGGCCGCTCCTGCGGCCTGGTCGTCACCGACACCACGCCGCACACCATCCAGGTCCGCGCGGTGGCCACCGCGAAGGACGCCGACGACATCTGGACGGTGCGCTGCGCGGTGCGCGAGCGGATGATCACCTGGCTGACCGAGCACCACCCCTACGCCCTCCCCCGCGTCACGACGTCGGAGGCCGTCCCCCGCCCGTAGTCGGCGCCGGCCGGGCGCCCTATGGGCTGCGCAGGCTGCGTACGTCCAGGTGGCGCAGGACGCGGTCCACGATCTCGGGGTCGGAGCCGGGTTCACTGCGGGCGGCCAGTACCTCGTGGCGGGCGGCGGACATCATCTCCCGCTGGATCCGCTGGATGTGCCGGATGCGTTCCACCCGCTGGGCGTAGGCCTCGCGCCGTTCCTCGTCGACCATGTCGGGGCTGATCCTGGCCCCGACGTCGTAGGCCCGCCGGTACAGCGTCTCCACCAGGTCGTCGGGCAGGTCCTCGACCTCCTCGATCTCCTTCAGGCGCCGCTTGGCGGCCTTCGCGGCGCGGACCGCCAGTTGCCGTTCGGTCTCCCGCTCGGCGTCCACGTCCGCCTCCACGCCCAGCCGCCGCACCAGCCAGGGCAGGGTCAGCCCCTGGCAGACCAGGGTCGCCATGATCACCGCGAAGGCGATGAAGACGATCTCGTCGCGTCCGGGGAAGGGTTCGCCGGCCTCGGTTTTCAACGGAATGGCGAGGGCCAGGGCCACGGAGGCCACCCCTCGCATCCCGGCCCACCACATGACGACGCTCTCCCGCCAGCTGACCGGGATCTCCTCGTCGTAGTCGCGCCGCCGGTGCAGTTTCCGCGCCAGCCAGCCGGCCGGCAGCAGCCAGAGCAGCCGTACGCCGACGACGACCGCGATCACCACGCCGGCCCAGCCCACCATCTCCCAGGCGCGGCCCTTGGCGACGCCGAAGACGTTGTGCAGCTCCAGGCCGATCAGCCCGAACGCCACCCCGGTGACCAGCATGTCGACGACTTCCCAGAACGTGTGCCCCGCGAGGCGCCCCAGGACGTCATCGGCGTCGGAGGCGTACTCGGCGAGGAACAGCGCCGTCGTGAGCACGGCCAGCACGCCCGAGCCCTGCATCTCCTCCGCGACGACGTACGAGACGAAGGGCACCAGCAGCGTCAGGCCGATCTGGAGCGTGGCGTCGTCGAGCCGGCCCATGAGCCGCTGGGTGGCCCAGCCGAGCGCCAGCCCGACCGCCACGGCGACCACGGCGGACAGCACGAACTCACCGAGGGCCTCGGGCCAGGAGAAGCTGCCGCTCACCACCGCGGCGACGGCCACGTGGTAGAGCACGATCGCGGTGACGTCGTTGAACAGCCCCTCGCCCTCCAGGACGGACACCATCCGGCGCGGCAGCCCCAGCGACCCGGCGACCGCGGTGGCCGCGACCGGGTCGGGCGGGGCGACGAGCGCGCCGAGCGCGACCGCGGCGGCGATCGGCAGGCCGGGGACGACGGCGTTCGCCACGGCGGCGACGGCGGCGGTGGTCACGAACACCAGGGCGACGGCCAGCAGCAGGATCGGCCGGACGTTCGCGGCGAACTGCCGCCAGGAGGTCCGCTGCACCGAGGCGTACAGCAGCGGCGGCAGCACCAGCGGCAGGATGTAGTCCGGCGGGATGTCCACGTTCGGCACGGCCGGCACCAGCGCCAGCACGATCCCGCCGAGGGTCATCAGTACCGGCGCGGGCAGCCCGAGCCGGTCCCCGAGCGGAACGGTGACGACGGCTCCGAGCAGCAGTACGAACAACAGGGCGAGCTGATCCACTCCCCCACCCTGCCGGCCCACCACGCCCACCGAAGCAGCCACAACCCGTGTCGCCCCTCCGGCCCACCCCCATCCCAGCCCCGCCGGCGTTTGAGGCGCGGGGGCCCCGGGCCGCAAAGGCCACCGAACCGTCCCGGCCCACCCCCATCCCAGCCCCGCCGGCGTTTGAGGCGCGGGGGTCCCGGGGGCAGCGCCCCCGGCAACGGCGCCGCACGAAAAAGGGGGCACGAGCCGAGGCTCCGCCCCGGGGGGATCCGGGGGGTCAGGGGCTCAGCGGCACCCTCCCCGACTCACCGCCCGGCCAGGGCCCTGCGCATGGAGCGGTGCGGGATGCCCGCGTCGAGGAACTCCGGCCCGTAGGCCACGTACCCGAGCCGCTCGTAGAAGCCGAGCGCATGCGTCTGCGCGCCCAGCTCGACGGCGGCCAGCCCGAGCCGCGCCGCCTCCGCCTCGATCGCGCGGACGAGGGCCACCCCGACGCCCAGCCCGCGCGCGGACTTGGTGACGGCCAGCCGTCCGAGGGAGCCGACCTCGGGGGAGCCCGTCTTGCCCAGGGCCTCGGGCCCGTACAGCAACCGGCCGGTGCCGAGCGGCTCGCCGTCCGGGCCGGTGGCCAGCACGTGCAGGGCGACCGCGTCGTAGGCGTCGTACTCGATGGACTCGGGCACGGACTGCTCGACCACGAACACCTCGGTCCGCACGGCGTAGCAGGCGGCCAGGTCGGCGTCCGAGGACGCGACCCGGACGGTGACGGCGGGAGCCGTCACTGGCTCTCTGCCCGGATCACGTCCAGCGCGTGCCGGAGGTCCGCCGGGTAACCGCTCTCGAACTCCACCCACTGGCCGTCGGAGGGGTGCTCGAAGCCGAGGCGCACCGCGTGCAGCCACTGCCGGGTCAACCCCAGCCGCTTGGCGACGGTCGGGTCGGCGCCGTAGGTCAGGTCGCCGACGCAGGGGTGACGGTGCGCGGACATGTGCACGCGGATCTGGTGCGTGCGCCCGGTCTCCAGCTTGATGTCCAGCAGCGAGGCCGCGCGGAAGGCCTCGATCAGGTCGTAGTGGGTGACGGAGGGCTTGCCCTCCTGCGTCACGGCCCACTTGTAGTCGGCGTTCGGGTGGCGGCCGATGGGGGCGTCGATCGTGCCGCTCATCGGGTCCGGGTGTCCCTGCACCAGTGCGTGGTAGCGCTTGTCCACGACGCGCTCGCGGAACTGGTTCTTGAGTGACGTGTACGCGCGCTCGGACTTGGCCACGGCCATCAGGCCGGAGGTGCCGACGTCGAGGCGGTGCACGATGCCCTGGCGCTCGGCGGCGCCGGAGGTGGAGATCCGGTAGCCGGCGGCGGCGAGGCCGCCGATGACGGTGGTGCCCGTCCAGCCGGGGCTCGGGTGGGCGGCGACGCCCACCGGCTTCATGATGACCACGATGTCGTCGTCGTCGTGGACGATCTCCATGCCGGGGACCGGCTCGGCGACGAGCTCGACCGGACGCGGCGGTGCGGGCATCTCGACTTCGAGCCAGGCGCCACCGTGCACGCGTTCGGACTTCCCGACGACGCTGCCGTCGACCGACACCTTCCCCTCGGACGCCAGTTCGGCCGCCTTCGTCCGGGAAAAACCGAACATACGGGCGATGGCGGCGTCCACGCGCTCGCCTTCGAGGCCATCGGGAACGGGCAGGGTGCGGATCTCGGGAATCGTACTCACCTGTCGAGTATGCAGGACTCGACAGACGGCGATTCCCGCGAGCGCCCCGCGATCAGTCCTTGTGGACGGTGCCGTCCGGGTCCAGACCCTTGAACGAGAGCAGGACGATCAGGATGCCGCCGCACACGATCGCCGAGTCGGCGAGGTTGAAGACGGCGAAGTGCGTGGGGGCGATGAAGTCGACGACCGCGCCGCGGAACACGCCCGGCGAGCGGAAGATCCGGTCGGTGAGGTTGCCCAGCGCGCCGCCCAGCAGCAGGCCCAGCGCGATCGCCCACGGCAGGCTGTAGAGCTTGCGCGCCAGCCGCACGATCACGACGATCACGCCCGCCGCGATGCAGGTGAAGATGATCGTGAAGGCCTCGCCGAAGCCGAAGGCCGCTCCGGGGTTGCGGACCGCCTCGAACCTCAGCACGTCGCCGATGATCTCGATCGGCGGCTGGTGCTCCAGCTTCGCCACGACGAGCATCTTGCTGCCGAGGTCGAGCAGGTACGCAAGCAGCGCCACGACGAGCAGCGCGACGATCCGCCGGTGCCCCTTGGGCGCGTCCGGCTCCGCCTGCGGCTCGGCGCCGTCCCCGATCTGCGGCGTACCGATGATGCGCTCCGCCTCTGCCACGTGAGTCCCTCGAACTAGCGCGAACCAGGTGGCCGGCGCACGGCGCCGGATGCCTGGACCCTGACTGGTACACGAGAGTACGTCAGGGTGTGCGCGGGCGCCCCGGCCCGGGCCTCCTCGCGCGCCGGCGGGCCGCCCGGGATCCGGCCGGGACCCCGCCGCGACGGCCCGGAACGTGAAGGAGGCCGACGACGCCCCGGGTCCGACGACAACCCCTAGTGCCGCCGCTCCTGCTTCTGCTTGCAGTCCACGCACAGCGTGGCCCGCGGGAAGGCCTGCATCCGCGCCTTGCCGATCGGCTGCCCGCAGTTCTCGCAGAGCCCGTAGGTGCCCGCCTCCAGGCGTTCCAGGGCCCGCTCGGTCTGCTCCAGCATCGAGCTGGCGTTCGCCGCGAGGGCGAGCTCGGACTCCCGGGTGATGTTCTTGGTGCCGGTGTCCGCCTGGTCGTCGCCCGCGCCGTCGCCCGAGTCCCGCATCAGGCCCGTGATCGCCACCTCGGAGGCCTCCAGCTCGGCCCGCAGCCGCAGCACCTCCGAGAGCAGCTCCGTACGGGCCTCCTCGACCTCCTCGGTCGTCCAGGGGTCCTCACCGGGGCGTACGGCGAGCTCCCCGGGCGCGAGGGGCGCGGTGGCGTGCGCCTTGGGGAGCCCGCTGGTGGCGGCAGTGGCCGTCTTCCTGGCCGTTCCCGCAGTCTTCTTGGCAACCACTTTCCGAGCTCCCGTCTTCTGCGCGGCCGGGGCCGCCCCCTCGGCCGCGGCCGCCTTGGCCGTGGCCTTGCTCGTGGTGCGCTTCGCCGCCGGGGACCCGACGGACCGGGCCGCCTGCGCCGTCCCGGCCGTCTTGGCCGTCCTGGCCGTGGTGGCCTTCGCCGTTCTGGCCGTGGTGGCCTTCGCCGTTCTGGTGGCCGACTCCGCCGGAGCCTCCCCGGCCGGGGCCGGACCGGTCCCGTCCGCGGTGGGCTCCACCGCCGGGGACTTCTTGGCCGGGGTCTTCTTCGCGGTCGCCCTCTTGGCCGGAGCAGCCCGCTTGGCGGCAGGCGTGGAGCCTGGCACAGCAGCCACCTCCTGCGTCGCCGTCTTCTTCGCCACCATGGCCGCGGCCCCTTTTCACATACTGTGATCTTGTTTGTGAATCGTGCCGGAACGATAAATCGGCTCCGACCCCACGGCAACGGGGCACGCGTCCGTCGAGGTCAACCTGCATCCGTTGTGCCCAGCGTGACGCCCGGTAATCCGCCCCGCCCGCCCCGGCGGATCCCGCACCCGCCCGTCGGCCCATTCGGGTCATACCGGCACCGGCCCCCCGCCCCGCCGCCGACCGGCGTAAAGCGGTCGGCCGCGCGGCGCACCGGCCCGTACACTGGGCCCAGCGAGAGGCATGGATGGGGACGAGTAGCGTCGGACGCAGCCAGGAGCGACCCGGGGACGGTGAGAGCCCGGGGGCGAGCGCGATGTGAAGGATCACCCCGGAGCCGCCGGAAGAAAGCCCCCAGGGCCCGTAGAACCGGCTTCGCACCCCAATGAGGGGGCCGCCGGCACGTCCGGGGGCCAAGGAGGGTGGTACCGCGGGAGCCGTCTGCGCTCTCGTCCCTCCGGACGGAAGTGACACCCCGCCGGAGGAAGAGTTCAGCCTCATGACCACACCGCCGCAATACCGCCCGGTACCCGCCCAGGTCGACCTGCCTGCCCTAGAGCACGCGGTCCTCGACTTCTGGCGCGAGAGCAAGACCTTCGCCAAGACCCTGGAGCAGTCCGAGGGCCGCCCCGAGTGGGTCTTCTACGAGGGCCCGCCGACCGCGAACGGCATGCCCGGCGCGCACCACATCGAGGCCCGCGTCTTCAAGGACGTCTTCCCCCGGTTCCGCACCATGCGCGGCTACCACGTCGCCCGCAAGGCCGGCTGGGACTGCCACGGCCTGCCCGTCGAGCTCGCCGTCGAGAAGGAACTCGGCTTCAACGGCAAGCAGGACATCGAGGCGTACGGCATCGCCGAGTTCAACGACAAGTGCCGCGAGTCGGTGACCCGCCACACCGACGCGTTCGCCGAGCTGACGACCCGGATGGGCTACTGGGTCGACCTGGACGACGCCTACCGGACCATGGACCCCGAGTACGTCGAGTCCGTGTGGTGGTCGCTGAAGGAGATCTTCAACAAGGGCCTCCTCACCCAGGACCACCGCGTCGCCCCCTGGTGCCCGCGCTGCGGCACCGGCCTCTCCGACCACGAGCTGGCCCAGGGCTACGAGACCGTCGTCGACCCCTCGGTGTACGTCCGCTTCCCGCTGACCTCCGGCCCCCTCGCCGGCGAGGCCTCGCTGCTGGTGTGGACGACGACCCCCTGGACCCTGGTGTCCAACACGGCGGTCGCGACCCACCCCGAGGTCACGTACGTCGTCGCGACGGACGGCGTGCAGAAGCTCGTCGTCGCCGAGCCGCTGCTGGAGAAGTCCCTCGGCGAGGGCTGGGAGGCCACCGGCGAGTCCTTCACGGGCAAGGAGATGGAGCGCTGGACGTACGAGCGCCCGTTCTCCCTCATCGAGTTCCCCGAGCCCGCCCACTACGTCGTGAACGCCGAGTACGTCACGACGGAGGACGGCACCGGTCTCGTCCACCAGTCCCCCGCCTTCGGCGCCGACGACCTCGCGGTCTGCCGCGCGTACGGCCTGCCGGTCGTGAACCCGGTCCGCCCCGACGGCACCTTCGAGGAGGAGGTCCCGCTCGTCGGCGGCGTCTTCTTCAAGAAGGCCGACGAGAAGCTGACCGCCGACCTCGACGCGCGCGGCCTGCTCTTCAAGCACATCGCCTACGAGCACAGCTACCCGCACTGCTGGCGCTGCCACACCGCCCTGCTCTACTACGCGCAGCCGTCCTGGTACGTCCGCACCACCGCCGTCAAGGACGCGATGCTGCGGGAGAACGAGAAGACCAACTGGTTCCCGGACTCCGTCAAGCAGGGCCGCTTCGGCGACTGGCTGAACAACAACATCGACTGGGCGCTGTCCCGCAACCGCTACTGGGGCACCCCGCTGCCGATCTGGCGCTGCGAGGACGACCACCTCACCTGCGTCGGCTCCCGCGCCGAGCTGAGCGAGCTGTCCGGCACGGACCAGTCGCGGTTGGACCCGCACCGCCCGTACATCGACGCCGTCACCTTCCCCTGCACCGCCGAGGGCTGCTCGCTCGAAGCGGTCCGCGTGCCGGAGGTCATCGACGCCTGGTACGACTCGGGTTCGATGCCGTTCGCGCAGTGGGGCTACCCGTACAAGAACAAGGAGATCTTCGAGAAGCGCTACCCGGCGCAGTTCATCTCGGAGGCCATCGACCAGACTCGCGGCTGGTTCTACACGATGATGGCGGTCGGCACCCTCGTCTTCGACAAGTCCTCCTACGAGAACGTGGTCTGCCTCGGCCACATCCTCGCCGAGGACGGCCGCAAGATGTCCAAGCACCTGGGCAACATCCTCCAGCCGATCCCGCTGATGGACCAGCACGGCGCCGACGCCGTCCGCTGGTTCATGGCCGCCGGCGGCTCGCCGTGGGCGGCGCGGCGCGTGGGCCACGGCACGATCCAGGAGGTCGTCCGCAAGACGCTCCTCACGTACTGGAACACGGTCGCCTTCCAGGCCCTGTACGCCCGCACCTCCAACTGGGCGCCCTCCGCCGCGGATCCGGCCCCGGCCGACCGCACGGTCCTGGACCGCTGGCTGCTGTCGGAGCTGCACACCCTGACCGCCGAGGTCACGGACGCGTTGGAGGCGTACGACACCCAGCGCGCCGGCAAGCTGCTCTCCGCGTTCGTCGACGACCTGTCGAACTGGTACGTCCGCCGCTCGCGCCGCCGCTTCTGGCAGGGCGACGCGGCCGCGCTGCGCACCCTGCACGACGTGGTGGAGACGGTCACCCGGCTGATGGCCCCGCTGACCCCGTTCATCACCGAGCGGGTCTGGCAGGACATGATCGTCCCGGTCACCCCCGAGGCCCCGGAGTCGGTGCACCTGTCGAGCTGGCCGGTCGCGGACACCGCGGCGATCGACCGGGGCCTGTCCCAGCAGATGCTGCTGGTACGCCGCCTCGTGGAGCTGGGCCGGGCGACCCGTGCGGAGTCGGGCGTCAAGACCCGTCAGCCGCTCTCGCGCGCGCTGGTCGGTGCGGTGGGCTTCGACGCCCTGTCGCCGGAGCTCCAGGCCCAGATCACGGAGGAGCTGAACGTCTCCTCCCTGGCCTCGCTCTCGGAGGTCGGCGGGTCCCTGGTGGACACGACGGCGAAGGCCAACTTCCGCGCCCTGGGCAAGCGCTTCGGCAAGGGCGTGCAGGACGTCGCGAAGGCCGTCGCCGCGGCCGACGCGGCGGCGCTGTCGCTGGCGCTGCGCGGCGGCTCCGCGGAGATCGAGGTGAACGGCGAGACCGTGGCCCTCACCCCGGAGGAGGTCATCATCACCGAGACCCCGCGCGAGGGTTGGTCGGTGGCCTCGGACTCCGGAGCCACGGTGGCCCTGGACCTGGAGATCACCCCGGAACTGCGGCTCGCGGGCCTGGCCCGTGACGCGATCCGGCTGATCCAGGAGGCCCGCAAGAACTCCGGGCTGGACGTCGCGGACCGGATCGCCCTGCGGTGGACCTCCCCCGACGCGGAGGTCGTCACGGCCCTGACGGACCACGCGGCACTCATCGCCGACGAGGTCCTGGCCACCGACTTCGCCCGGGGCGAGGCCGACGCCACGTACGGCGACCCGTTCACGGACGAGTCCCTGTCCCTGACGTTCCGCCTCCGCAAGGCATAACCCCTCCGAGCGCGAACGGCCCGCATCTCCCCCGACGGGGGGGTGCGGGCCGTCGTCGTTCCCCACACCACCCCGCCGCACCCGATCCGGCCCCACCGTCCCCGACCCAGCCCCGCCGGCGTTTGAGGCGCGGGGGCCCGGGGGCGGCGCCCCCGGCAACGGCGCCGCACGCGCACGGGGTCCGGGCACGGCCCGGGGAACGGAGGAAGGGCGGGTCGGGGAGACGCCCCGCGCAGCGGCACCCACCACCACCCCCGGTACGGGAACGGCACCCCCACCCACCCCCGGGTACGGAAACGGGCCGGGCCCGGCACCCCCGCAGGGGAACCGGGCCCGGCCCGTAAGACTGCCGACCCGACGGATCGGGCGGCGACGACGCCTAGTTGTCGTCCTCGTCGATCAGAAAGCCGCGCATCGGCGACGGCGCCTGCATCGGCTGCGGCGCGGCCGGCCGAACCGGAGCCATCGGCTGGGTCATGGCCGGGGACATCTGCTGCTGGCCACCGTAGGACGGTCCGCCACCCATCGGGGAGGGGCCGCCCATCGGGGACGGGCCACCCATGGACGGGTTCCCCATCGAGTGACCCATCGCACCGGCCGGAGCCATGGACGGGGACTGCGACGGCGGCAGCGCGGGACCGGCGGGGTTGCGCGGCGGAGCCAGGGAGTCGTCGGCCTGGGTCTCCAGCTGGCGCAGCTGCGACTCCAGGTAGGACTTCAGACGCGTGCGGTACTCGCGCTCGAAGCCCCGCAGGTCCTCGACCTTGCGTTCCAGCGTGGCGCGGGCGGACTCCAGGGAGCCCATCGCGACGCGGTGCTTCTCCTGCGCGTCCCGCTCCAGCGCGTCGGCCTTGGCGCGGGCGTCCCGCTCCAGGCCCTCGGCGCGCGAACGGGCCTCGCCGACGATCTTGTTGGCCTCGGAGCGGGCCTCCGCGATCGCCTGGTCGGCGGTCTGCTGCGCGAGCGACAGGACGCGGGCGGCGCTGTCGCCACCGGGGCCCTGCTGCGGGAGCTGCGGCTGCTGCTGGTGCATCGGCTGGCCCATGGGCTGCATCTGCTGCCCCATCGGCTGCATCTGCTGGCCCATCGGCTGGCCGAGCTGGTTCTGGCCACCCATGGACTGCTGCTGCTGCATCTGCTGGTGCATGGGCTGCTGCATCTGCTGCTGCTGCGGTGCCATGGGGTGCTGGCCACCCATGGACTGCTGCTGCATGGGGCCGCCCATCGGGCCCGGACCCTGCGGTCCTTGTCCACCGGGGCCCGGAGGCAGCTGGGGCTGGCCGCCCGGCAGCTGCGGCGGGCCCATCTGCGGCTGCTGCTGCTGCTGCGGCGGGCCGGATATGGCCGCGGGCACGGGGGCACCGGGGCCGCGCTGGTCCTGGGGCTCCGGCTTGCGCATCCCCTGCTGCTGCTGCTGGTTCTGCTGGTTCTGCGCGGCGGCGCGCGTGGCGGCGGCCAGCTTGGCGCGCAGGTCCTCGTTCTCGCGCAGCAGGCGCGTCAGCTCGGACTCGACCTCGTCGAGGAAGGCATCGACCTCGTCCTCGTCATAGCCTTCTCGCAGGCGGACGGTCGTGAACTGCTTGTTCCGCACGTCCTCGGGAGTCAGCGGCATGTCTTCTTCACCTCTACGTAGTCGTCGGCAGTCGGCAAGACCTGGAGCATCCCCGCGCGTGTGGGGAGCACATCGTTCACACGCTTCTCGCAGCGGTGCTCACGAAACTGATGAGGATGTAAACGATGATCATCAGAACGAAGAAGGACAGGTCGAGTGCCACGCCCCCGAGACGCAACGGCGGGATGAAACGCCGAAGAAGCTTGAGCGGTGGATCGGTGACAGTGTAGGTGGCCTCCAGGACGACCACCATCGCCTTGCCGGGTGTCCATGAACGTGCGAACTGGAACACGTAGTCCATGACCAGTCGGAAGATCAGCACGATGAGGAAGCACATCAGCGCGATGTAGACCACTTGCAGTGCGACGCCCATCCCGCGCTTCCCTCTCCCCTGCTTCCGCTCTGTTCCCGGTCCCGTATCTGACGGATCGGTCTAGCTTTGGTTGAAGAACCCGCCCTCCGCAATGCGGGCCTTGTCCTCCGCCGTGACATCGACGTTAGCAGGCGACAGCAGGAACACCTTCTGTGTCACGCGTTCAATGCTGCCGTGCAGACCGAACACGAGGCCGGCGGCGAAGTCGACCAGACGCTTCGCGTCCGTGTCGTCCATCTCCGTGAGATTCATGATCACCGGAGTGCCCTCACGGAAGTGTTCCCCGATGGTACGGGCCTCGTTGTAGGTCCGGGGGTGCAGCGTCGTGATGCGGTACGGCTCCCGCTCGGAGACGACCTTGGGCATGATCACGGGGGCGTTCTTCTCCAGGTTGGTGCGGTCAGGTGTGATGGATGCCACGGGGGCAATTCGTGCCGGACGTCCGCTTTCTACCGGCATCGGGAGGGGTTCCCTCTGTGCCGGAGGCTGTACGGCTCGTACCGGTTCGTCCCTTACGGGCGGTTGGTGCACGGGCTGCTGCCGGTGGTCGCGGTCTCGCGGACGTTCCGGTTCCGGCTCGGGCTCGAACTCGTCATCGGGGTCGTACCCAGGGTTGTCGTACCGGTCGTCCTCCACGAGGCCGAGGTAGACCGCCATCTTGCGCATCGCGCCGGCCATTCTCCGAGTCCTCCGCTCTGTGGTGGATCGCCCTGTCGCAGGTGTCGCTGTGTCAGTCAGCAAGGTCGCTGTGTCACCAAAGTCACCAACTGCCCGCGATCCACTTGGTCTGTCCGCTCATCTGCGGAAATGACCATATTTTCTGCTGTGGTCCGACTTTCTTCGCGACGTTACCCGAGCCGGGGTCTCGCGCCGAGCACCGCAGTGCCGACGCGTACATGTGTCGCACCCGCCCTCACCGCCTGTTCCAGGTCCGCACTCATTCCGGCCGACACCATCGTGGCAGTCGGATGGTCCGCGCGCAGGCTGGATGACAATTCCACCAGCCGCTCGAAGGCCGCCTGTTCGCGTCCCGCGTACTCGCCGGACAGGGGGGCCACGGTCATGAGACCGTCGATCCGCAGTCCGGGCGCCCGCGCCACGAGGTCGGCCAACTCCGGCAGGAGGTCGGGGGCCGCGCCGCCCCGGGTGCCCCGTTCGCCCGACTCGGCGTCGAGGGCGATCTGTACGAGGACGCCGAGTTCGCGACCGGCGCCCTCGGCGGCCGCCGACAGCGCCGTGACGAGCTTCGGCCGGTCGACCGACTGCACCACATGCGCGTATCCCGCCACGGAACGGACTTTGTTCGTCTGCAACTGGCCGACGAAGTGCCAGTCGAGCGGCAGATCCGCGCAGGCCGCGGCCTTGGGGGCGGCGTCCTGGTCGCGGTTTTCCGCAACATGACGGACGCCCAGGTCCGCCAGCAGTCGTACGTCGCTCGCGGGGTGGGTCTTGGTGACCACGATGAGGGTCACCTCCTGCCGCGAACGACCCGCGGCGACGCAGGCGGACGCGATGCGCTCCTCCACCCGCGCGAGGTTCTCCGCGAGTTCCGACTTACGGTCTGTCATCAATCCGTTCCAACCACACATATCCGGCGAGCCGCCCGGTCACCCGGTCACGGCGGTACGAGAAGTGGTCCCGCGACTCCAGTGTGCAGACCGGGGAACGGTGGACGGAAGCCACCCCCGCTTCCGCCAGTTGCGCGTGCACTCCGGCGACCACGTCCACGGCCGGCGTCCCCCAGCTGGTCTCGGCCCACGCGGCCGGCGCCACCTCGGCGACGGCCTCCCGCATCTCGGCCGGTACTTCGTAGCAGCGCCCGCAGACCGCCGGTCCCGTACGGGCGACCATGCGCCCGGGGTCGGCGCCGAGGGCCACCATCGCCTCGACCGCCGCGGGGACCACCCCCGCGACCAGCCCCGGCCGCCCGGCGTGGGCGGCGCCCACGATCCCGGCGACGGGGTCGGCGAGCAGGACGGGCGTGCAGTCGGCGGTGAGCACGGCCAGGGCCAGGCCCCGGCGGGTCGTCACCACCGCGTCGACGGCGGGGACCGGTTGCCCGGCGCCCCACGGTCCGTCGACCACGGCCACGTCCCGCCCGTGCACCTGGTTCATCCAGACCACCAGGTCCGGATCGATGCCGAGCTCGCGTGCCGTGCCGTCCCGGTTCGCACGAACGGCGGCCGGGTCGTCTCCGACCGCGCCGCCGAGATTGAGCTCCTCGTACGGAACGGCGCTCACTCCGCCCCACCGGTCGGTGAAGGCGAAGTGGGCGCCGCTCTCGCTGTGCTGCCCCAGGGTCACTTCAAGAAGTCCGGGACGTCCAGCTCCTCGGCCGGGCTGTCCTGGTACGGACGGGCCGTCGGGACCTGCGGCGCGGGCGGCGCCGCCTCGACCGGGACCTCCACCGGAGCCGGGGGCTCCTCACGCGGGGTGACCGTACCGAGCCCGCCGAAGGCCGGACGGACCGGCTCGGGGGCGCGGACCGGCGCGGGGGCCGGCTCCTCGCGCTTGGTGGACGCGGCACCGATGACGTTGTCCCGGCGGGCCGGGGGCTGTCCGCCGTCGAAGCCGGCGGCGATCACGGTGACGCGCACCTCGTCGCCGAGCGCGTCGTCGATGACGGCGCCGAAGATGATGTTCGCCTCGGGGTGCGCGGCCTCACTGACCAGCTGCGCGGCCTCGTTGATCTCGAAGAGACCGAGGTCCGAGCCGCCGGAGATGGAGAGCAGCACGCCGCGGGCGCCGTCGATGGACGCCTCCAGCAGCGGCGAGGAGATCGCCATCTCGGCGGCGGCCACCGCGCGGTCGTCGCCGCGGGCCGAGCCGATGCCCATGAGGGCCGAGCCCGCCTCGGACATCACGGACTTGACGTCCGCGAAGTCGAGGTTGATCAGACCCGGGGTGGTGATCAGGTCGGTGATGCCCTGGACGCCCGACAGGAGGACCTGGTCGGCCGACTTGAAGGCGTCGAGGACGCTGACCTGGCGGTCCGAGATGGACAGCAGGCGGTCGTTGGGGATGACGATGAGGGTGTCGACCTCTTCGCGGAGTTCGGCGATGCCGTCCTCCGCCTGGTTCGCGCGGCGCCGGCCCTCGAAGGTGAACGGTCGGGTGACCACACCGATCGTCAGGGCGCCCAGCGAGCGCGCGATGTTGGCGACGACGGGTGCGCCACCGGTTCCGGTGCCGCCGCCCTCACCGGCGGTGACGAAGACCATGTCGGCCCCCTTGAGGACCTCCTCGATCTCCTCGCGGTGGTCCTCTGCCGCCTTGCGACCGACGGCCGGGTTGGCTCCGGCGCCGAGGCCCCGGGTGAGTTCGCGGCCGACGTCGAGCTTGACGTCGGCGTCGCTCATCAACAGCGCCTGGGCGTCCGTGTTGATGGCGATGAACTCGACGCCCTTGAGACCGACCTCGATCATTCGGTTGATGGCATTGACACCACCGCCGCCGACACCGATGACCTTGATGACTGCGAGGTAGTTCTGCGGTGCTGCCACGTCGAAGGCCTCTCGCCTCGAGTTACGTGTCGCCGCCTCGCGGGCCTGCGTTGCGACGACTGATGCCGAAATTGGGACGGTCCGTACGCGCCGACCCGAACCCTCACCCTGAAGTTTAGGGTTAGGGGTGTGTCTGTTCCTTGGACTCTTCCGAACAGGACACTAAGTCGACAAGTAGCGCGTGTTCAACGAACACGCCGAACCTCCCGTTTTTCTTTTCACCCTATGTGATCACCCGTATCGGTGGCCAACCAGGGTGCGTCGCTGTTCGACTCGACGTCAACTCCCGGACACCGCTGGGGCGGTGGGAACGCTGACGTCGAAGTGAACAGCCTTGGGAGCGGCTTTGAGCAAGGCGGTCAACGCCCGGCCCTTCGCCTCACCCAGTTCGCCGCTCCCCCACACGACCGTTCGCCCCTTGGTGAGCTCCAGTACGACCGAATCGTACGACCGCACCTTGACCTGCACGGTCTGCGCCGCGATGGCCTCGGGGAGGCCGCCCGCGATGCCCACCGCCTCGTTCAGGAGCCGCTGCTCGTCGAAGCGGCGGGCGCTCGGGGACCGCGCCGCGTCCAATTCGAGGACCGGAACACCCGCGGGTGGTTTCGCGACCGTGTCGAATCGCACACCCGATGCGTCCACTTCGACGAACTCCGCGTCCTTCTTGATGAGCAGGACGGGTTTGCGTTCCGTCACTTTCAGCCCGATTCCGTGCGGCCAGGAGCGCTCCACATCGACCGAATCGATGCGGGGCAGCTTGGCGCGCACCCGCTGCGCGATCTCGTCGGTGTCGATGCCCACCATGGGTGCGCCGACGGGCACGGCCGCGGCGGTGAGGACCTGCTCGGGGGTGAGCACCTCGGTGCCGGCGGCCGTGACCTTCTCGACGCGGAGCCAGGAGGAGCCGTAGAGCACCCAGGTGCCGGCCGCAGCGAGGAGCACCGCGGCGGCGAGGGAGACCAGGACGGGGACCCGGCGCGAACGACCGCCACCGGGGCCCCGCGGGCCGGTCCTCTTCGACGACTTGGGGGGCTTGGGGGGCTTGGGCGAACCGGGGCCCCTGCCCTTGCGGGCGGCCCCACGCTGTGCGGTCGTCGCTCCGGCCACTCCTGTGCCTCCTGGTCTGTGCGTTCCCCGCTCAGCGGGCTCTGCGTGCGGCGATCGCCTCGTGGACCAGACCGACGAGCAGGTCGTCGGCGTCCCGGCGGCCGAACTCGGCGGCGGCGCGGGACATCTCGTAGAGGCGGTGCGGGTCGGACAGCACCGGCAGCACCTGGCCGAGCACCCACTCGGGCGTCAGCTCCGCGTCGTCCACCAGGAGACCGCCACCGGCCTTGACCACCGGCTGGGCGTTGAGCCGCTGTTCGCCGTTGCCGATGGGCAGCGGTACGTAGGCGGCCGGCAGTCCGACGGCGGAGAGTTCGGCGACGGTCATCGCGCCCGCGCGGCACAGCATCATGTCGGCGGCGGCGTACGCGAGGTCCATCCGGTCCACGTACGGTACCGGCACATACGGCGGCATCCCGGGCATGTTGTCGACACGCGGCAGTTCGTTCTTCGGTCCGACCGCGTGGAGGATCTGGATCCCGGAGCGCTGGAGGGTCGGCGCGATCTGCTGGATGGTCTCGTTGAGTCGGCGGGCGCCCTGCGAGCCGCCGGAGACCAGCAGCGTCGGCAGGTTGGGGTCCAGGCCGAAGGCGGCTCGCGCCTCGGGGCGGACGGCGGACCGGTCCAGGGTCGAGATCGACCGGCGCAGCGGGATGCCCACGTAGCGGGCACCGCGCAGCTTGCTGTCCGGGGTGGACACGGCGACGGCGTGGGCGTACCGGGAGCCGATCTTGTTGGCCAGTCCGGGCCGGGCGTTGGCCTCGTGGACGATGATCGGCACCCCGAGCCGCTTGGCGGCGAGGTAGCCGGGCAGCGCCACGTACCCGCCGAAGCCGACGACGCAGTCGGCCTTGGTGCGTACGAGGATCTCCTCGGCCGCCTTGATGGTGCCGCGCAGCCGTCCGGGGACGGTGATCAGCTCGGGCGTGGGCTTGCGGGGCAGCGGTACGGCGGGGATGAGACCCAGCTCGTAGCCGCGCTCCGGCACCAGGCGGGTTTCGAGTCCGCGTTCCGTGCCGAGGGCGGTGATGCCCACGGTCGGGTCCTGCCTGCGCAGGGCGTCCGCGAGGGCGAGCGCCGGCTCGATGTGGCCGGCGGTCCCCCCACCGGCGAGTACGACATGCACCGAAATTCACCGCTCTCCGGACGGACGCTTCTTGACGCGCCGTCTCATCGACTTCCATATCGGCCCGCGCCGCTTCCAGCCGGACTTCGGCTGCCGCATCGCGAGCGCCGCACGCGCCGCCGGTTCCTCCCGCGCGAACGCGATGAGCAGTCCGACCGCGAACATCGTCGGCAGCAGGGCCGACCCTCCGTAGGAGAACAGCGGGAGCGGGACCCCGGCGATCGGCAGCAGACCGAGCACCGCACCGATGTTGATCACGGCCTGCGCCGTG
Organism: Streptomyces sp. Isolate_45; assembly: GCF_024721315.2. Lineage (GTDB taxonomy): Bacteria > Actinomycetota > Actinomycetes > Streptomycetales > Streptomycetaceae > Streptomyces. Next base: position 59,806 of record NZ_JANFAK020000030.1, read on the forward strand.
ATCCACGTGGTCACGCCTCCCGCGGCATACCGTACGAAGGAGTCCTCCGTGCGTCCGGCCACGCGGATACCCGCATAGCCTAGGGCCGCGAAGAGGGCGAGCACCGACAGCGTCCCTGCCAGCCCCAGTTCCTCGCCGGTGATGGCGAAGATGAAGTCCGTGTGCGCTTCGGGCAGTTGCCCCCATTTTTCCACACTGGCGCCCAGGCCGGATCCGAACCATCCGCCGGACGCGAGGGCGTAGATGCCGTGTACGGCCTGCCAGCAAAGGTCGTTCTTGCCCGGTTCTGTCGCGCCGAGGCAGGCGAGCCGGTCCATGCGGTGCGGGCTGGTCTTGATGAGGAGTGCGACGATCACACCCGCGAAGGCGAGCACGCCGACGAACATCCGGGTGGGCGCTCCGGCGAGCCAGAGCAGGCCGAAGAGGATGGCTCCGAGGATCATCGCGGTGCCCATGTCCCCGCCGAGCATGATCAGTCCGAGCAGCAGGAAGGCCACCGGGACCAGCGGCACCAGCAGGTGCTTCCACTGGCTCAGCAGCTCCTTGTCGCCCTTGCGGGCCAGCAGGTCGGCGCCCCACAGGATCAGTGCGAGCTTGCCGAACTCACTGGGCTGGAGCATGAACGGACCGCCGAGGGAGATCCAGTTCTGGTTGCCGTTGATCGCCACCCCTATCCCGGGGACCTGGACCAGGACCATCAGGAACAGGGTTCCGGCGAGTACGGGGTAGGACAGCGCCCGGTGCAGCCGTACGGGCATCCGGGAGGCGGCCAGCATCAGGACGGCGCCGATGAGGGCCGCCAGGAACTGCTTCTTGAAGAAGTAGGCGTCGCCCAGGCCCAGCTGGAGCGCCTTGATCATCGACGCCGAGTAGACCATCACCAGGCCGAGCACGGTGATGAGCAGCGAGCTGCCGAGGATCAGGTAGTAGGCGGTGAGCGGGCGGTCCCAGGCCTTGCGCAACTGCTGTTGCGCGCGCCGGACGCGGGCGAGCGGCCCGCGTCCGGCGGGCCGCTTGGCGCCGGTCGCCGGGCGGGCCCGGCCCCGCGCCCTGACGGCTGTCGGCCGCCTCCCCGGCAGCATCTGCTTGGCCGGCATCTGTGATCTTCCCCTCCACTCGTGCGAGGCGAGCAGCCGGGTCGGGGAGGGAACCTGCCCTGGATCGACCTAGGCGCTCTCGGCGGCCAGTTCGCGCACCGCGTCGGCGAACGCGTCCCCACGCTTGTTGTAGTTCGCGAACATGTCCATGGAGGCGCATGCCGGCGCCAGCAGGACCGTGTCGCCGGGTCGGGCGAGCCGGGCGGCTTCCCTGACCGCCGCGAGCATCGCCCCAGTGTCGGTCCGGTCGAGGTCGGTCACCGGGACCTCGGGGGCGTGTCGCGCCAGCGCGTCGGCGATGAGCGCCCGGTCGGCGCCGATCAGCACCACGGCGCGCAGCCGCTTCGCGGACTTCTGGACGAGCTCGTCGAAGGTGGCGCCCTTGGCGAGGCCGCCGGCGATCCACACGACGGGTTCGAAGGCGGCCAGGGAGGCCTCCGCCGCGTGGGTGTTGGTGGCCTTGGAGTCGTCGACGTAGGTCACCTCGGCGACCTCGGCGACGTGGGCGACGCGGTGGGCGTCGGGGCGGAAGTCGCGCAGTCCGTCGCGCACCGCGCGGGGCTCGACGCCGAAGGCGCGGGCCAGGGCCGCGGCGGCGAGGGCGTTGGCGATGTTGTGCGGGGCGGGCGGGTTGACGTCCTCGACCTGGGCGAGTTCCTGCGCGTTCTTCTGCCGGTTCTCGACGAAGGCGCGGTCGACGAGGATGCCGTCGACGACGCCGAGCATGGAGGGGCCGGGGGCGCCGAGGGTGAAGCCGATGGCCCGGCAGCCCTCTTCGACGTCGGCCTCGACGACGAGGTCCTCGGTGGCCTTGTCGGCGACGTTGTAGACGCAGGCGACGGTGTTGCCCTCGTAGACGCGGCCCTTGTCGGCGGCGTACGCCTCCATGGAGCCGTGCCAGTCGAGGTGGTCGGGGGCCAGGTTGAGGACGGCCGCGGAGTGGGCGCGCACGGAGGGCGCCCAGTGCAGCTGGTAGCTGGAGAGCTCGACGGCGAGGACGTCGTACGTCTCGTCGCCGGTCACCACGTCGATGATCGGCGTGCCGATGTTGCCGACGGCCGCGGTCCGCAGACCGGCGGCGCGCAGGATCGACGCGAGCATCTGGGTGGTGGTGGTCTTGCCGTTGGTGCCGGTGATGGCGAGCCAGGGGGCGGCGTTCTCGCCGCGCAGTTGCCAGGCGATCTCCACGTCGCCGACGACGTCGACGCCGGCTTCGGCGGCGGCCGCGAAGAGCGGGCTGTCGGGCTTCCAGCCGGGCGACGTGACGACCAGGTCGGTCCCGCCGGGCAGGTGCTCCGCGTCGCCGAGGCGTACGGAGATCCCCGCGGCCTCCAGCTCCGCCGCGCGGGCGCGGTGGCCCTCGCTGTCGCCGCCGTCGACGACGGTCACCGAAGCGCCGAGGCCGGCCAGGGCGCGGGCGGCACTGATGCCGCTCACGCCGAGGCCGGCGACGGTGATGTTCTTGCCGTGCCAGGAGGTCACTTTTCGGCTGCCCATCCCGCGTAGAAGAGACCGAGACCCACGATCACGCACATGCCCTGGATGATCCAGAACCGGACCACGACGAGGACTTCGGACCAGCCCTTGAGTTCGAAGTGGTGTTGGAGCGGCGCCATCCGGAAGACCCGCTTGCCGGTCATCTTGAAGGAGCCGACCTGGATGACGACCGACATCGTGATGAGCACGAAGAGGCCGCCGAGGAGCGCCATCAGGAACTCCGTGCGGGAGCAGATGGCGAGACCCGCGAGCGCGCCGCCGAGGGCGAGGGAACCGGTGTCGCCCATGAAGATCTTGGCGGGCGAGGTGTTCCACCACAGGAAGCCGAAGCAGGCACCCATCAGGGCGGACGCCACGACGGCCAGATCGAGCGGGTCACGGACCTCGAAACAGGCGTTCGGGTTGGTCAGGGTCTGCGCGTTGGCGCAGGACTCCTGGAACTGCCAGACACCGATGAAGGTGTAGGCACCGAAGACCATCACCGCGGCGCCGGTGGCCAGGCCGTCCAGACCGTCGGTCAGGTTCACGCCGTTGGACATGGCCAGGATCATGAACAGCGCCCAGACCACGAACAGCACCGGGCCGATAGACCAGCCGAAGTCCGTGACGAACGACAGCTTCATGGAGGCCGGGGCGAGTCCGCGGGAGTCCTTGAACTGGAGCGCGAGCACCGCGAAGGCGATGCCGACGATCAGCTGTCCGGACATCTTCGCCTTGGCCCGGAGGCCCAGCGAGCGCCGCTTGACGATCTTGATGTAGTCGTCGAGGTAACCGACCAGGCCCATTCCCGCCATCAGGAACAGGACGAGCAGACCCGAGAAGGTCGGCTCGCTTCCGGTGATCACCTTGGTCAGGGCGTACGCGACGAGCGTCGCCAGGATGAAGGAGATGCCGCCCATGGTGGGCGTGCCCTTCTTCCCGGCGTGCCCGCGCGGGCCGTCGTCGCGGATGAACTGGCCGTAGCCCTTGCGGGCCAGCAGCTTGATCAGCAGCGGGGTTCCCACGAGGGTGAGGAAAAGGCCGATGACTCCGGCGAACAGGATCTGCCTCATCGGCCGGCGACCTCGCCCTCGCGCTCCAGCAACGCCAGCGCGACCCGCTCCAGGCCGACCGACCTGGAAGCCTTCACCAGCACGACGTCCCCCGGGCGCAACTCACTGCGCAACAAGTCGACCGCCGCCTGCGCGTCGGACACGAGCACCGACTCCTCACCCCACGAACCCTCGTTATATGCGCCCAGTTGCAGCCAGGACGCTTCCCTGCCCCCGACTGCTACGAGCTTGCTCACGTTGAGCCGGACGGCAAGCCGTCCTACCGCGTCGTGCTCGGCCAACGCCTCGTCACCGAGTTCGGCCATGGGGCCGAGCACTGCCCACGTACGTCCCCCGTTGGCCCGGGCGCCGCCGCCCATCGCGGCGAGTGCGCGCAGGGCGGCCCGCATGGATTCGGGGTTCGCGTTGTAGGCGTCGTTGACGATCGTCACGCCGTCCGCACGCTCGGTGACCTCCATCCGCCACCGGGACAGCGTGCCCGCTCCGGAGAGCGCGGTGGCGATCTCCTCGACGGACATGCCCAGTACATGGGCGACGGCGGCCGCGGCGAGCGCGTTCGACACGTGGTGCTCACCGTACAGCCGCAAGGTCACATCGCTGCACCCGGTCGGGGTGTGGAGTGTGAACGAGGGCTGTCCCCCCGGCGTCATCCGGACCTCGGTGGCCCGTACGTCGGCGTCCTCGGCCTCGCCGAAGAACACCGTACGGGCCTTCGTGCGGCTCTCCATGGCGCGGACGAGGGGGTCGTCGGCGTTCAGTACGGCAACTCCGCCGTCCTGCGCGGCCGGCAGGGCCTCGACCAGTTCCCCCTTGGCCTGTGCGATGGCCTCGCGGCCGCCGAACTCGCCGATGTGGGCGGTTCCGACGTTCAGGACGAGGCCGATGCGCGGCGGGGTCAGACCGGTGAGGTACGCGATGTGGCCGATGCCGCGCGCGCCCATCTCCAGGACCAGGTGGCGGGTTTCCGCGGTGGCCTTCAGCGCCGTGAGCGGGAGGCCGATCTCGTTGTTGAGGGAGCCCGGTGTCCACACCGTGGGCGCGTGGTGCTGGAGCACCTGGGCGATGAGGTCCTTGGTGGAGGTCTTGCCGGCGGAGCCGGTCAGGGCCACCACATCGGTGCCGAGGCGGCCGACGACGGCGCGGGCGAGGGCTCCGAGCGCCTTCTCCACGTCGTCGACGACGATCGCCGGAACACCGACGGGCCGGGCCGCGAGGACGGCCGCGGCGCCGGCCGCGACCGCGCGCTCGGCGTAGTCGTGGCCGTCGACTTGCTCGCCCTCGAAGGCGGCGAAGAGGCTGCCGGGCTCGACCTGTCGGGAGTCGATGACGACGGGGCCGCCGATCCGCACCGAGGGATCCGGTATGTCGTGGGGCCGCCCGCCGGTGATGTCGGCGATCTCGGCGAGGGAAAGGGCGATCACTGGTCCACCTCGGCCTGTCGGACGCTGCGCTGCTGGTTCTCGATGGCCGCGCGGAGCACGGCGCGGTCGTCGAAGGGCCGTACGACGCCCGCGGTGTCCTGGCCCTGCTCGTGGCCCTTGCCGGCGACGAGGACGGTGTCGCCGGGCTCGGCGCGCGCGACGGCCGCGGCGATGGCCGCCGCCCGGTCGGCGTCGACGAGGACGGTGCCCCGCTCCTCGGGCGGCACGGACACCGCGCCGCCGAACATGGCGGCGAGGATCGCGAGGGGGTCCTCGGAGCGCGGGTTGTCGGAGGTCAGGACGGCCACGTCGGCGTACCGGGCGGCCGCGGCGCCCATGGGGGCCCGCTTGGTGGTGTCGCGGTCGCCGCCGCAGCCGAGCACGATGTGCAGCCGGCCGGTGGTGACTTCGCGCAGGGCCCGCAGGACGGACTCGACGGCGTCGGTCTTGTGGGCGTAGTCGACGACGGCCAGGTACGCCTGTCCCGCGTCGACCCGCTCCAGCCGGCCCGGGACCCCGGGGACCGCGGCGACGCCGTCGGCGGCGGTCTGCGGGTCGAGGCCGGCCGCGGCGAGGGTGACGATCGCGGCGACGGTGTTGGCGACGTTGAAGGGGCCCGGCAGCGGCGCGGTGGCCCGTACCCGCTGACCGGCGGGGCCGACGAGGGTCAGGGTGGAGTCCATGTGGCCGCTGACCACGTCCTCGGCGCGCCAGTCGGCGGCGGGGTCGCCCGTCGCGGAGAAGGTGACGACCGGGATCGGCGCCTCCTTGGCGAGGCGGCGGCCGTACTCGTCGTCGACGTTGACCACTCCGAGGCGGGCCCGGCGCTCGGTGAAGAGCTGGGCCTTGGCCTGGAAGTAGTCCTCCATGTCGGTGTGGAACTCCATGTGTTCCGGGCTCAGGTTGTTGAAGACGGCGACGTCGAAGACGCAGCCGTCGACCCGGCCGAGCACCAGCGCGTGGCTGGACACCTCCATCGCCACGGCCTCGACGCCGCGTTCGCGCATGACGGCGAACAGGGCCTGGAGGTCGGTGGCCTCGGGGGTGGTGCGCTCGGACTTGATGCGTTCGTCGCCGACGCGCATCTCGACGGTGCCGATGAGCCCGGTCGTACGTCCCGCGGCGCGGAGCCCGCCCTCGACGAGGTACGCGGTGGTGGTCTTGCCGGAGGTACCGGTGATGCCGAGTTGGAGCAGGCCTTCGCCGGGGCGTCCGTAGATCGCGGCGGCGAGCTCGCCCATCCGACCGCGCGGATCGTCCACGGTCAGGACCGGCAGGCCGGTCGCGGCGGCGCGTTCGGCTCCGGCGGGGTCGGTGAGGACGGCCGCGGCGCCGAGGGCGGCCGCCTGGGCGGCGAAGTCCGCGCCGTGCAGGCGGGCGCCGGCCAGGGCCGCGTACAGGTCTCCGGGGCGCACCGCACGGGAGTCGTGCGTGATGCCGGTGATCCGAGCGGCGCCTGGCTCAGGCAGGCCCAGCAGCGTGGCCAGCTCACCCAGGGGGGTCGGGCTGGTGGACACGGGCCGGGGCGCTCCCGGCGGCGCTGCCGGGGCGTCTTTCTGGGCGTTTCTGGGCTGATCAGCGTGGGGCACGGCGGTGAGCGTACCGGGCGCTGCGGCCCGGCCGCGAAGCGAGGGCCCGGCCGGGGCGTCCTCGGGCGACTGGTTCCCGGCATTCGGGGTGATCGTTGTCACTGATGGTGCCTCACGCTTTTCTGGCTGGGCTGCCGGATCACTGTCCGGGCTGCGGGCTGGGCTGCGGCGTGTTCGGGGCGGCGGGCGGCGGGCCTCCCTCGAAGGTCACCGGGAGTCCGGCGGGAGCGGTGCCGGAGGGGGCGACCTGGAGGGTCTTGAGGGCGAACTCCATGACCGTCTTGTAGATCGGGCCGCAGATCTGTCCGCCGAAGTAACTGCCCTTCGTGGGATTCTGGATGGCGCAGTAGACGGTGATCCGCGGGTTGTCGGCGGGGGCGAACCCGGCGAACGAGGCGGTGTAGCCCTTGTAGCGGCCGGTGGCCGGGTCCACCCGGTTGGAGGTGCCCGTCTTGCCGCCGACCCGGTAGCCGGGGATCCGCGCCTTGGTGCCGGTGCCCTCCTGGTCGTCGACCACGGATTCGAGCATCTCGGCGAGGGTCTTGGCGGTCTCCTCGCTGACCACCTGGGTGCGTTCGGGCGCCGGGGCCGGGGTGAAGCGGCCGTCGGGGCCCCTGGTGCCGCGGACCAGGGTCGGGGTGACGCGGACCCCGCCGTTGGCGACGGTCGAGTAGACGGATGCCGCCTGCATCGCGTTCACGGACAGGCCCTGGCCGAAGGGGATCGTGTACTGCTGGGAGGTGGACCAGGCCCCGGGCTCGGCGAGGATGCCGCGCGATTCGCCGGGGTAGCCCAGGCCGGTGGGCGCCCCGATGCCGAACTTGGTCAGGTAGGAGTGCAGGACCTTGTTGGCCTCGGGCTGGGTGGCGCCGAGCTGGCCGGTGGCCAGGATGGTGCCGATGTTGGAGGACTTGGCGAGGACCCCGTTGAGGGTCAGGTACCAGGTGGGGTGGTCGATGTCGTCCTTGAACAGGCGGTCGCCGCGGTGCAGTCGGTTGGGGACCTCGACGTGGGTCGCGGGGGTGGCCTTCTTCTCCTCCAGGACCGCCGCCATCGAGATGACCTTGGCCGTGGAGCCGGGCTCGTAGACGTCCTGGAGGGCGGCGTTGCCCATGGCGGCGGAGCTGGCCCGGGTCAGGTCGTTGGGGTCGAAGCCGGGCGAGTTGGCCATGGCCAACACCTCGCCGGTGCGGGTGTCCTGGACGATGACGTAGCCGCGGTCGGCGCCGGACTTCTCGACCTGGTCGGTGATGGCGCTCTGCGCGGCCCACTGGATGTCGCGGTCGATGGTCAGCTCGATGTCGTCGCCGGGTACGGCGGGCTTCTCGCTGGATCCGGCGGTGGGGACGCGTCGGCCGCCGGACTGGGCGTAGGTGAGTTCGCCGTCCTTGCCGGCCAGCTTCTTGTCGAGGGAGGACTCCAGTCCGCCGCCGCCCTTGCCCTCGGCGTTGACGTAACCCAGTATCCCGGCGGCGAGGGCGCCGTTCGGGTACACGCGCTTGCTGCTGTTCTCGTTGAACACGCCGGCGATGACGTTGGCGCCGGGGCCGTTGTTCTTCTTGTCCGCGGCGGCCTTGTCGGCGAAGAGCCGTTTGAGGTCCTTGATCTGGTTCCAGACCTGGGGGGTCTGGCGGCGGGCCAGGATGACGTAGCGGGTGTTCTTGGTCTTCAGGCGCGCGGTGAGTTCCTTGGCGTCCTTCCCGAGGATGGGCGCCAGGAGCGCGGCGGCCTGCTCGGGGGCGTCGGGCGCCTTGCTCTCCTGCGCGGTGAACATCTTCGGGTCCGCGGTGATGTCGTACGCGTCCACGCTCGTCGCCAGGGCCACGCCCTTGCGGTCGGTGATCTCACCGCGCTCGGCGGCCAGCGTGTGGCTCGCGAAGCGGTTCTCGCTCGCCTTCGCGGAGTACGAGGAGGCGTCGACGGCCTGCACCTGGAGGAGGCGGACGACGAAGGCGAGCATCACGAGGGTCAGTCCCACGCCGACCAGCCGCAGCCGGGGCCTGGGGCTGCCCAACCGGATCAGGTGCGGTGCGCGCGCCGCGGCCGTGGGGCGTCGGGTCGTGGGGCGCGAGGCCGGACGGGCGTTCGCGC
>NZ_JANFAK020000307.1 GCF_024721315.2 Streptomyces sp. Isolate_45
CGCACCCGCCGCCCACGGCCCCGCGGTCGACGGCCCGCCCCCGACCCGGCGCGGTGCCGGGTCGCGGGTGGGCGGGCCGCGCGGGGCCTCGTACGAGAAGGGCGGGCTCCTGCGGGCTCCCGAGGCCGGCCGGGGCAACGCCCTGCACGCGGGGGCCTGGTGGCTGTGGGCCCTCGGGCTCGCCACCGCCGCGTCCCGGACCACGAACCCGCTGCTGCTCGGGATGATCGTCGGCGTCGCCGGGTACGTGGTCGCCGCGCGCCGTACGGACGCGCCCTGGGCCCGTTCCTACGGGGCGTTCGTCAAGCTCGGCCTGTTCGTCATCGGCCTGCGCCTCGTCTTCTCCATGCTGCTCGGCTCCCCCATCCCCGGGGCGCACGTCCTGTTCACCCTGCCGGAGGTGCCGCTGCCCGCCTGGGCGCAGGGCATCCGCTTCGGCGGGCGGGTCACCGCCGAGCAGTTGGTGTTCGCCTTCTACGACGGCGCGAAGCTGGCGACGCTGCTGATCTGCGTCGGCGCCGCGAATGCGCTCGCCAACCCGGCGCGGCTGCTGAAGTCGCTGCCGGCCGCGCTGTACGAGGCGGGCGTTGCCGTGGTCGTCGCGATGACGTTCGCGCCGAACATGGTCGCCGACGTGGTCCGGCTGCGGACCGCCCGCCGGTTGCGCGGGCGCCCCACCGGCGGGGTGCGGGCCGTCCTCCAGATCGGCCTGCCGGTGTTGGAGGGCGCGCTGGAGCGGTCGGTGGCCGTCGCCGCGTCGATGGACGCGCGCGGCTACGGCCGTACGGCGCAGGTCCCGCCGGCCGTCCGGCACACCACCAACGTCCTCACCCTGGGCGGACTGCTCGGCATGTGCGCGGGCACGTACGGGCTGCTCGCGGCCGAGGGCGCCGCGTACGGGCTGCCCGTGCTCGGCATCGGCCTGGTCCTGGCCCTCGCCGGGCTGCGTCTCGGCGGCCGCCGCAGCGTCCGTACCCGCTACCGGCCGGACCGGTGGGGGCCCCGGGCCTGGCTCGTCGCCGGTTCGGGGGCGGCCGTCGCCGCCCTGCTGATCCACGCGGGCTCGGTCGATCCGGAGGGCCTGCGGCCGGGAGTGGTGCCGCTGGTGTGGCCGACGCTCCCGCTGTGGCCCGCCGCGGCGGTCCTGATCGGCCTGCTTCCCGCCTTCGTGGCACCCGTACCGTCCAAGGAGTCCTCCCGGTGATCCGCTTCGAGCAGGTGTCGGTGACGTACGAGGGTGCCGGGCGGCCGTGTCTGCGGGACGCCGACTTCGTCGTCCCGGAGGGCGAGCTGACGCTGCTGGTCGGCCCGTCGGGCGTCGGCAAATCGACCCTGCTGGGGGCGGTGTCGGGGCTGGTCCCGCACTTCACGGGCGGCCGACTGAGCGGGCGGGTGACGGTCGCGGGCCGCGACACGCGGACCCACAAGCCGCGCGAGCTCGCGGACGTGGTGGGCACCGTCGGCCAGGACCCCCTCGCGCACTTCGTGACGGACGTGGTGGAGGACGAGCTGGCGTACGGGATGGAGTCGCTGGGGCTGGCACCCGCCGTGATGCGGCGCCGGGTGGAGGAGACGCTGGACCTGCTGGGCCTGAACGAACTCCGTGACCGTCCCATCGCCACCCTCTCCGGCGGCCAGCAGCAGCGGGTCGCGATCGGCTCGGTCCTGACACCGCACCCGCGGGTCCTGGTCCTGGACGAGCCGACGTCGGCGCTGGACCCGGCCGCGGCGGAGGAGGTCCTGGCCGTCCTGCAGCGCCTGGTCCACGACCTGGGGACGACCGTGCTGATGGCGGAGCACCGCCTGGAGCGGGTGGTCCAGTACGCCGACCGTGTGCTGCTGCTCCCGTCGCCGGGCGCGGCTCCCGTGCTCGGCACCCCGGCGGAGATCATGGCCGTCTCCCCCGTCCACCCGCCCGTGGTCGCCCTGGGCCGCCTCGCCGGCTGGTCCCCGCTCCCCCTGTCGGTCCGCGACGCCCGCCGCCTGGCCCCGCCCTTGCGGGCCCGGCTGGCCGGTGCGGACACGCCCGACGACGCGGCCCCCTTCCCGCCGGAACCGGATGTCACCGGTGCGGCGGGTGATCCCGACGCGGCCGGGGCGGTGGGTGCTCCCCGCACTTCCGGTTCTCCCGGCTCTTCCGGTTCTCCCGGTTCTCCCGGTTCTCCCGGTGTGGTGGGTCCTTCCGGTGCGGCCGACGGTTCCGGCGTCGGGCGGCTGTGGGGGCGGCTGCTGCGGCGTCGGGATCCGGTGTCGGCCTCGGCTTCGGCTTCGCCCTCGGACGGTGCGGGCGTCGCCGTGGGCGGGGCGGCAGCGGTCGTCGGCGGGCTCGGCGTCCGGCGCGGACGGGTCGAGGTGCTGCGCGACATCACCCTGACCGTCGCACCCGGCGAGACCGTCGCCCTCATGGGCCGAAACGGCGCCGGCAAGTCGACCCTGCTCGCGGCCCTCGTCGGCACGCTCCCCCCGTCCTCCGGATCCGTCACGGTCGGTGGCCTGGCCCCGCACCGCACCCCGCCCGGCGAGATGGTCCGCCGGGTGGGCCTCGTACCGCAGGAGCCGCGCGACCTCCTCTACGCCGACACCGTCGCCGCCGAATGCGCGGCCGCCGACGGTGACGCCGGGGCCGCGCCGGGAACCTGCCGCGGTCTGGTGAGCGCCCTGCTTCCCGACGTACCCGACGACACCCACCCGCGGGATCTGTCCGAGGGGCAGCGCCTGACCCTCGCCCTGGCACTGGTCCTCACGGGCCGCCCCGCCCTCCTCCTGCTCGACGAGCCCACCCGCGGCCTGGACTACGCGGCCAAGGCTCGGCTGGTGGGGCTACTGCGGGAGCTGGCCGCCCGAGGTCACGCCATCGTGCTGGCCACCCACGACGTCGAACTCGCCGCCGATCTGGCCCACCGGGTCGTGATCCTGGCGGGCGGCGAGGTCGTCGCGGACGGTCCGACCGCCGAGGTCGTGGTGTCCTCACCCGCGTTCGCCCCGCAGGTGGCGAAGATCCTGGCCCCCGGCCACTGGCTCACCGTCGCCCAGGTCGCGGCCGCCCTGGACGGGATCCCGCCGGACGGGGTCCTTCGGGACGGGGAGGGCGCGCAGTGACCGGCTCCACGCCGACGCGCCCGGCCCCGAACCGTCCCGTCTCGAACCGTTCCGTCTCGAACCCTCCGGCCTCGAACCGTCCCGTCCGCGTCGGCCCCCGCGCCGCCGCGGCCCTCGTTCTCGTCACGCTCATCGGCATCGCCGCATTCGGCTGGCCCCTGCTCGCGGACCGCCGGTCCGGACTGGCCCACTCCCAGGACGCCCCCTGGCTCTTCGCCGCCCTGCTCCCCCTCCTCGTGGCCGTCGTCGTCGGGACCATCGCCGACCAGGGCATGGACGCCAAGGCCGTCGCGATGCTGGGCGTACTGGCCGCCGTCGGAGCGGCGCTCAGACCGCTGGGCGCGGGTACGGCCGGGCTGGAGCCCATGTTCTTCCTGATGGTGCTCAGCGGGCGGGTACTCGGCCCGGGCTTCGGCTTCGTACTGGGCTCCGTCACGATGTTCGCGTCCGCCCTGCTCACGGGCGGGGTGGGGCCGTGGATGCCGTTCCAGATGCTGGCCCTGGGCTGGTTCTCGTTGGGCGCCGGGCTGCTGCCCGGCCCCGCGCGGATCCGGGGGCGCGCCGAGCTGGCGATGCTCGCGGTGTACGGGTTCCTCGGCTCGTTCGGGTACGGCACGATCATGAACCTCCAGGGCTGGGTGATCCTGCAGGGGATGGGCCAGGGCATCTCGTTCCACCCCGGGGATCCGGTCCCGGAGAACCTCGCGCGCTTCGTCGCGTACTGCCTGGCGACCTCGGTGGGCTGGGACCTGGGCCGGGCCGTACTGACCGTCGTCCTCACGCTCACCCTGGGCGCCACGTTGCTGAAGGCCCTGCGGCGGGCCACACGGAAGGCGGCCTTCGATCCGCCCATTTCCTTCGAATCCTGTGCAATCCGGATGTCCGCCCCGGGCCCTCAAAGGGGTACGGATCGTGACACGGAGTGAGATTCGGGGGCCCGTGAGGTGAGCCGTCCCATAGGACCCACGTCACACACGAACCGGGATAGTAGCCGCCGGACGACCCGAAAGACCCCCGTGA
>NZ_JANFAK020000308.1 GCF_024721315.2 Streptomyces sp. Isolate_45
GCCATGCCGCCGTACGTGTCGATGATGATCTTCCGGCCGGTGAGGCCGGCATCGCCCATCGGGCCACCGATCTCGAACCGGCCGGTCGGGTTCACCAGCAGCCGGTAGCCCTCGGTGTCCAGCTTGATGCCGTCCTCGGCCAGCTGCGCCAGCACGTGCTCGACGACGAACGTGCGCACGTCCGGCGTCAACAGGGCGTCCAGATCGATGTCCGCCGCGTGCTGCGAGGACACGACGACGGTGTCGAGGCGCACGGCCTTGTCACCGTCGTACTCAATGGTGACCTGGGTCTTGCCGTCGGGGCGCAGGTACGGAACGATCCCCTCCTTGCGGACCTCCGTCAGCCGCCGCGACAACCGGTGCGCGATGTGGATCGGCAACGGCATCAGCTCGGGGGTCTCGTCGCAGGCGTAGCCGAACATCAGGCCCTGGTCGCCGGCGCCCTGCCTGTCGAGCTCGTCCTCGTCGCCCTCCACCCGGTTCTCGTAGGCGGTGTCGACACCTTGCGCGATGTCCGGGGACTGCGCCCCGATGGACACCGACACACCGCACGAGGCGCCGTCGAAGCCCTTCTTCGACGAGTCGTAGCCGATCTCCAGGATCTTCGCCCGCACGAGCTGCGCGATCGGCGCGTACGCCTTCGTCGTCACCTCGCCCGCGACGTGCACCAGACCGGTCGTGATCAGCGTCTCCACGGCCACACGCGAGGTCGGATCCTCCGTGAGCAACGCGTCGAGGATCGTGTCGCTGATCTGGTCAGCGATCTTGTCGGGGTGACCCTCGGTCACGGACTCCGAGGTGAACAGGCGGCGGGACACGAGCAGCTTCCTCCTGATGGTGCGGGCGGGCGGGTGGCGACCGTCTCCGACGTCGCTGGAGATCCGGTCGAGGAGCGGGGGCGGGCGGGTCGAAGCGGGCCGTCAGCGGCGGGCGTCGACGGCCTTGCGCAGGGTGGCCGCGACGGTGCGGACGTCGTCGTCCGACAGGCCGGGGTGCAGCGGCAGGCACAGGGTGCGGCCTGAGGCGACGTCCGAGGAGGGCAGCTCCTGGCCCTCGGAGCGGTAGGCGGCGACCTTGTGCAGCGGCGCGTAGCGGAAGGTCGTGTAGATGCCCGCGGCCAGCAGCTCGCCGGCGACCTCGTCGCGGATCGCGTCGTCCAGTTGCACCCAGTAGAAGTAGTAGGTGGACTCGTGGCCCTCCGGCAGTGGCGGGGGCGGCTCGATGCCCTCGGCGCCGGCGAGTTCGCGGTCGTAGAGGTCGACGATCTCCTTGCGGCGCGTCACGAACTCGGGCAGTCGGCGGAGCTGGACGCGGCCGATCGCCGCCGTCATGTCGTTGCCGATGACGCGGCGGCCGGGCTCGGGGATGTCCAGTTCCCACCAGCGGTGGGAGACCTTCGCGTGGCCGAACCCGCTGGGCTGGGCGAGGCCGTGGTAGGCGAGGCGGCGGGCGCGGGCGGCCAGTTCGGGGTCGCGGACGTAGAGCATGCCGCCGTCGCCGGTCACCATGACCTTCATCGCGTCGAAGCTCCACATGGCGAGGTCGCCGAAGGTGCCCACGGCCCGTCCGTCCACACGGGAGCCGGCCGAGCAGGCCGCGTCCTCGACCAGGGTGACGCCCCGGTCGCGGCACAGCTCCGCGATGGCCTTCACGTCGCCCGGGTAGCCGCCGTAGTGGAGCACGATGACGGCCTTGGTGCGTTCGGTGAGGGCGCTCTCGATGTGCGCCGCGTCCGGGTTGAGGGTGCGCGGGTCCACGTCGCAGAAGACGGGGCGGGCGCCCGCGGCCAGGACGGCGTTCGCGGCGGCGAGGAAGCTCAGGGAGGGCAGCACCACCTCGTCGCCCTCCTCCAGGTCCAGGCACTCCAGGGCGAGGAAGAGGCCGGCGGTGCCCGAGTTGAGGAAGACGACGTTCTGCGCGTCCACCCCGAGGTGGGCGGCGAACTCCGCCTCGAACGCCTTGGTGCGCGGGCCGTGGCCGAGCCACTTGTCGGCGAACACTTCGGCGACCGCGGCGAGTTCCTCGTCTCCGGTCTGCGGCTGGAAGAGATGTATCACGGGGTTCCCCTCTGATCCGGACAGCTGGCCGTGATCGTCCTGACGGGAGCTCGACGAGGGGTTGAGAACGGGTGGAGGACCACCCTGGAACGGGTACGGGCGGAGTCCACCCTCCAGGTGCGTTCGAGACGTTCCGGGCACGATGGACCCGTGGCCCCGGCTTACGCCGTTCGGCCCCGTCCGCCCAGCCCCGTCCGCCCCGTCCCGGCCTTCCCGACCCCAGCCGTCCCGGCCGTCGCCACCCGTCCCGTCCCGGACAACTTGGGCGCCGAGTGACGGATTTCCGATCCCGCTTCCGGTTCCGGCTTGACCTCAACTCGGCTTGAGGTTCTACGTTCTTGTCCAAGGCCTCCACGGGCCGGGCTGAACAGCACTTTTTAAGGGGCGTTGATGATGAAGGCTGCAGGATTCCACGCGTTCGGAGGGCCGGAGGTCCTCGAACTCCTTGAGCTGCCCACCCCTCAGGCCGGTCCCGGCGAGGTCCGTGTCCGGGTGAAGGCGGCCGGCACCCAGCCGACCGACTGCGCGGTGCGCACGGGATGGAACCCTCCCGGTGTCACCATCACGTTCCCGCACGTCACCGGCGGCGACTTCGCCGGCATCGTCGACGAGATCGGCGAGGGCGTCACGGGCTTCTCGGTCGGCGACGAGGTGCTCGGCTACCGCCTCCAGGGCACGTACGCCGAATACCTGACGGTGCCCGCCGATCAGATCGTCGCCAAGCCGGCCGGCATTCCGTGGGAGGTCGCCGGAAGCCTTTCCGCCTCGGGGCAGACGGCGCACACCGTGCTGGAGGACCTGAAGGTGTCCGAGGGCGACACCGTCCTGATCAACGGCGCCGCGGGCGGTGTCGGCACCATCGCGGTCCAGCTGGCCGTGCTGCGCGGGGCGAAGGTCATCGCCACGGCCCGTGAGGACAACCACGATTACCTGCGACAGCTCGGCGCCCTGCCGGTGACGTACGGCGAGGGCCTCGCCGACCGCGTCCGCGCCCTCGCGCCGGAAGGCGTCGACGCCGCGCTCGACACGGCCAGCGCCGAGGGCCTGCGCGTCGCGGCCGAACTCGTCCAGGACAAGGACCGGGTCGGCACGATCTTCGCCTTCGGAGTGCACGAGGAGCTCGGCGTCCGCTGGCTCTCCAGCCGGCGCAACCAGCAGCGGCTGGGCGAGCTGGCCTCGCTGGTGGACAGCGGCAAGCTGACCGTTCACGTCCGCCGGACGTTCCCGCTGGCACAGGCCTCCGACGCGCACCGCGAGCTGGAGACCGGACACGGCCGCGGCAAGATCGTCCTGCTCACCGACTGAGTCCGTCCCGGGCCGGGGCGGCATCCCCCGCCGCCCCGCCCCGCCCCCACCTTTCAGTAGTCATCCCTGTGAAAGAGGTACGTCATGTCCGGCAACCCGCTCAAGATCGGTGTCATCGTCGGCAGCGTCCGCACCGGCCGCTTCGCCGACAAGGTCTCCCGCTGGTTCGTCGCCGAGGCCGCCCGGCGCGATGACCTGGAGATCCACGTCATCGACCTGTCGGAGCCCGCGCTCGTCGAGGAGCTGAAGCTCAACCTCGACCCGCTGGGCACCCCCTCCGAGGCGCCGACCCTGGCCTCCCGGATCGACGGTCTCGACGGGTACGTCGTGATCACCCCGGAGTACAACCACGGCTACCCGGCCTCGCTGAAGCTGGCCATCGACTACGTGTACAACGAGTGGCGCGCCAAGCCGGTCGGCTTCGTCTCCTACGGCGGCGTCGCGGGCGGCCTGCGGTCCGTCGAGCAGCTGCGCCAGGTCTTCGCCGAGCTGCACGCCGTCACCATGCGCGACACGGTCAGCTTCCACAACCCGTGGGAGCGCTTCGACGACGAGGGCCGGCTGCTCGACGACGACGGCGGCAGCTCGAAGGCCGCCTCCGTCCTCCTCGACCAGCTCGCCTGGTGGGGCGTCACCCTGCGCGAGGGTCGCGCGGCGCGCCCGTACGGGAACTGAGCACCGGACCCGTACTCCTTGACCACGGCCGGGGGGGGGGGGGGGGGGGGGGGGGGGGGGGGGGGGGGGGGGGGGGGGGGGGGGGGGGGGGGGGGGGGGGGG
>NZ_JANFAK020000309.1 GCF_024721315.2 Streptomyces sp. Isolate_45
ACTCCCCGCCGACGGCGAGGGGAGCCCCGGCCGACCGGCGGGCGCGCCCGGGCTGGGAGAGGCCCCGGTCGCGCCGGAGGCCTTCCCGGGCTCGCCCGCCTTGCCGTTCTGGTTCCCGGTGGCGCCCTTCCCCCCGTGTCCGCTGCCGTGGCCGCCGGAGCCCCGCCCGGTCCCGGCGGCCGCACCCGTACCGGCGGCGTCCTTGGCGCCCACCGGCACGGCCGGACCGGGCTTCGCGGCGTCCTCGCCGACGCTCATGCAGCCCGCCGTCGCGGCCACGGCGAGCGCGGAGACGGCCAGTCTCAGGGAAGTGGTCAACTGGCGCACGGGGGCACCTCCGGAACACGGCGGCGGGGTCCGCGATGAGCGGGTCAAGTTGCCCAACTCCCTTTACCCCGTAAGAGACACGCCCCTTACGCGAACAGCTGCCGGGCCACCTGCGAGCCCAGGTGAACGGCACCCAGCCCGACCAGCACCGATCCCAGGACGTTCGCGGCCGCCAGGAACGTCTCACCGCGCTCGGCCAGCCGCAGGGTCTCGTACGAGAAGGTCGAGTACGTGCTCAGCGCCCCGCACAGGCCCGTCCCGAGGAACAGGGACAGCCCCGGGGAGGCCGCCCCGGCCAGGACCGCCCCGGTCAGCGCGCCCAGCACCAGGCAGGCGGCCGCGTTGACCGCGAAGGTCCCCCACGGGAAGTCGGAGCCGTGGCGCGCCTGCACGGCCCGGTCGGTCAGGTAGCGCAGCGGCGCGCCCACGGCAGCGCCGGCGATCACCAGCAGCCAGTTCACGGGCTCCCCCGCCCGGCCGGGGACCTCCGGATCCGCACGGCCCGCCGGGTCAGGGTCGCCCCCGCCAGGACGGCCGCCAGCGCGCCGGCGACCGTGAGCCCGGCGTACGCGAGCGCGACCCCCGCCTCGCGGGCGTCCAGCAGCCGCGAGACGTCCAGGGCGTAGGCAGAGAAGGTGGTGAAGCCACCGAGCACCCCGGTCCCCGCGAAGGGGCGCAGCAGGGGGTGGGCGTCACGCCCGCCCTCCGCGACCAGCGCCATCAGGACGCCGATCAGCGCGCAGCCCAGGACGTTGATCCAGAGGGTGGTCCACGGGAAGGCCGTGGGCCCGTCGGGCCACAGCAGCCCCGCCGCGTAGCGCGCGCAGGCCCCGACCACGCCGCCGGCCGCGACCGCCGCGAGCACCGGGCCCCGCGGGCGCGTCCGCTCCGCCGCCACCCGGAGGTCGACGTCCGGGTCGACGGGGTCCGGGTCGACGGGATCAGGGTCGACGGGGTCCGGGTCGCCCGCCGGCCCGGGGGCGGGCTCGGGTCCGGTCACCCGTAGCCCAGCGCGTGCAGCCGTTCGTCGTCGATGCCGAAGTGGTGGGCGATCTCGTGCACGACGGTCACCTCCGTCTCCGCGACCACGCTCTCCCGGTCCTCGCACATCCGCAACGTGGGGTTCCGGTAGATCGTGATGCGGTCCGGCAGCACCCCGGCGTACCACTCGCCGCGCTCGGTGAGGGGGGTCCCCTCGTAGAGCCCGAGGAGCTCGGGGTCGTCGGCCGGTGGCTCGTCCTCGACGAACACCGCCACGTTGTCCATCAGCCGCGTCAGCTCCGGCGGAATGCGGTCCAGGGCCTCTGCGACGAGCTCTTCGAACTCCTCGCGCGTCATCTCCAGCACCCGGCCATTGTCGCTCCGCGGGAAACCGTTTTGGCGATAGCTCCCCGGATCCCATATGCTTCTCACGTCCCCGACGCGCTGAGAAGTGCCCGGCGGGCCTTTAGCCCTCATCGTCTAGTGGCCCAGGACGCCGCCCTTTCAAGGCGGTAGCACGGGTTCGAATCCCGTTGGGGGTACGCATTAACTGTGTGCGAGACTTGTGCTCGCACATTGCAAGGACCTGTGGAGCAGTTGGTTAGCTCGCCACCCTGTCAAGGTGGAGGTCGCGGGTTCAAGTCCCGTCAGGTTCGCTGAGACCGGAAACGGTCTCGTGGCTGGGTAGCTCAGTTGGTACGAGCGATCGCCTGAAAAGCGATAGGTCGCCGGTTCGACCCCGGCCCCAGCCACAGTGAGAAGGCCCCGTCCATCGGACGGGGCCTTCTGTGTGTCACCCCTCCGGTTCCGGTTCCGGCTGCTCCGCGCGGACCGCGCGCCGCCACCGGGTCAGGCCGACGGCCGTCGCCGCCACCGCGACCAGCCCCAGCAGGGCCCAGTCCGGTACCGCGTCCGCGACGGAGCCCACCCACCGCTCCACCGCGAACGAGTCGTCCACATCGAGCAGTCCCGGCAGCGCGCTCGCCCCGTCGTAGACGAGGAACAGGGCGCCCAGGGTCAGGAAGAACAGCCCGGACAGCAGCGAGGTGGTGTGCAGTTCCAGGCGCCCTACCCGGAAGGCCCGGCCGCGCAGCCAGCGGCGGCCGCCCAGGTCGAAGCGCTCCCAGAGCAGCGCCAGCAGGAACAGCGGAACGGCCATGCCCAGCGCGTACACCGCCAGCAGCAGGCCCCCGTAGACCGGGCTGCCGCTGACCGCCGCCACCGTGAGGACGCTGCCCAGGATCGGGCCGGCGCAGAAGCCGGCCAGCCCGTAGACCGCGCCGAGCGCGTACACCGACAGGGCGGTGGTCGGCCGGATCCGGCCGGACAGTTCGGCGAGCCGCTTCGGGGCGAAGCCGAGGCCGAGGACCTGGGCGAGGCCGAGCGCGATGATCAGCCAGCCGCCGGCGAGGACCAGCCCGTCGCGGTTCTCGTGGAAGAACCGGCCCGCGTACGAACCGGCCGCGCCCAGCGGTACGAGGGTGCTCGCGAGGCCCGCGTAGAAGATCCCGGTGCGCGCGAGGAGCCGGGAGCGGGAGTCGATCGAGTACGCGAAGAAGGCGGGCAGCAGCAGCGCGCTGCACGGACTGAGCAGGGCGAGGAGGCCGCCCAGCAGGGCGGCCAGGTATCCGATGCCGGTCACTTGCCCGCCGCCGCCTCGGTCTTCGCCCGCGCGATGGCGGCGGTGAAGGCGTCGAGGGGCTGCGCCCCGGCGATCGGGCGGCCGTTGACCAGGAAGGACGGGGTGGAGGTGACACCGATGCGGTAGCCCTCGTCCTGGTCCTTCTTCAGCGCGGCGGCGGCCTCCTCGCCGGCCATGTCCTTCTTGAACCGCTCCAGGTCCGGGACCCCGGCCTGGCGGGCCAGCTCCACGAGGCGCGCCCCGGCGAAGCCCGCCTCCTTGGCTCCGTCGGCGTACGCGGCCGCGTGGAAGGCGGCGAAGCGGTCCTGCTGCCCGGCGGCCCAGGCGGCCTTGGCGGCGGCCTCGGACTCGGCGCCGAAGATCGGGAAGTTGCGCCACTCGATGCGCAGGGTGCCGTCCTCGACGTACTTCTTCACCAGTTCGGGTTCGGTGTCGCGGGCGAACTTGCCGCAGTAGCCGCACCTGAAGTCGGAGTACTCGATGAGGACGACGGGGGCGTCGGCGCGGCCGGTCGCGAGCTTGTCGGCGCCGTCGCGGCGGGCCAGGGCCAGCAGTTCCGGGGCGACCTCCGAGCGGGGCGCGGCGTGGGCGGAGGCCGCGGGGGAGCCGGCGGAGGTGTCGCGGGACCTTTCCTCGGGGGCGGTGGCCTGCCAGGAGACCAGTCCGAGGGTGATCGCGGCCACGGCCACGCCGGCGGCGGCGAACAGGGGCTTGCGGGAAGGGGAAGACATGCGGGTGCTCCAGGGGTACGGGTGGTGGCGGGACCGGCGGGCGGCTCCCTCCTAGACCCGCATCACCGAGAGCTCCACCGGGCCGGGCGCCGGCCGGTCGGGCCCGCGTACGGGACCCCGTACGGGCGTCGTGCCGTGCGGCCGGCCCCCCTCGGGCGCGGGCCGGGCCGCCGGGAGCGGCGCGTGG
>NZ_JANFAK020000310.1:0-3816 GCF_024721315.2 Streptomyces sp. Isolate_45
CCCCCCCCCCCCCCCCCCCCCCCCCCCCCCCCCCCCCCCCCCCCCCCCCCCCCCCCCCCCCCCCCCCCCCCCGCGGGTGTCAGTCGAACCAGCGGTCGCGCGCCAGTTCCGCCGTGCGGGACGGGTCCTCCAGGAGCGCCGCGACCTCGAACCGGCGGGGCCACTGGTGCGCCGCCCAGGCCAGGCCGGCCGCCACGCCCTCCAGG
The DNA here is from genome assembly GCF_024721315.2 of Streptomyces sp. Isolate_45. Taxonomy (GTDB): domain Bacteria; phylum Actinomycetota; class Actinomycetes; order Streptomycetales; family Streptomycetaceae; genus Streptomyces. The sequence continues at coordinate 207 of NZ_JANFAK020000310.1, forward strand.
GTGGCCGCGTGGAGGGTGCCGTCCGGGGTGCGCCGCCAGTCGAGCTCGATGCCGCCCGCGATCAGTTCCTCGTGCTCCAGGTACGTCGGCGGGGTCGCCGGCCCCAGCAGGACCCGTACGGATTCCGGGACCTCGTGCTCCTCGCCCGGGGTCGTCACCTCCGCCGGGACGGTGTCCGAAAGGCGCCGCACCTGGAGGAGGTCCGCCAGGTCGGCCGCCCGCGCCGGGGCCACCGGCAGCAGCGGCAGGCCCCCGGTCAGCGGCAGCAGGTCGGGGGCGTCCGCGACGAGCGCGTCGGCCGCGTCGACCACGACCACCTCGCCGTCCACCACGGCCCGCAGCTCGTCCGGCAGCGTCACCTGCTCCGGATCCAGATCCGCCAGCGCCCCGTACAGGCCGTGCAGCCGGCCGCTCGTCACCTCGCGGTCCGGGTCGGCGAGCCGGGCCAGCAGCTCGGCCGCGCCGCCGGGCTCCTCCAGCAGGGCCCGCACGGTGGTGCGTACGCCCAGTGCCCGCAGGACCTGCTCGTCCTCGAAGCCGGTCGCGTCCGCCGGCGCGTACAGGCCCTCCAGCAGCGGATCCCCGCCCGCCGCGCGCAGTCCGGCGGGGCGGCGACCGTCCAGCACGGGGTGGTCGCGCAGCCACCAGGCGGTGTACGGGCGCACCGACCGCGTCGTGCCGTCGGGGAGCAGGATCCGCACGGGCTGGACGAGGGCGTCGCGCAGCGGGGGCTGCGCCAGCATCGCCAGGGCCTGCGGCCAGCGGTCGTCGTCGACGAGGTCGAGGTCACGGACGGCGACGATCTCGGTGGCCACCGGCGGGACGGGGGTGTCGGGGAACTGGTCGAGGAGGTCCTCGCACCACACGTCGACGGCGTCCAGCAGGCCGACGTCGTCGGGCTCGGCGAAGTCCCCGTCGCGGGGCTCCAGTTCGTCCGGGTCGAGGACGACGTCGGTGGCGCGGACCAGCTGGAAGGCGGTCAGCACCCCGCAGGCGGCCAAGGTCCCGGAGTCCCACCGCTCGGCCAACTCGGCGTCCAGGTAGGGGATCTCGTCCTCGCGCAGGACGGAAGCCAACGGGCTCCCGGCGAGCAGGAGTTCGCCGGCCGGGGTGAGTTCGCCGTCCTCGTCGGGCAGGGCCAGCGCGCCGAGCCAGGGCTCGTCGCCGGGGGACAGGCGCGCGTCGCGGACCAGGGTCAGGACGACCTCGGCGAGTTCGTCGGCGTCGAGCGCGTCCTCGTCCCAGATCTCCCCGGCGTCGAGCGAGCCGGCCACGGCCGCCCGGAGCTGCGGCGTCGTCAGGACGGCGCGCGGGGTGGCGGGGAGGGCTCCGAGCTTCTCCAGCAGCGGGTGCGCGGCGTCGGGGTGGGCCACCTTCAGGCCCAGGCGGGCCAGGTCGGTGGGGGTGTCGGTGCCGGGCAGCAGCAGGTGGCGCGGGCCGATCGCGGTGCGGCCGTCGGCGAGGGGGACGGGCAGCCCGGAGAGCCGGTCGGGGTCGACCCCGGCGAGGCTGTCGTAGAGCCGGTGCCACCACTGCGGGGTGCGCTCGATGCCGGCGATCCGCTCGATGGCGTCGCCCAGGGGCAGCCGGCCGACGCCGAGGGTGCGCAGTTCGGGGCGGCGTTCCAGGCCGGCGGGGAGCAGGGTCGGCAGGACCTCGGCGAGGACCCGTACGGTGTCGGCGCCCGCCCCTTCGACGATCTCGGCCTCGAAGGGGCGCAGGGCGGTCCGCTCGCCGGCCCGGGAATCTTCGCCGGTTTCGTCGGCGGATTCGTCGGCCGGGACCGCCGGGACCGCCGGGGCGAGGAACGCGGTGCGGGGCAGGCGCTGGAGGACGGCGGCGCGCAGGGCCCCGTCGAGCTCGCCCTTGCCGAGGGGGCCGGGCACCAGGTCGACGAGGGCGGTGGTGACCGGGTCCCAGACGCCCAGGAGTTCGGCGTACGCGTCGGCCGCGCGTTCCACCAGGAAGTCGGTCAGGGGCCCGGGGGCGGGGTGCCGGCGCGAGGTGTCCAGCGGCAGCGAGGCGATGAGCAGCGCGGGGATGCCGAGGGGCTCGTCGGTGGGGGTCGGCGCGTGCACGACGGGCGCGGTACGGGGACGCTCGGGGGCGCCGTCGGCGTCGACGGGGGCGGCCCAGGTGACCGTCCAGACGGGGCGCAGCCGTTCCTCGACGGGCCGGTCCGCGAGGAGTTCCCGCTCGATGGGGCCGCTGTGGCGGACGGTGCGCCAGCGGTGGGTGCCGGAGGCGGAGTCCTCGATGACGGTGTACGGGCCGTCGGTGGTCCGGTACAGGACGCGGTGCCCGGCGGCCGGGGTCTCCACGACGACCTCGCGCAGGCCGGGCAGGGTGAGGAGCAGGGCGTCGTCGATGCCGGCGAGCAGCCGTTCCACGAGTTCCTCGGCGGCGGCGTCGCGCAGCGGGAGGACGACGACGGTGTCGTAGCCCTCGGGGGCGGTGCCCTCGGCGGGCAACGGCAGGCGCAGCAGCGGGACGTGGCCGTCGCGGCGGCGCAGTTCGTCGCCGAGGCCGGGGCTGCCGTTGGAGGCGTCCCGGGCCATCTCGCGGGCCTCGGCGAGGGACCAGCGCACGCCGCCGTGGCGGCCGAGCACCGCCGGTTCGTCGGAGACGGCCAGGACGGCCGCGAAGCCGACGCCGAACCGGCCGACGGTTTCGCCGGCGCCGCCCGGTTCGCGTTTGGCGGAGGCCCGCAGGGTGCTCAGCGACTCCACGCCCGTCGCGTCGAGCGGGGCCCCGGTGTTGGCGGCGGCGAGGACGGCGTGCCCGCCCTCGCCGGGGTGCAGGGTGAGCCGCAGCCGGCCGGGGACCTTGGCGCGGGCGGCCGCGTCGGCGGCGTTCTGCGCCAGTTCGACGACGAGCCGGTCCCGGTAGCCGCCGAGCGCCAGGTCCTCCTCGGCGTTGGCGTCCTCCCGGAAGCGGGCCGGGCCCGCGCCCCAGGCGTCGAGCACCCCGCGCCGCAGCCGTGCGGTCCCGAAGGGGTCCACGCCACTCTGTGCCGCCGTCACTCGCACGCTCACGCCGCTGCCTCCAAGAACTCGACCGGCCCGGAACCCCCGAGCCTGCCCCGAACTGCTGAAGGTATCGCGTACGGGGCTACGCCTTGCCCGTGAGGTGCGCGAACACGACGACGTTCGCGTCCCAGTGGCGGTCCGCGGTGAGGTCGCCGCCGCAGGTGATCAGGCGCAGTTCGGCCCTGCCCCGGGTGTCGCCGTAGACGCGGTCGGTGGGGAAGGCGTCCTTCTTGAAGGTGTCGACCTCGTCGACGGCGAAGACGGCGGTGGTGCCGTCGGTGCGGTGGACCTCGATCCTCTGGTCCTTCTTGAGCTCCTTGAGGTTGAAGAAGACGGCCTTGGGGGCCCGGGGGGTGTCCATGTGGCCGACGATCGCGGAGGCGCCGCGCTCGCCGGGCGTGGGGCCCTGCTCGTACCAGGCGGCGTCGTCGGGCTCGGCGAAGTCGGGTTCCCGCATGACGCCCTGGGCGTCGAGGCCGACGGTGTCGAGGGGGGCGTCGACCTTGATGTCGGGGATCTCGATCCGGTCCGGTACGGAGGGCGGGAGGACGGAGACGGCCGTGGCGGCGGGGGTGGTGGCA
>NZ_JANFAK020000311.1 GCF_024721315.2 Streptomyces sp. Isolate_45
CCCCCCCCCCCCCCCCCCCCCCCCCCCCCCCCCCCCCCCCCCCCCCCCCCCCCCCCCCCCCCCCCCCCCCCCCGGGGTGCCTCCCGACGGTTTAGTCGAGGTAGTCGCGCAGCACCTGCGAACGCGACGGGTGGCGCAGCTTCGACATGGTCTTGGACTCGATCTGGCGGATGCGCTCGCGGGTGACCCCGTACACGCGACCGATCTCGTCCAGCGTCTTCGGCTGGCCGTCGTTGAGGCCGTAGCGCATGGAGACCACGCCCGCCTCGCGCTCGGAGAGCGTCCCCAGGATCGACTGGAGCTGCTCCTGGAGGAAGGTGAACGACACCGCGTCGGCCGGCACGACCGCCTCGGAGTCCTCGATGAGGTCACCGAACTCGCTGTCGCCCTCCTCACCCAGCGGGGTGTGCAGGGAGATCGGCTCGCGGCCGTACTTCTGGACCTCGATGACCTTCTCGGGGGTCATGTCGAGTTCCTTGCCCAGCTCCTCCGGAGTGGGCTCGCGGCCGAGGTCCTGGAGCATCTGGCGCTGCACGCGGGCGAGCTTGTTGATGATCTCGACCATGTGGACGGGGATGCGGATGGTGCGCGACTGGTCGGCCATGGCGCGCGTGATCGCCTGCCGGATCCACCAGGTCGCGTACGTGGAGAACTTGAAGCCCTTGGTGTAGTCGAACTTCTCCACCGCGCGGATCAGACCGACGTTGCCCTCCTGGATCAGGTCCAGGAAGAGCATGCCGCGGCCGGTGTAGCGCTTGGCCAGGGAGACCACGAGACGGAGGTTGGCCTCCAGCAGGTGGTTCTTGGCGCGGCGGCCGTCCTCGACGAGGATCTCCAGCTCGCGCTTGAACGCGGGCTTGTGGTCCTCCTCCTCTTCGAGCTTGTACTCGGAGAACAGGCCCGCCTCGATGCGCTTGGCGAGCTCGACCTCCTGCTCGGCGTTGAGGAGCGGCACCTTGCCGATCAGCTTCAGGTAGTCCTTGACGGGGTCGGCGGTGGCACCGGCCACCATGACCGTCTGCGCCGGTGCGTCGTCCTCGTCGTCGTCGGACAGGACGAAGCCCTGGGTGCCGCCGGTCTTGGGCGCCCCTTCCTCGGGCTCGTCGGCGAGGTCCTCGGCTGCCCAGTCCTCGCCCTCGGCGGCCGGGGTCTCGCCCTCGTCGGAGTCCTTCGCGCCCTTCTTGCCGGCGGCGGTCTTCTTGGTCGCCGTCGCCTTCTTGGCGGCGGTCTTCTTGACCGTGCGCTTCTTGGGCTCGGCGGCGGCCTCGGCCGCCACCTCGCCCTCGGCGCCGGTCGGCGAAGCGGATATCGCCGCCGCGGTGGCCGGGGCGGCCGTCTTGCGCGCGCCGATGGGGCGCGGCGCGGCGGCCGCCTTCTTGGTCACGGTGCGGGCCGGGGCCGCGGCCGCCTTGCGGGGCTTCTTCGCGGGAGCCTTGGTGGCGGGGGCGGCGCTGACGTGGAGGGCGACGCCCTCCTCGTCCAGGACCTGGTTCAGGCTGCGCAGGACCCGCTTCCACTGGTCCACCGGGATGCGGCCGGCCTCGAAGGCCTGGCGCACGTCGTCACCGTTGATGTGACCCTGCTCGCGGCCGCGCTCGACGAGCGCGACGAGGGCCTCCGATTCGGCGATCTCCGGAGGGAACGTACGGGACGGGCTGAGCGACACAAGGAGCCTCTCGTTGCGAACAGATAAGGGGTGAGCGGGACATCATCGCGCGAACTCGGGAAACAGACCCGAGGGGGGTCTGTATTCCGGGCCGCGCGAGGACACCTGTCGGTTCATCGCATGCCCGAGTCGATTCGTTACGCGCTGAATTGAGTGACCTGCGCCACGCTGTGGCCGCGCAACCGATCCGGCGAGGATCCGTCCGCTCCGCGAACGCCTTTCCGTAGGCCCTCCTCTCAGTCCGTTTTGCGGGCTTCGATGAGGAAACGGGCGGTATGCGCGACGAACGGGCCCTCGCGCCCGATCCGTTCGTGGAGCTCGCGCAGCCGGTCCCGGTACTGCCCGACCGTGAAGCCGGGCACCATCCAGATCACCTTCCGTAGAAAGTAGATCACGGCTCCGATGTCATGGAACTCCGTCCGCAGTCGTTCGGAACGCAGATCGACCACTTCCAGGCCCGCCTTCGCGGCGTCGGCGACGGCGTCGTCGGGGTGCCGACCGCGCCGGACGTCGTCCGGCTGCGGGCCCAGGAAGTACTCGACGAGCTCGAAGACGCTCGCCGGGCCGACCTGCTGGGAGAGGTAGGTGCCGCCCGGGGCCAGCACCCGGGCGATCTCGTCCCACCAGATGGTCACCGGGTGCCGGCTGGTGACCAGCTCGAAGGCCCCGTCGCCGAAGGGCAGCGGGGGCTCGTCGGCGTCCGCGACCACCACCGCGCCCAGTGGGTGCAGCAGGCGGGTCGCCCTGTCGATGTTCGGCGGCCACGACTCGGTGGCCGCCATCAGCGGCGGCAGCGGGCCCGATCCGGCGAGCACCTCACCGCCCCCGGTCTGGATGTCCAGCGCGGAGCGCACCCGCGCCAGACGCTCCCCGAGGAGTCGCTGGTAGCCCCACGAGGGCCGCTGCTCGGTCGCCCGCCCGTCGAGCCAGGAGAAGTCCCAGCCGTCCACGGACACGGATTCGGCCTCGGCGACGAGATGGTCGAAAGTGCGCGTCATGTCTCGATCGTCCCAGCTCCGGCGCCGGGGAACCAGTGGATAAGTCGACTACAGTGGGCGGCGGGCCGTGACTGGCGTTCGGGTGGATCACCACCGGGGAGCGGCCCGGCGTACGCCGTACGTCGACTGCCGCGCGCCTGGGCGAACCGCGATCCGCAGCGACGTTCAGGAGACCCCATGACGACTGCCACTGCCCAGCTGATGGACGGCACCGCCGTCGCCCGCCGCATCTCGGAGCGGACCGCCGCCGACGCGGCGAAGATCACCGAGCGCACCGGCACCGCCCCCTGCCTGGCCACCGTCCTCGTCGGCGAGGACCCGGCCTCCGTCACGTACGTGCGCATGAAGCAGAACCGTTGCGCCAAGGCCGGGATCACCTCCCGCCACGTGGAGCTGCCGGCCGCGACCACCACCGACGAACTGATCGCCACGCTCACCGAGCTCTCCGAGGACCCGCGGATCAGCGGCATCCTGCTCCAGCACCCCGTCCCGCACCACATCGACGAGCGCGCCGCCTTCGAGGCCATCGCCCCGGGCAAGGACGTCGACGGGGTCACCATGCACTCCTTCGCCGCCATGGGCTTCGGCCTGCCCGGCTTCGTGTCCTGCACCCCGGGCGGCATCATGCGCCTCCTGGAGGCCTACGACGTGGACCTCACCGGCAAGCACGCCGTCGTCGTCGGCCGCAGCGCCATCCTCGGCAAGCCCGCCGGGATGCTCCTGCTGGAGCGCAACGCGACCGTCACCTACTGTCACTCCCGCACCGTCGACCTGCCGTCGATCGTGCGCCAGGCGGACGTCCTGGTAGCCGCCGTCGGCAAGGCCGAGTTCATCCGCGGCGAGGACATCAAGCCGGGCGCGGTCGTCCTGGACGCCGGCTACAACGAGGGCAACGTCGGCGACGTCCACTTCGAGTCGGCCGCCGCCCGCGCCTCCCTGATCACCCCCGTGCCCGGCGGCGTCGGCCCGATGACCATCGCCGTCCTGCTGGAGCAGACCGTGCGGGCCGCCGCCGCGCAGGCCGGCCTGGACCTCGCGACCCTCTGACCCCACCGCACGCGCTGACCCCACCGCACGCGCCGGCGTACGACGCACGGTGGACGCCCCGGACCCCGCGGTCCGGGGCGTCCCGCTTTCCCGGCGCCCACGGCGGGGCCCGCGCGGGCCCGCGTCCCCCCCCGCCCGTGGGGCAGATCGGAACATCGTCGTGTATGGA
>NZ_JANFAK020000312.1 GCF_024721315.2 Streptomyces sp. Isolate_45
CGGCCCCGGTTCCGGCCCGCCCGGCGCACCCCGCTCGACGCCCTGCGGCGTAGGCGCTCCCGAGCATCCCCGTACCGGCCCGCGCACCACCCGCCCCCGCCCCCGGCTGCGGCCCGCCCTGCCCCGCCGTGCGTCGTAGGCACTCCCGAGCGTCCGCGAGCGCCCCCGTACCAACCCCGCACCACCCCCCGCTCCCGCCCTCGGCTGGGGCCCGAGCCGCCCCGCCGTGCGTCGTAGGCGCTCCCGAGCGTCCGCGAGCGCCTCCGTACCGGCCCGCGCACCAACCCCCGCACCACCCCCCCCGCACCCGACCGCCTCTCCGTCCCCGCACGCGCGCCGGCGGAGGGCGCGCGCCCGATCCGGCGGCTTCGGACCGGGGGCGACGGACCCCGCCCCGACGCCCCTCTTGCCTGACGGACCGTCAGCTACGACGATGGCCCCGCAGCCCCTGGGCGCGTCGACAGCACGCGTCGCCGTGCACATCGCCGTGCGCGTCGACGGGACGCGACGGGACGCGCCGGGGCGGACGACCGGCGGACGACCGGCAGACGAAGGCGAGGCGGGTCCGGCATGACACGCGTGTTTCCGGAAGGCCGACTGGTGTACGGGATGCAGCTCCCGATCCAGTCGCAGAGCACCATCTACGCCGAACCGTGGGAGGCCTCCGCCGGTGCGGTCGACCTCGCCGAGGTGGCCCGCGCCGCGGACCGGTCCGGCTTCGGGTACGTGGCCACCTGTGACCACGTGGCCATCCCGCGGCGCCTCGCCGGTCCCATGAGCACCATCTGGTACGACCCGGTGGCCACCCTGGCCTTCCTCGCGGGGGTCACCGAGCGCGTGCGACTGTTGAGCCACGTCGCGATCGTCGGCCTGCGCCACCCGCTGGTCACCGCCAAGCAGTACGCGACGCTCGACCACCTCTCCGGGGGCCGCCTGATCCTCGGGGTCGGGGCCGGGCACGTCCAGGAGGAGTTCGAGGTCCTCGGCGTCGACTTCGAGCGTCGCGGCGCGGTCCTCGACGAGACCCTGGACGCCCTGCGCGCCGCCCTGGGCCCCGAGGAGTACCCGGAGTTCGAGGGCGAGCGGTTCTCCTTCCGCGACCTCGGCCAACTGCCCCGGCCCGCCCAGGCGCGGATCCCCGTGTGGATCGGCGGCTCCTCGCCGGCCGCGGTGCGCCGGGCCGCCGTGCGCGGCGACGGCTGGCTCCCGCAGGGGGACCCGCGGGAGAGGATCCCGGCGCAGGTCGCCCGGATCCGCGAGCTGAGGGAGGCGGCCGGGGTCACCGGCCCCCTGGAGATCGGCGCGATCACCGAGGCGCTGTACGTCGGCGAGCCCGGCTGGGACACCGGCCGGCGGGCCCTCACGGGCAAGGCGGAGGCCCTCGCGGAGTCCCTCCGCGAGTACGCGGCGCTCGGCGTGGACCAGATCCAGGTCCGTTTCCGCAGCCGCGACCGGGACGAACTGGTGGACCAGATCACCGCTTTCGGGGCCGAGGTGGCCCCGCTCCTCAACGGTTAGGGGCACGGGCATGGGTACGGGCACGGGCATGGGCACGGGCAAGCTGGACGGGCGCGTCGTCATCATCACGGGTGCGGCGCGCGGACAGGGCGAGCAGGAGGCACGGCTCTTCGCCGCCGAGGGTGCCAAGGTGCTGCTGGGCGACGTGCTCGACGAGCAGGGAGCAGCCGTCGCCAAGGAGATCGGGGAGGACCGGGCGCGTTACGTCCGGTTGGACGTGAGCCGCGAGGAGGACTGGGCGGCGGCGGTGGCCGCCGCGAAGGAGGCCTTCGGGCCGGTGAGCGGCCTGGTCAACAACGCGGGGATCCTGCGGTTCAACGAGCTGACGGCGACCCCGCTGGAGGAGTTCCAGCAGGTCGTCCAGGTCAACCAGGTAGGGGCCTTCCTCGGCATCAAGTCGGTCGCCCCGGAGATCGAGGCGGCGGGTGGCGGGACCATCGTCAACACCTCCTCGTACACGGGGTTGACGGGCATGGCGTACGTCGGCACGTACGCGGCGACGAAGGCGGCGATCCTCGGTCTGACCCGGGTGGCGGCGCTGGAGCTGGCGGCCAAGGGGATCCGGGTGAACGCGATGTGCCCGGGCGCGGTGGACACCCCGATGGCCAATCCGGGCCTCCTCGACCCGGCCGGGATCACGGACGAGGCCCGGGACGCCATGGCCGACCTGTACAAGCGGGTCGTGCCGCTGGGGCGGGTGGGGCGGCCGGAGGAGGTCGCCCGGCTGGCCCTGTTCCTGACCGGCGAGGACTCCTCGTACATCACCGGCCAGCCCTTCGTCATCGACGGGGGCTGGATGGCGGGCGTGAGCATCCTCTAGCCGGCGCCGCCCGCGGTCCGGCCCCTCCTGTTGTATCTGATGGAGTGTCAGGTATTGACGCTCGCGCCCCGGCGGTGGAACAGTCGGGACATCGAATCTGACGCAGCGTCAGAAGTCAAAGGACGGTGAACCCCCTTGGAATTCGGGCTCTTCGTGCAGGGATACGTGGCCGAGTCACGGTCCAGGGTCGACCCCGAGGCAGAGCACAAGGCGCTGATCGAGGAGACCGAGTACGTCATCCAGGCCGACAAGTCGGGCTTCAAGTACGCCTGGGCCTCCGAACACCACTTCCTGGAGGAGTACTCCCACCTCTCCGCGAACGAGGTGTTCCTCGGCTACCTCGCGCACGCCACCGAGCGCATCCACCTCGGCTCCGGCATCTTCAACCCCCTCGCCCCGGTGAACCACCCGGTGAAGGTCGCCGAGAAGGTCGCCATGCTCGACCACCTCTCCAAGGGCCGATTCGAGTTCGGCACCGGCCGCGGCGCGGGCAGCCACGAGATCCTCGGCTTCCTGCCCGGCATCGAGGACATGAACGGCACCAAGGAGATCTGGGAGGAGACCATCGCGGAATTCCCCAAGATGTTCCTCCAGGAGGAGTACGAGGGGTTCCAGGGCAAGCACTGGTCGCTGCCCCCGCGCAAGATCTTCCCCAAGCCGTACGGCAAGGCCCACCCGGCGATGTGGTACGCCGCCGGCTCCCCCTCCTCGTACGCCATGGCGGCGAAGAAGGGCCTCGGCGTCCTCGGCTTCAGCGTCCAGAAGGTCTCCGACATGGAGTGGGTGCTGGAGCAGTACAAGACGGCCATCCAGGAGGCGAAGGCCATCGGCGCCTTCGTCAACGACAACGTCATGGTGACCTCCACCGCGATCTGCGCGGAGACCCACGACAAGGCCGTCGAGATCGCCGTCAACGCGAACATGAACCGCTTCCAGTCGCTGGTCTTCCGCTACCACGACACCTTCCCGCGGCCCGAGGCGATACCGCAGTGGCCCGAACTGCTCCCCGAGTACAACGCGGAGATCATCGAGCTGCTCATCGCCGAGGAACTCATGATCTGCGGAGACCCCTCCGAGGTCCTCCAGCAGTGCAAGCGCTGGGAACGGGCGGGCGCCGACCAGCTGTCCTTCGGCCTGCCGACCGGGGTGTCGTACGAGGACACGATGAACACCATCAAGCTCCTCGGCGAACACGTCATCCCCGAGATCGACACCGATCCGATCCACCGCACCACCCGCTTCCGCGAGGCCGCCGACTCCTGACGGCACCCACCGCACGGGGGCGGCGTCTTCCCGGACCGCCGCCCCGCACCGGCCCCGGCCGGAGATCGCCACGGGGCCGCGGCCGGCCCGGC
>NZ_JANFAK020000313.1 GCF_024721315.2 Streptomyces sp. Isolate_45
CACCGGCACGCCCAAGCCGCCGACCCCGACCCCGCCGCCACCGCCCGCCACCGCGGCGAAGCTGTCGTTGAGCGCGCCGACCCGCGCCGCGGCGTCCGAGCGCCGGTGCGAGCGCGTCACGGTCACGTTCACCAACACCGGCGGCACGGCGGCCCGTTCGGGCACGGTCGGCTTCGAGACGCACATCATCGGCGCGCTCGGCATCGACTGGGCCACGATCCGCACCACCCAGCCGCTGCCCGGCCCCATCGCGGCCGGCGCCACGAGGACACAGACGTACACGGTGTGCGTGGAGGCCTGGCGGGTGCCGCTGGGCATGCGGGTGGAGACACGGAACGTCACGGCGTCCTGGATTTAGGGCGCGTCCGCGAAGCGTCCCCGGATCAGCGCGGGAGCAGCGATCAGCGCGGGAGCAGCCATCAGCGCAGGAGCAGCGATCAGCGCAGGAGCAGCCAGAGGGCGGCGCCGATCAGGAGGAGCAGGGCGAGGGCCGCGGCGGCCTTGACGCCGTTCCCCTTCGCCGTGCCCCCGGCCCGGCCCTTCTGTCGCCGTCGGGCGCCCGGAACGGACGGGGTGCGGGCCGGTGCGGCCTCCTCGACGAACGCGCGGAACATCTGCGTACTGCCCGCGGGGTCGTAGCCGGCCTCGGGCTCGGGAGAGTCATGGTTCGCAGCCATGGCCCAGGACCCTAGCGGGTTCCAGCGGGTTTTCCCGACGCCGGCGGGTTTTCCGATTCCTTTACCGCCGGACCCCCCCGATTCATTTGCCTGTAGCAACCATCCGCTTCTATGGTTGCCCTAAGCAACAAGATGGGGGGCATTCCGGTGACCACGCGGACAGCGCAGAGCGGCACCCGGTACGAGGAGCTGGCCCGCCAGCTCACCGGAATCGGAGCGGTCAAACGCGACCTGGCCCGGATCCTGCCCCACGACTGCCCGCCCGGCTCCGCCGCGGTCCTGACCGTGCTCGACCGGCACGGGGAGATGCGACTGAGCCGGCTGTCCGAGTTCATGGCCATCGACATCTCGGTGACCAGCCGCCACGTGGCCCACGTGGCCCAGCACGGCTGGATCGAGCGGGAGACCGACCCGGGCGACGGCCGCTGCCGGATCCTGCGCCTCACCCCGGCGGGACGCGCGCTGCTCGCCGAGCTCGGCGCGCGCTACACCGGCGCGCTGGAAACGGCCCTGGCCGACTGGTCGGCCGCGGACATCGACGTACTCAACACCCTGCTGGCCCGACTCCGATCGAGCTTCTAGTACTAAGGAAACGCATGGCTACGACCACACCGAACGGTGTGCGGGAAGGCGGCCGGTCGGAGACCACGTCCGACGGCGCGCCGATGACCCACCCGCAGATCATGAAGGCACTGTCCGGGTTGATGCTCGGCATGTTCGTGGCGATCCTGTCCTCCACGATCGTCTCCAACGCTCTGCCGGAGATCATCAGCGACCTCGGCGGCACCCAGTCCTCCTACACCTGGGTCGTGACCGCGGCCCTGCTGTCGATGACGGCCGCCACCCCGCTCTGGGGCAAGCTGTCCGACCTCTTCAGCAAGAAGCTGCTCGTCCAGATATCCCTCGTCATCTACGTCCTGGGCTCCGTCGTCGCCGGCCTGTCCCAGAACACCGGCATGCTCATCGCCTGCCGCGTGGTCCAGGGCATCGGCGTCGGCGGTCTGTCCGCCCTCGCCCAGATCGTGATGGCCGCGATGATCTCCCCGCGCGAGCGCGGCCGGTACAGCGGCTACCTCGGCGCGGTCTTCGCCGTCGCCACCGTCGGCGGCCCGCTGCTCGGCGGCGTCATCACCGACACCGACTGGCTGGGCTGGCGCTGGTGCTTCTACGTCGGCGTGCCCTTCGCGATCATCGCGCTGATCGTGCTCCAGCGGACCCTGCACCTCCCGGTCGTCCGCCGGGACGTCAAGGTCGACTGGCTGGGCGCCTTCCTGATCAGCGGCTCGGTCTCGCTGCTGCTGATCTGGGTCACGCAGGCCGGTGACTCGTACGCGTGGATCTCCTGGCAGACCTGGGCGATGACCGGCGGCGCCGTGGCGCTCGGCCTGCTCTTCGTCCTCGTCGAGTCCCGCGCGAGTGACCCGATCATCCCGCTGCGGCTGTTCCGCAACAAGACCATCACCCTGGCGTCGGCGGCCTCGCTGTTCGTCGGCATCGCGATGTTCTCCGGCACGGTCTTCTTCAGCCAGTACTTCCAGTTGGCCCGCAACGAGTCCCCCACCATGTCCGGCGTGCTGACCATCCCGATGATCGCCGGCCTGTTCGTCTCCTCCACCGTCTCCGGCCAGGTCATCACCAAGACCGGCCGGTGGAAGGCCTGGCTCGTCTCGGGCGCGGTCCTGCTCACCGTCGGACTCGGCCTGCTGGGCAGCCTGCGCCACGACACCCCGTACTGGCACATCGCCGTCTACATGGCACTGACCGGCCTCGGCCTCGGCATGATGATGCAGAACCTGGTCCTCGCGACGCAGAACCAGGTGGCCCCCGAGGACCTCGGCGCGGCCAGCTCCGTCGTCACCTTCTTCCGCTCGCTCGGCGGCGCCATCGGCGTCTCGGCGCTCGGCGCGGTCATGGCCACCCGGGTCACCCACTACGTCCAGGACGGCCTCACCGCCCTCGGCCCGAAGGCCGCGGCGATGGGACACGGCGGCACCGGCGGGGGCGGCATCCCCGACCTCGACAAGCTGCCCGCGCCGTTCCGGACCGTCATCGAGGCCGCGTACGGCCACGGCGTCGGTGACGTCTTCCTCTACGCCGCCCCGTTCGCGCTGCTCTCCCTGGTGCTGGTGCTGTTCATCAAGGAGGTCGCGCTCAAGTCGAAGCCGGCCGCGCACGCCCCGGCGGCCGAGGACTCCACGTCCCCGGCCGGTGCCGGGACGCCCACCCCCGTAGCGGCGCGGGCCGCTGCCGGCACCGGCGCCGATGCCGATGCCCTGAGCAAGGCGGGCAAGGGCTCGACCGGGTACTAGAACCCGGGGAGGCACCCTCCTCACCGCAGGAGGGTGCCTCCGTCCTTCCGCCGGGCCCGGGTGGGATCAGGACGCGCCGGACAGGTCGTAGAAGGTGGTCCCGCCGATGGTGGTGGCCTCGAAGGTGGCCTTCACCCAGCTCTCGATGGCGGAACCCGCGGCGCCACCGGGTCGGCCGCCGCCACCGCCACCTCCACCGGCGCCGGCGCCCGCGCCCGCGCCGGTCCCGTCGGCGGTGCCGGGGGTCGTGGTGGCCGGGGCGCCGGGCTGGTTGCCGGCTTGGCTTCCGCCTTCGTTTCCGGCCTGGTTTCCGGACTGGTTTCCGGACTGGTTTCCGGACTGGTTTCCGGACTGGTTTCCGGACTGGTTTCCGGACTGGGCGATGAACCAGTGGATGCGGCCCGCCTTCACGTACGCCTGGAACTGCTCCAGGGTCGGGGAGGGGTCGCTGCCGTTGAAGCCGCCGATGGCCATCACCGGCTCGCCCGAAGCCAGCTGGTAGCTCGCCGCGTTCTGCGATCCGACGGCCGCCGCCGCCCACGTGTACCGGTCGGCGTCCGTCCGCAGGGCCGCCTCCGCCTCGGCCCCGACCCGGGTGCCGCCGAGCAGCCCGCCCATGCCTCCCGCGCCTCCGCCCGGCCCACCGGCCGCGCCACCGGGTCCGCGACCCGCGCCGCC
>NZ_JANFAK020000314.1 GCF_024721315.2 Streptomyces sp. Isolate_45
CCCCCCCCCCCCCCCCCCCCCCCCCCCCCCCCCCCCCCCCCCCCCCCCCCCCCCCCCCCCCCCCCCCCCCCCTCCCGTCACGGCCGTCCGGCTACGGAGCGCCGAACGTCAGCGTCAGCTGCGGCGTCCCTTCGTTCGCCGCCGCCTCCGAGGACCACAGCCACAGCGCGTCGGTACCGGCGCCGGTCAGCGCCAGGGCGTAGCCACCCCCCAGCGCACCCGCGACGGTGGCCGTGTTCAGCCCCGTGGTGTGGACGGCCGAGCCGTCCGGAATCCCGGCGAAGGAGCCGAGCGCCGGGGAGCCGAGGGCCGGACGGTTGTTGTACGTGGTCCCGCCCTCCGTCCACGACCCGGTGACCGGAACGACCGACACCGCGTCGGTGGTGCCCGCGCCGCCCATGGTGCTGGTCTTCACGCTCAGCGTGGCCGCCTTGAGCACCGTGCCCGCGGGTGCGGCCGGCAGGTCGAAGCGGAGGTAACTCGCGTACGCCGAGGTCCCGCGGACGGCGAGGGAGCCCGAGGCTCCGTAGTTGGTGCCCGGGGCGCCCGCGTTGGCGTACGTGTCCTCGGCGGCGGTGACCCGGACGACGGAGTCCGCCGGGGCGGAGGCGAGGGCTCGATGGTTCTGCACCTGCGCCGCGCTCAGCACGGTCGGGTACACGGCGGTCTCGTCCAGTTGGCCCGCCCAGTGCTCGCTGGTGGGACGGTCCGGCCAGCCGCCGAGCCCGTCACCACCGACGCGCCAGAAGCCCGAGAAGTTCTCGTGCGTGGTGACGTTGAGGGTGCCCCGCTGGACGCCGTCGACGTACAGGGTCATGCCGCCCGGACCCTGGGTGGCGACGACGTGGTGCCACTGGTTGTCGTTGTAGGTGCCGGGGGTGGTGATGGTGCGGGTGGCGCCCGTGTACACGCCGAAGACCAGCCGGCCGTCGTTGGTCATGTAGACGTGCTTGTCGTACTGGCTGCTGGCGTTGATCTGCTGGTTCCCGAAGCCGACGAGCTTGCCGCCCCGGGTGGTGTTCGTCCTGAACCAGGTCTCGACGCTGTAGGCGCTCCCCACCGACTGCCGCTGGTCGCCGTACACGTGGGCGTTCGTCCCGTTGAAGCCGATCGCCGTGCTCGTGCCGGTCACCGCGGCCGGTGTCTGGCGCAGGGCCGGCCCGTTCAGGTGCACGCCGGCCTGGTTGCCGCCGTCCGAGGAGTCCGCGACGTAGGGTGCGGCCGACTCGTCGTAGCGCCAGTACAGCCGGGCACCGTCCGCGCGGACCCGGCTCGGGTACGGCTCCGCCGATGTCGGGACCGTCACCCCCGCCGTCGCCGACAGGGCGCTGGTGTTGCCCGCCGCGTCGGTGGCCGTCACCCGGTAGGTGTACGACTGGCCGGCCTGGGCGGTGGTGTCCGTCCAGGAGGCCTGCGGCCGACGGAAGAACAGCGAGTCGGCGGTCACCGTCGCGATCGGCGTCGCGGAACCGTTGCGGTAAACCCGGTACGTCAGGGCGCTGTCGTCCAGGTCGAGGCTGGTGCGCCAGCGCACCTGGACCCCGCCCGGCCCGAACGCGGAGGCGCTCGCGACGGGCACCGTCGGCGCACCCGTGTCACCGGTGGAGGAGAAGCGCGTCAGGCTCTGCTGCGCCGCCCCGTTCACGGTGGTGAACTCACCGCCGACCCACAGGTACTGCGCGCCGCCCTTGGAGCCGATCGCCATCACGCGCGGCCCGATGCCCTCGCCGATGCCGTCGTTGGTGTCGGGGGCCCAACCCAGCTTGCCGACACCGGTCGTCGGCTGCGCCAGCAGGTGGTGGCGCTGACCGTCGGGGAACTCCCCGACACTGGCGCAGTCGTGCGCGTGCGAGGCGCTGTAGAGCACGGCCTGGTACGGCAGCACGGCCTGGGTGGCGCCCAGGCAGGTGTCGCGCCAGCGCTGGCCGAAGCCCGCGAGGTCGAGGGCGATGCGGCCGTCGAACACACCGCCGCCGGTGCCCTCGTTCGCGGTGTAGAAGCCGGTCGCGTCGGTGGCGATGTCCTTGACGACCGAGTTCGTCTCGATGAAGCCCGCGTAGGACTTCGTGAGGGCGCCGCTCGTGGCGTCGACGACGGCCAGCGCGTGCGTGTTCGTTCCGTTGACGGTGAAGAAGTCCCCGCCCAGCAGGACGTTCTTGCCGTCCGGGGTGACCTCGACGGCCCGCCCCGGATCGTCGGCGTTGGCCGTGAAGGGGCGCAGGGCCCCGTCCGCGGTCGCGACGGCCGCGAAGCGCTGCCGGGACTGGCCGGCGACGGTGAGGAAGTCGCCGCCCGCGTAGACCGTGTCGCCGGTGACGGCGACGGCCCGTACGGTGGCCGCGAACGCGGGCCGGAAGGACTGCTTCACCGTGCAGGTCGCCACGTCGATCGCGGCCATGCTGGAGACCGGTGTGCCGTTGACGGCGCCGAAGTAGCCCCCCGCGTACAAGGTCTTCTTGTCGGGCGAGACGGTGAGCGCGCGGACGGTGGCGGTCCCCGAGCCGACCGTGAAGGAGAGGTTGCAGGCCGTCGGGGCTCCGGTCGCGGCGTCGAGCGCCGCGAAGTTCACCACCGGTTTCTCGCTGCCCCCGGCGCCCGCGGGCGGGCGCACGGCGGAGAAGGTGCCGCCGACGAAGACCGTGCCGCCCGCCTCCGCGAGGGCCCAGACCACGCCGTTGGGCTGCCAGGTGGGCAGCGCGTCGGCGGTGAAGGCCACGGGTGGGGTGACGGCCGCGGCCTGCGGGGCGAACCCGAGGCCGACGACCGCCCCGGTACCGGCCAGGGACAGGGCGAGAGCGGCCGCCGGCCCTCTGGATCTGCGCATGAACCCCCCAGTTCGTTGTGCGTGGTCCTGCGCGTGCGCCGCGCGGGGTGCCCGGCGCACGGCCGTACGCCCGCGTGGCCGTGGACGGGCGAACGGGCATACGTACGGGCGGCACCCTAGGGCGAATCGGCGGTCCGGTCATCAGAATTGACCTATCAGGCGCAGAACCGGTCGAAAATCCGCGGCCACGACCCGTCCCGGGCGACCTGGGGCGTGCTGTGAAAGTCTCGCCCGGCCCGCGAGGGACGCGGCCGGCCCCCTGGCCACGGGCGGCGGCGGGACGCGGAACGCGTCAACCGCGCGGATCCCGGGCCACCCCTTCGCACAGGGTCACCCGCCGAAAACAGCCCCGCCCGGCGCCACGCCCCTCTACCGTGCCCTCAAGGCGGGGGACGGGCCATGGCACCGAAGGGCGGGGCGGATGGACGAAGAAGAAGACATGCGGCTGGCGAGGATGACTCCGGAGATCTCCCGGCGCACCCTGACGATGCTGCGCGGCCTCGCCGGTCTGGAGCCGCCGGAGCAGGTGCCGGAGGACGCCATGATCGTCGCGGACGGGATCCTCGCCGACCACGGCACCGACGGCCTGCGGGTGCTGGCGATGACCCTGGCCGCCTGGGCGACGGCACAGATCGAGAACGTCGCCGAGCTGAGCCGGCGCAGCCACGAGGCGGTGCTCGACGCCATGGAGCTGGCCTGTCTGGAGGCCGCCGCCGAGGAGTAGCCGGGGCCCGGCGGCCCGCCGGTCGCGGGGGGGGGGGGGGGGGGGGGGGGGGGGGGGGGGGGGGGGGGGGGGGGGGGCCGCGCCCCCCCCCCGCCCCCCCCCCCCCCCCCCCCCCCCCCCCCCCCCCCCCCACCACCCCCCGCCC
>NZ_JANFAK020000315.1 GCF_024721315.2 Streptomyces sp. Isolate_45
CCCCCCCCCTTTTTTAATGATACGCCCACCACCCAGATCTACACTTGCTGCAACACACTTACCATCCACGACGCTCTTCCGATCTGCTGGGCGCCGCCGTCCCCGACGGGAGCCGCCCCGCCCCGGCCGTCGCCCCCGGACGCGGAGGGTGCGTCGGTGTCGGCGCCGCCCGTCGATCCCCGCGCTCCGAGCGGCTGCACCGCTTCCGTGCCGGTATCGGCACCGGTTCCGTCCGCCGGTGACGTCCCGGCCCCGGCCGCCGCCTCCGGCGCGGCCGCGTCCGGCAACTCCGACGGGTCGGCGAGGGGCGCCGCGCCCAGGACCGCGGCCCGGTGCAGGCAGCGCGGCGCCAGGAGACAACCGCAGACGGCCTGCCCGGCCTCCGTGACCACGCCCGAGGCGCCCGGACGCAGCGTCACCACCGCGTCCTCACCGAACCGTACGGTGACCGAGCCCTCGGGCCCCGGCCGGGCCGCGGCCGCGCACCCCGCCACGGCGGCGTCGAGCTTCTTGCGCAGCCGGGCGCTCAGGTCCTCCACGGCCTGCGCGAGGACCTCGGGGGCCACGGGCGGCAACGGCACGCCGCCGCTCGCCGGGTCCGTACCCGACTCCGAACCACTGGTCGTGCTGGTCAACGGGTCTCTCCACGGAGTCGGTCGCCCACCCAGCGGGCGAGGGCGAGAGGACTGAGCGCGGCCACCGGCATGCCGGCCGCGACGAGTTGCCGGGCCACCGGCACCGAGTACCGGGGCGCGCCCGCGTCGTCGAGCGCGGCGCAGCCCATCAGGTGGGCGCCGGAAGCGGCCAGGGCGCTCACCTCGGCGAGCAGCCCGCCGAGCGGCGCGCCCTCCTCGAAGTCGCTGACCACGACGACCAGGGTGCGGCTCGGCACGGTGATCAGCGAACGGGCGTGCGCGAGGGCCGCCGCGATGTGCGTCCCACCGCCCACGCGGACCTCCAGCAGCAGCGAGAGCGGATCCTCGACGCGGTCGGTGAGGTCCACCACCGAAGTGGAGAACGCGAGGAAGTGCGTGGACAGCGTCGGCACCCCGCCGAGGACCGCCGCCGTCAGCGCCGACCAGATGACGGAGGCCTCCATCGAGCCGGAGACGTCGACCACCAGGATCAGCCGCCAGTCGCTCTCCCGGGACGCCCTGGTGCGGAACACCGGACGCTCCGGGACCACGACCACCCGGCCGTCGTCCAGCCGGCGGGTGTGCGCGAGGTTCGCCCGCAGGGTGCGGGCCAGGTCGAGCGCGCCGCCCGGACGGCGGGTCGGACGCGGCGTCGACAGCCCGGAGAGCGTCGGCCGCAGCCGCGTCGCCAGCTCCTTGGCCAGCTCGTCGACCAGCCGCCGCACCAGGGGCCGCAACCGGGCCAGTTGCCGCTCCGGCATGCCGCCGGCCAACGACAACACCGAACTCAGCAGCTCCACGGAGGGACGTACGGACGCCGGGTCGAGCTGCGCCAGCACATCGGTGCGGCCCGCTCCGGCCGCGTCCGCGAGCACCTCCTCGCGCAGGTCGGCGCCGAAGAGCGACTCCAGCTCGTGCGACCATTCGCGGGCGGTGGGGAAGGAGGGGCCGTCCCCGCCGCCCGAACCGCCCCGGTCGAGGTCCGTGGAGCCCTCGCCGCGCCCCGCCCCGTACAGCTCGTCGAGGGCGCGGGCGTAGCGCCGCGCATCGGCCGGGAGCTTGTCGCGCTGCCGGCCGAGCAACAGCCGCCACCGGTCGGCGGGGGCCAGTCGCCGCTCCGCGTCCGGCGCGGCACGGGGTGCGTCCGGCGCTCCCGGAACCCGCGGCGGCGACTGGGGCGAACGCGCCGGGAGCGCGAGCTCCTTCAGCGCGGCGACGCCGGCGGCGTCGGCCGCCGCCCACAGGGCGAGCAGCGCGGGCGGCGCGTCGAGGGAGAGGTCCACGCGGTCGCCGAGCCGCTCCGTCACCGTCTCCAGCAGCCGCTCGCGGGCGGCCGGGGCCAGCGCGTCGAAACCACCGCGCAGCGCGGGCAGCCGCTCCAGGAACGCCTCGTCGTCGAGGCTGTCCACCCGGTCCAGGAGCGGGTCGAGGGCGGCCGGGGAGGAGTCCAGCAGCGGGCCGGCGGCACTGAGCACCCCGGCGAGCCGTCGGGCCAGGGCCCGCCGTCCCTCGGGCGCGGTCGCGCCGTCGACCCAGGCGGCGGTGCGCCGGCCGAGCTCCGCCACCGGATCCAGGTCCAACAGGACGCGCACGGCCAGCGCCGCGCCCCGCATCAACGGCGACGCGGTGGCGGCCAGTTCACCGAGCGCGGCGTCCATGCGCAGACCCAGCCGGCGGGCCGCCGCCCGGTCGGCGAGGGCCACCAGCGCGCCGGCGTCGGACGGGTCGTCGCTGCCGGCGAGGCCCGGCAGGGCCCGTACGGCGGTCTCCAGCAGATCCCCGACGAGCCCGCCCGCGGTGTCCCGCCCCCCGGCGGTGGTGCCCGGGAGGTGCCCCCGGCGCAGCGCCTCCAACAGGTCCACGGCCTGGAGGAGTTCCGGCAGCCCGGCGGTGTCCGGCAGGACCTCCGCCGCCTCCGCCAGCCGTACGTCGACCAGCGCGGGCAGGTCGCAGCGCGCGGCGGAGTCCAGCCCGGCCAGCACCTGGGCCGCCGTCGGGCCGCCCGCGTCGGCCTCGCGGCGCGCGGTGTCCCGCAGCGTCCCGGCGGCGGCCTGGGCAGCGGTCACGCCGCGGACCCCCGCCAGGTCCAGGCGGGCCGGGACGGAGGGCGTCCACGACAGCCGCCACTTGCTGCCCAGCGCGGTGCCGTCACCGGTCGCGGCGACGGCGACGGGCTCTCCGTAGGAGGCCCCGCAGACCAGCAGGCGCCGGAGCAACACCTCGCGGCGCCCGTCGAGCGGGGAACGCAACGGATCCAGGCGCACCTCGCGGGGCGCCGGGTCCTCGGGCGACGGCAGCCGCAGCTCGACCAACTCCGCCTCCACGGACGGCCCGAGTCCCGAGCGGGGGGCGTGCGGGGTGGTCCTGCCACGACCCGCGCCGACCAGTACGGCCTCCAGGGCGCGGGCCAGCGCCCGCCCCCGGCCCAGGGGTTCCCCCTGCCCGAGCACCGTGGACACGGCCTCCAACAGCTCGCCCCGGCCGGGCGCGGGCAGCCCGCGCAACACCGCCAGGTCGCAGGCGAGGCGCAGGGTCTCCGCCGCCTCCCCCGTTCCGGCGGTGTGCCCGGCGCGGCGCAGCTCACGGCACACGCCGGTGACGGCGACCGACGCCGCCTCGCGCACCCGCACGGGGTCTCCGCCCGCGTCGAGGACGGCCTGCTGCCACAACGGGTCCCGGATGCCGGCCGGGTACCCGGAGCGGGAGTCGAGCAGGTCGTAGGAGTACGCCACGAAGGAGGTCACCACACCCGCGTCGCCCTCCCCGACGCCCGGCGCACCCGCCTTCGAGGCCCGCCCTCCGACACCCGCCGGCCGCCCGTCCGGGCCCACTTCCGCGCCCGCGCCCGGCCCGGGTCCGTGAGCGGGCCCGGTGCTGGTGCTCGCCGCAGCGCCCCCGGCCACC
>NZ_JANFAK020000316.1 GCF_024721315.2 Streptomyces sp. Isolate_45
ACCACAATATTCAATTTTTTATGTTTTTCATACTTGTGATGTTCATCTCCCGCCGGCGCGCGCCGCCCGGCCGGTGTCCACCGCCAGCGCGGCGACGGCGCCGCCCGACGACACCCACACCTGCCCCGGGCCCGCCGGAAGCTCCACCGGGACCCAGGTCAGCGCGGAGCCGGGCCGGGGCCCGCCCTTGGCGAGCCGGCCCCGGTCGGTGCCCGCCGAGGCCTCCTCGGCGCCGACGGCCACCAGGTTGAAGCCCGGCCGGTTCGGCACGACCATCACCGGCACCTGCTTGCCGCCCAGCCCGAGCGAGCCGAGCAACGGCCCGCCCAGCGCCCCGACGGGGCCGCCGCCGCGCGGCAGCGGCGACCCCGCCGAGACCCCGGCCAGGACCGTGCAGGCCACCGCCGCGGCGAAGTACGCCGACACGCTCGCGCGCCGCCGCAGCAGGCCGCGGCGCAGCAGCAGTACGCCCAGCGCCAGGGCGGCGGTCAGGACGACCGCCGCCAGGAGGACCGCGCTCACCGTCGTACGACGCCGTCGCTGACGACGAACAGGACGCCGTGCGGCTGGCTGTCGCCGTAGTCGCCGTGCGGCCAGGAGGCCCGGTTGAAGCCGACGCACGCCTTGCCGGTGTGCTCGTCGCGGAACGACCGGTCGAGGCTCACCTTGCCGCGCCGGTCGAGGTCGAACATGCACACCCGGTGGTCGCCGCCGCCGCCGAACGAGCCGGCGACGAAGTAGTTGGCCACCGCTATGCGGCTGACGTTCCGCGTCTCGCGGTACACGCCGTCCGCGCCCCGCTTGAAGTTGTCCATGGCGCCCCAGTGCGGGCCGCCCGAACTCACGTCACGGATCGGTACGGTGCTGACCAGCTCCGGGCAGTCCCGCTCGCGACCGCCGCGCGCGGCCTCGTTCAGGTCGTCGATGGAGCACTTGGCGCCCGTCCCGGCGGCGAGGAGCTTCTGGATGTCCAGGACGTAGATCATGCCCGTGGTGTCGTCCAGCGGCTTGCCGTACGGCACCGACTGGCCCATCACCGTGTGGAAGAGGAACCGGTCGTCGGGGCTGACGGCCAGCCAGCTCGCGTTGTCGCCGCTGCCGGTCACCCCCGGGTCGCGCCGGAAGCTGCGGTAGGCCGTCGTGTCGTCGAAGACCTCCTTCCACTGCGGGGCGGGCGCGGTGATGTCCGGGGTGTAGAACACGGCGCCGCCGGCCATCGAGGACACGAACGCGCCCTTGTTCCCGGGCCGGTTGGTCAGCGCGGTCTCCATGACCACCCGCGACTCGCGGAAGAACGCCCGGGGCTCCTGCGCGCCGCGCGGACCGTCGGCGACCTTGGACACCGAGCGCAGCGTCGGGTTGTTCCGGTCGGCGATGTCGAAGACGCGGACGGTCTGGCGGGCCAGGTTCTCCCGCAGTTCAGAATCGGGCGTCATGAAGTTGCGGGCCTCGGCGAAGTCGCTGGCCACCATCACGTTCAGGTCCTCGCGGACGGCGATGCCGTGCGGGTTGGCGCAGCTCGCGGCGGGCAGCGCCGGGACGTTGCCGCACTGCGCGGGGTCCTCGCCGCCCGCGGTCGCCGCGGGGATCTCGGCGAGGGTCTTGCCGTCCTCGCCGATCCGGACGATCTCACCGGGCGACCCGGCGGCGCCGTTGCCGACGCGCACCTCGCCGTTGGTGTAGGTGCAGGGGCCGGTCACGTTCGGGCCGCCCATGTACGTCCCGTACGCGGTGCCGTCGCTCAGCACCTGATAGGCGTCGGGCAGGGTGCCGCACGGGGTGTCGACGGTCGTGTTGACCCCGGCGATCGTCAGCGCGGGCAGCGCCTTCGCGTCGAAGACGAACGTCGTGTCGCTCATGATGCCGCCGGCGTAGATCCGGTCGCCCTTGTGCCACACGTACTGCATGTGGTGCGGCTCGTTGCCGTTGTTCGGACCGATGGTGACGGTGTTGGCGACCTTGCCGTACGACGGGGAGCCCGGGGTGGCGTCGATGACGGCGAGGAAGTCGGGCGCCGGCTGCTTCGCCGGACCCGACCAGACGAGCATCCACTGCCGACCCGGACCCTTGGAGGCCGGCACGAGGTGGTTCGTCGCCGTGTAGGTGACGCCGTCGCTGCCCTGGAAGCTGGAGGTCCAGGTCTCCGGCGTGCCGGCGGCGGCGGGTTCCGCTCCGGTGAGCATGGAGGCGGTGAGTCCCACCGCCGACAGACAGAGTGCGAGGCGGCGTATCAGCCTTCCTCGGCGCAGTCCTTGCAGGCTCATTTCTCCGCGTGCCCTCTCCGGGGGTATCGGCCGGAATGCGTAAACCGGCCGGTCGGTGGCTGATTCGGTTTCGGTGAACGGCAATTCCTGGCCCGCCGGCCAGCACGGGATTCTGTGCTATTTCCGGCCCACTATGGCACAGGGGTGCTGGCGGTCCGCTGATGCCGGACTTACCGCGCGCTGACCGCGCTCCACAAAAACCCTGAACGAGACGAAATCCCTGGTCAACGCCTTGTTCGGGTGGAAAATGCCGCTGATCAGCGGACCGTCAGTGAATTATGTGCCGGGACGGCTAATCTCGGCGGAGCGATTTATGTCCGCTCGCCGCGTTCCCCTTTTCATCAAGGAGCCGCCGGATGGCGACGACTCACGCAGACGGAGATCTCGCCACGCTGGCCGAACGGGCGGGCCGGGAACTCGAAAATGCTACCCCGCAGGAAATTCTGCGCTGGGCGGCCGATACCTTCGGGAGGAAATTCTGTGTGACGTCCTCGATGGAGGACGCGGTGGTCGCCCACCTCGCCTCCCGGGTTCGCCCCGGGGTGGATGTGGTGTTCCTCGACACGGGTTACCACTTCGAGGAGACGATCGGGACGCGGGACGCGGTGGGGGCGGTGATGGACGTCAACGTCATCACGCTGACCCCGCGGCAGAGCGTCGCGGAGCAGGACGCCGAGTACGGGCCGCGGTTGCACGAGCGGGATCCGGACCTGTGCTGCGCGCTGCGGAAGGTCAAGCCCCTCGAAGAGGGCTTGACCGGGTACCGGGCGTGGGCGACGGGTTTGCGGCGTGATGAGTCCCCGACCCGGGCGAACACGCCGGTGGTCGGTTGGGACGAGAAGCGGCGGAAGGTCAAGGTGTCGCCGATCGCCCGTTGGACGCGGGACGACGTGGAGGCCTACGTCGCCGAGCACGGTGTGCTCACCAATCCCCTGCTGATGGACGGCTACGCCTCCGTCGGTTGTGCCCCGTGCACCCGCCGGGTCGCGGAGGGCGAGGACGCCCGGTCCGGCCGGTGGGCCGGTCTGGGCAAGACCGAGTGCGGGCTGCACGGCTGATGACGAACACCACGAACGCCACGAACACCACGGAACCGACGGAGAAGAAGCGGATGAGCGTGAGCGACCAGGGTGCCACCGTGTGGCTGACCGGG
>NZ_JANFAK020000031.1 GCF_024721315.2 Streptomyces sp. Isolate_45
CGGTCGGTGCACGTCCCGCCGCGCGCGGTCGGCGCACGTCCCGTCCGCGCTCAGTCCGCGTACGTCTCGCCGCGCTCGGCCTTCGCCACGAGGGAGGCGGGCGGGGTGAAGCGCTCGCCGTACTTCGCGGCGAGTTCGCGGGCGCGGGCCACGAAGCCGGGCAGGCCGCCCTCGTAGCCGTTGACGTACTGGATCACACCACCGGTCCACGCGGGGAAGCCGATGCCCATGATGGAGCCGATGTTGGCGTCGGCGATCGAGGTGAGGACGCCCTCGTCGAGGCAGCGGACGGTGTCCAGGGCCTCGGAGAACAGCATCCGCTCCTTCATGTCCTCGAAGGGGATCTCGCACCCGTCCTTGGTGAAGTGCTCGCGCAGGCCCGGCCAGATGCGGGCCCGCTTGCCGGCCTCGCCGTACTCGTAGAAGCCGGCGCCGCCGCTGCGGCCGGGGCGGGCGAACTCGTCGACCATCCGGTCGATGACGGTGTCGGCCGGGTGCTCGGCCCAGGCGCGGCCCTCGGCCTCGAAGGCCTTGCGGGTCTCGTTGCGGATCTTGCGCGGGAGGGTGAGGGTGAGCTCGTCCATCAGGGAGAGCACCTTGGCCGGGTAGCCGGCCTGGGCGGCGGCCTGTTCGACGGAGGCGGGCTCGATGCCCTCGCCGACCATCGCGACGCCCTCGTTGATGAACTGGCCGATGACCCGCGAGGTGAAGAAGCCGCGCGAGTCGTTGACGACGATCGGCGTCTTGTTGATCCGGCGGACCAGGTCGAATGCGCGGGCGACGGCCTCGTCGCCGGTCTGCTCGCCCTTGATGATCTCGACGAGGGGCATCTTGTCGACGGGCGAGAAGAAGTGCAGGCCGATGAAGTCGGCGGGCCGCTTCACCCCCTCGGCGAGGCCGGTGATCGGCAGGGTCGAGGTGTTGGAGCAGAGCAGCGCGTCGGGCGCGATGACGTCCTGGATCTCCTGGAACACCTTGTGCTTGAGGGAGGTGTCCTCGAAGACGGCCTCGATCACGGCGTCGCAGCCCGCCAGGTCGGCGGGGTCGGCGGTGGGGGTGATCCGGGCGAGGAGTTCGGTGCGCTCGGCCTCGGTGGTGCGGCCCCGGGAGAGCGCCTTGTCGAGGAGCTTCTCGGAGTACGCCTTGCCCTTGGCCGCGGCCTCGGGGGTGACGTCCTTGAGCACCACCTCGATGCCCGCGCGGGCGCAGGAGTAGGCGATGCCGGCGCCCATCATGCCCGCGCCGAGGACGGCGACCTTGCGGACCTCGCGGGGCTCGATGCCCGCGGGGCGGCTGCGGCCGGCGTTGACGGCCTGGAGGTCGAAGAAGAAGGCCTGGATCATGTTCTTGGCGGTCTGCCCGGTGACCAGCTCGGTGAAGTACCGGGCCTCGATGGTCAGCGCGGTCTCGAAGTCCACCTGGGAGCCCTCGACGGCGCAGGCCAGGATGTTGCGCGGGGCCGGGTACGGGGCGCCGTTCAGCTGCTTCTTCAGGTTGGCCGGGAAGGCCGGGAGGTTGGCCGCGAACCGCGGGTTGGACGGGGTGCCGCCGGGGATCTTGTAGCCGGGTACGTCCCACGGCTGCTGCGACTGCGGGTTGGCGTCGATGAAGGCGCGCGCCTTCGCCAGCATCTCCCCCGGGGTGGAGGCCAGTTCGTGGACCAGGCCGTTCTCCAGGGCCCGGGTCGGGTTGTACTGGGTGCCCTGGAGCAGGACCTTGAGCAGCGCGTCGGCGATGCCCATGAGACGAACGGTACGGGTGACGCCGCCGCCGGCCGGCAGCAGGCCGAGGGTGACCTCGGGCAGGCCGATCCTGGAGCCGGGCGCGTCGAGCGCGACGCGGTGGTGGGAGGCAAGACAGATCTCGTAACCACCGCCGAGGGCGGCTCCGTTGATGGCGGCGACGACGGGCTTGCCGAGGGTTTCGATGCGGCGCAGCGAGCGCTTGATCTCGGTGCCGGTGTCGAAGGCGAGCCGTGCGTCCTCGGGACGCAGCCGGATCATGTCCTTGAGGTCGCCGCCCGCGAAGAACGTCTTCTTCGCGGAGGTGTAGATGATGCCGCGGATGGAGTCCTTCTCGGCCTCGGCGCGGTCGGCGATCGCCGCGATGGAGTCCTTGAAGGCCTGGTTCATGGTGTTGGCGGACTGGTCGGGGTCGTCGAGGATCAGGGTGACGACGCCGGTCTCGTCCTGTTCCCAGCGGATCGTGGTGGACTCGCTCATGGTCACTGCTTTCGTTTCGGGAGGTCCGGGGGGCGGGGTGCAGGACGGATCAGAGGCGTTCGACGATGGTGGCGACGCCCATGCCGCCGCCGACGCACAGGGTGACGAGCCCGTAGCGCTTGTCCTGGCGCTCCAGTTCGTCGATGACCGTGCCGAGGATCATCGCGCCGGTCGCCCCGAGCGGGTGGCCGAGCGCGATGGCGCCGCCGTTGACGTTGACCTTGTCGAGGGAGACGCCCATGTCCGCGACGAAGCGCAGCACGACTCCGGCGAAGGCCTCGTTGATCTCGATGAGGTCGATGTCGTCGATGGTGAGGCCGGCCTTGGCGAGGGCCTTGCGGGTGGCGGGGGCGGGGCCGGTGAGCATGATGGTGGGTTCCGAGCCGGACACCGCGGCCGAGACGATGCGGGCGCGCGGGCGCAGGCCGTTCCGCTCCCCCGCCTCGCGGGAGCCGATGGCGACGAGCGAGGCGCCGTCGACGATGCCGGAGGAGTTGCCCGCGTGGTGGACGTGGTCGATCTTCTCGACCCAGTGGTACTTCTGCAGGGCGACCGCGTCGAAACCGCCGAGGTCACCGATGTCGGCGAAGGAGGGCTTGAGCTTGGCCAGGGTGTCGGCGGTGGTGCCGGGGCGGATGAACTCGTCGTGGTCCAGGACGACCAGGCCGTTGCGGTCGGTGACCGGGACGACGGACTTGGCGAAGCGGCCCGCCTTGACGGCCGCGGCGGCGCGCTCCTGGGAAAGGGCGGCGTACTCGTCCACGTCGCGGCGGGAGAACCCGCCGATGGTGGCGATCAGGTCGGCGCCGATCCCCTGCGGGACGAAGCCGGTGTCCCAGTTGGTCATCGGGTCGGCGAACCAGGCGCCACCGTCGGAGGCCATCGGGACGCGTGACATGGATTCGACGCCGCCCGCGAGGACCAGGTCCTCCCATCCGGAGCGGACCTTGGCGGCGGCCATGTTGACGGCTTCCAGGCCGGAGGCACAGAAGCGGTTCTCCTGTACGCCCGCCACGGTGTCGGGCAGTCCGGCGGCGATGGCGGCGATCCGGGCGATGTCGGAGCCCTGGTCCCCGACGGGGCCGACGACGCCGAGGACGATGTCGTCGATGGTGGCCGGGTCCAGGTCGGGGTTGCGCTCGCGCAGGGCGTGGATGAGGCCGACGACCAGGTCGATCGGCTTGGTGCCGTGCAGGGCGCCGTTGGCCTTGCCGCGGCCGCGCGGGGTGCGGATCGCGTCGTATACGTAAGCTTCGGTGCTCACTGGTCAAGCCTTTCGGAGGTTTCCAAGGGGAGGTTTCAGCCCAGCAGGGAACGGCCGATGATCTCCTTCATGATCTCGGTCGTGCCGCCGTAGATGGTCTGGATGCGGCCGTCGGTGAAGGCCCGGGCGACCCGGTATTCGGTCATGTAGCCGTAGCCGCCGTGCAGTTGCAGGCAGCGGTCGGCCACCCGCTTCTGGAGTTCGGTGGCCCACCACTTGGCCATGGAGGCGTGGACGTGGTCCAGTTCGCCGTTGGAGTGGTCTGTGATGCAGCGGTCGAGGAAGGCGCGGGTCACCGCGCACTCGGTGGCCATCTCCGCGATCTCGAAGCGGATGTGCTGGAGCTTGGACAGGGGACGGCCGAAGGCCTCCCGTTCCTTCACGTACGTGCTGGTGATCTCCAGCAGGTGTTCGGCGGCGGCGATGCCGGCCATGGCGATGCCCATCCGCTCCTGCGCGAGGTTGGTCATCAGGTGGAGGAAGGCGCCGTTCTCTTCGCCGAGCAGGTTCTCCTTGGGGACGCGGACGTCGTGGAAGAACAACTCGGCGGTGTCCTGGGCCTTCTGGCCGATCTTGTCGAGGTTGCGGCCGCGCTCGAAGCCCTCGGCGCCGCGTTCGACGACGAGCAGGGACAGCCCGTGGGACCCGCCCTCGGGCGTGGTCCTCGCGACGACGATGACCAGGTCGGCGAGGATGCCGTTGGAGATGAAGGTCTTGGAGCCGTTCAGCAGCCAGTGGTCGCCCCGGTCCTCGGCGGTGGTGCGGATGCCCTGGAGGTCGGAGCCCGCGCCCGGCTCGGTCATGGCGATGGCGGTGATGGTCTCGCCGGAGCAGAAGCCGGGCAGCCAGCGGCGCTTCTGCTCCTCGGTGGCCAGCGAGGTCAGGTACGGTCCGATGATGTCGTTGTGCAGGCCGATGGCGAGCCCCGGGGCCCCGGCCCGGGTGAACTCCTCGGCTATCACGGCGGCGTAGCGGAAGTCGGTGTTGCCGCCGCCGCCGTACTCCTCCGGGACGGCCAGTCCCAGCAGCCCCTGGCGGCCCGCGGCCAGCCAGGCCTCGCGGCTGACGATGCCGTCCTTCTCCCACTGGTCGTAGTGCGGCAGCACTTCCTTGGTCAGGAAGGTGCGGACGGTCTCGCGGAACGCGTCGTGGTCGGCGTCGAAGATCCGGCGCTTCATCAGGGGGCCTCCTAGAGCCAGTTCTTGACGGTTTCGATCAGACGGGCCGGCTCCGGGCCGACGGGGGTGACGTTGAGCATGGTGACGCCCGCCTCACGGAAGGCCTCGATCCGGTCGCGCACGTAACCCTCGGGTCCGCACAGGGTCATGAGCTCGCAGAACTCGTCCGGGACCGCGGCGGCCGCGTCGCGCTTGCGGCCGGACAGGTACAGCTCCTGGATCCTGCGGGCCTCCTCGCCGTACCCGTAGGCGACGGCGAGGTCGTTGTAGAAGTTCTTGCCGGGCGCGCCCATGCCCCCGACGTACAGGGCGATCTGCGGGCGGGCGAGGTCCCGCGCGGCGGCGGCGTCCGCTCCGATGGCCAGCAGGCCGCCCGCGACGGTTTCCAGCGGGCCGAGTTCCGGCGCCCGCCGGGCCGCGCCCTCGGCGAGCGCGCCGCCCCACACCGCGCCGGCCTTCTCGGGGATGAAGAGGGTCGGCAGCCAGCCGTCGGCGATCTCGGCGGTCATCGCCACGTTGGCCGGGCCGAGCGAGGCGACGTACACCGGGATCCGGTCGCGGACGGGCCGGGTCAGGATCTTCAACGGCTTGCCGTGCCGGCCGCCCTTCTCGGGCGGCAGCGGCATGTCGGTGATGCCGTGGTGGTCGATGGTCTCGCGGCGCCAGATCCGCCGGCACAGCTCGACGGTCTCCCGGGTCCGGCCGAGCGGCCGGTCGTACGTCTTCCCGTGCCAGCCCTCGACCACCTGCGGGCCGGACGCCCCGAGGCCGAGCAGGGCCCGGCCGCCCGAGAGGGCGTCGAGGCCGGCGGCCGTCTGGGCGATGAGGGCGGGGGTGCGGGAGTAGACGTTGACGATGGCCGAGCCGATCTTCATCCGCTCGGTCCGCGCCGCCAGGTACCCCATGATCGTCGGGGAGTCGAAGCCCCAGGCCTCCGCGACCCACAGCGCGTCGAGACCGGCCGCCTCCAGGGCCGCCGCGCCGTCGGCGGCCCGCCGCGGATCGCCCGCGTAGTCGAGCATCATCGAGAGTTCCATCAGGATTCCTTCCCGAGCAGGGCCGGTACGTCCCAGTCGGCGGCCACCGACCCGGTGTCGGCGCCCGGCCGCGCGGGACCCGAGGTGACGGCGGTCGGGGTGGCGGAGAACCGCGGCGCGGGGGCGGGTTGGGTGATGCCGCCGAAGTCGGTGAACGTGCCGCGGGCGGCGAGGTGCGTGTGGTGCGGCGCCTCCCGCAGGGACAGCACGGGGGCCACGCAGGCGTCGGTGCCCTCGAAGACCGCGGTCCACTCCTCGCGCGTGCGGGACTTGAAGCGGGCGGCGACCGCCTCGCGGAGTTCGCCCCAGCGGGCGAGGTCCTTGCGGGCGGGCGCCCGGTCGCCGAGCCCGAGGAGGCCGACGAAGGTGTCGTAGAACTGCTGCTCCAGCGCGCCGACCGCCATGTGGCCGCCGTCCGAGGTCTCGTAGGTGCCGTAGAAGGGGCAGCCGCCGTCGAGGAGGTTGACCCCGCGCCGGTCCTGCCAGCCGCCCGCGGCGACCATGCCGTGGATCATGGCTGTGAGGTGGGCGGTGCCGTCGACGATCGCGGCGTCCACCACCTGGCCGGCGCCGCCGGGGGTGCGGGCGTGCCGGAGCGCCGCGAGGACGCCGATGACGAGGTAGAGCGAACCGCCGGCGTAGTCCCCGACCAGGTTGGCGGGCACGGCCGGCGGCTCGTCGGGGCTGCCGATCATGCCCAGGGCGCCGGTGACGGCGATGTACGCGATGTCGTGCCCGGCGGTGTGGGCGAGCGGCCCCTCCTGGCCCCAGCCGGTCATCCGTCCGTAGACCAGTGCGGGGTTGCGGGCGTGGCAGTCGGCGGGGCCGACCCCGAGCCGCTCGGCGACCCCGGGGCGGAACCCCTCGATCAGCACGTCGGCCCGCTCGACCAGGTCGAGCACCCGGGCGGGGCCGTCGTCGGACTTCAGGTCGATCAGCACGGACCGCTTGTTGCGGTTGGTGACGTCGTACGCCGGGTCGACCGCGAGGCCGCCACCGCCGGGCCGGTCCACCCGGACGACGTCCGCGCCCAGGTCGGCAAGGAGCATGGCGGCGAACGGGCCCGGGCCGATGCCCGCCAGTTCGACGACGCGCACGCCCGCGAGCGGGCCGCCGGGCGCGGCGGCACGCGCCCCTGCCGCAGGCTCCGCGCCCGGTTCCGTCCCTGACCCCGTCACTGCCATCGAGCCCCCAGCGTCCCTGGTGCGAGTGTGTGACACAACCGATGTAACACCAGCGATGCTAGGAACGTGTTCCACTCAGCACAAGAGCAAGCGCTTAGTCGTTTTGGCCTCCGGACCCTTCCGGGATCCGCGCGTCCAGCTCCTTCACGTGCCGCTTGAGCGCGACCGTCCGGTAGCTCTCCTCCACCCATTCGCACAGCACCTCGGCCGTCGGCGCCCCCTTCTCCCCCAGCGGCACGGAGACCCAGCCGGCCCGGCCCGGCCCAGCCCGTACCCCGTGGGCTCCGCCCCCGGGGCCGTCATCGCGTGGCCGTGCAGCGCCTCGTCCTTGAGCTTCACCGAAACGCCGGGAGCGTCCGGGCCGTCCGCGTTCCCCAGGAAGACGAAGATCTTCTTGTTGACCTTCACCACCGCGTCCTCGGGCCCCCACGGATGCTCCTCCACGGCCTCCGGCAGCCCCAGCGCGAACTCCCGCACCGCCTCCCACCTGCGCACCGCAGCCCTCATAGCGCCTCCCACTTACCGCAGGTCACACCTGCCCGTACGGACGGTCGACTCCCACGCTAGCCTCAGCCACCGATACCAGCTGGGAGGAGCGGTTCATGAACGAGCACGTCCCGAACGACCGTCCGCAACGGGCCCACGACGTCGTACTCTTCGGCGCGACCGGCTTCGTGGGGGCCCTGACCGCCGAGTACCTCGCCGAGCACGCACCGAGCGACTGCCGGTGGGCCCTCGCGGGGCGCGACCTCGGCAAGCTGGAGCGCCTGCGCGAACGACTGACCGCCCTGAACCCGGCCTGCGCGGACCTGCCGCTGCTGCGGGCGGACGCCTCCGACGGCCCGGCCCTGCGCGAACTGGCCGCCTCCACCCGGGTGCTGGCCACGACCGTGGGCCCGTACGTCTGGTACGGGGCGGAACTGGTCGAGGCCTGCGCCGAGGCGGGCACCGACTACGTCGACCTCACCGGCGAACCGGAGTTCGTCGACCGGATGTACGTCGCCCACGACGCGCGGGCCCGGGAGACGGGGGCGCGGCTGGTGCACGCCTGCGGCTTCGACTCGATCCCCGCCGACCTCGGGGCCTGGTTCACCGTCAACCGGCTCCCCGAGGGGGTGCCGCTGCGGGTGGACGGCTTCGTCCGCTCCAACGCCCTGTTCTCCGGCGGCACCCTGGCCTCCGCCCTGACTGCGCTGGGCCGGGGTCCCCAGACCCTGGCCGCGGCCCGGACCCGCCGCCTGCACGAACCCCGGCTGCCGGGGCGCCGCGTACGGGGACCCGTGGGCGCCCCGCGGTTCAGTCGGGAGACCGGCTCCTGGGCGTTGCCGCTGCCCACCCTCGACCCGGCGGTCGTGGCCCGGTCGGCGGCCGCGCTGGCGCGGTACGGGCCGGACTTCCGCTACCGGCACTTCGCCGCGGTACGGCACCTGCCCGTCGCGGTCGGCGGTACGGCCGCCGTCGGCGCGGTGGCCGCGCTGGCGCAGGTCCCGGCGGCCCGCCGGTGGCTGATGGGCCGCTGGGAGCCGGGGAACGGCCCGGACGCGGAGCGGCGGGCTCGCAGTTGGTTCACCGTCCGCTTCGTCGGGGAGGGCGGGGGGCGGCGGGTGTTCACCGAGGTCTCCGGCGGCGACCCGGGCTACGGGGAGACGGCCAAGATGCTGGCCGAGTCCGCGCTCTGCCTGGCCCACGACGCCCTGCCGGACGCCGCCGGGCAGCTGACCACGGCGGTGGCGATGGGCGACGCGCTGCTGGACCGGCTACGGAAGGCCGGCATTCGTTTCCGGGTGGCGGCGGAGGACTGAGCCGGTCGGGGCCGAGGGGCCGGGGCGACCGGCCTTCGACCGGCCCCCTCGACCGGCCCCCTCGACCGGCCCCGTCGACCGGCCCCCTCGACCGGCCCCGTCAGCCGGTCGCCTCGCGCAGGGCGCGGCGGCACAGCGAGTCGGCGTGCCGGGTGGTCTCCGGAATCCGGAAGCGGGGGCTCAGCGCGAGGGCGTGGGCGCAGGCGTTGTCCAGCGTGACGCGGTGCCCGACGGACACGTAGACGGGCTTGATCCCGTCCTGGGTGCGCAGGGCCCGGCCGACCACGGCGCCGTCCGCCGCGAGCAGCGGGGCGGCGTCGGAGCGCCGTGCGCCCGGCTCCTCGTACGTGAAGGTGAAGGGGTTCTTGGCGACGCCCATGCTGGGGAGCCCGGTGACCACACCGAGGTGGCAGGCGAGGCCGAAACCCCGGGGATGGGCGAGCCCGTAGCCGTCGCAGACCACGAGGTCGGGGGTGACGGGCAGGGCCTCCAGCGCGGCGAGCACGGTGGGAAGTTCGCGGAAGGCGAGCAGTCCGGGGACGTAGGGGAAGCTGACGTGCCCGACGGCGGTGGACTCGGCGACGACCGCGAGGGTCGCGGCGTCCAGCACGACGGCCGCCGCCGCGACGAGGTCGCGCGCGTCGTCGTAGGCGACGTCCACGCCGGCGACCAGGCCCGCGCCGGGCGGCGGGCCGACCTCGGTGAGCACGACGTGATGGCGCAGTTCGTCCTGTATCGCCCGGGCCTCGGCCTCGTCGGCGGGGGTCTTCACAGTCGTCATGATGGTCCGAGAGTAGCCTGGCGATCATGTTCGTCATGGAGCTCACCTACATCGCGCCCGTCGAAGCCGTCGAGGAGGAAATGGACGCGCACGTAGCCTGGTTGGACGGCCACTACGCGGCCGGCGTCTTCCTCGCCTCCGGCCGCAAGGTGCCGCGCGACGGCGGCGTCATCCTCGCCGGCGGCGTCTCGCGCGCCGAGATCGAGAAGATCGCCTCCGGGGACCCCTTCGTGGTCGCGGGCGTCTGCACCTACCGGATCACCGAGTTCCTCGCCACGAAGACCTCGGCGGACCTCGCCGCGGTCCGCGAGAACCCGGTGACCTGACCGCTGCCGGGAGGAGCCCGCGCGGCACCGTTCGGCTCTCCCCCCGCACCGCCTTCCCGGCCATGCCCCTCACGGACCGGTCGCGCCCGGCCCCGTACGAAGAACCTTGGAGCACCCCCATGCGACCCCGCGCCGCCGACCCGGCCGACATCCCCGAGCTGATACGGCTGCGCGCCGTCGCGCTCGACTCGCTCGGAGTGGATCCGGGCCCCGACGACGCGCGGTGGCGTGACGTGGCCGGGGACTGGTTCCGCGATCGGCTCACCGGCCGCCCCGACGTTCACTGCCTGGTCGTCGGCGGTGCGCCCGGCGAGCCGTTGCTCGCCACCGGCATGGCCTGGGTCACGTACCACCTGCCCGGCCCCCGACGGCCCGACGGCCGGCGGGGATACCTCGACGGCATCGTCACGGACGCGGAGGCGCGCGGGCACGGCCACGGTCGGCGGATCGTCGACGCCCTGGTCGCCTGGCTGGACGGCATGGGCATCCACCACGTCCAGCTGCACGCCAGCTCCGACGGCGAACCCGTCTACAGGGCCGCGGGGTTCACCGCCGCCCGCTACCCGGGCATGGACCTGTTCAACGGTCCCCCGGCGCCGACGTCCTGAGCGGCGCCCTCACACCCCGCCCGGCGCCGCACCGCGCGCGGGGCGGGCGTCAGTGCCGCTCCAGCCGGGCCACCCGCCCCTTCTCCCCCGCGGCCCAGCAGCCGCCGTCGGGCGCGCAGTCGACGGTGTCGAACGAGCCGGTGTCGAGGGCCCGCCAGGTGCGGCCGGCGTCGGTGGTGACGTCCGTTCCGGTGGGTCCGACCGCGAGGGCGGTGGACCGCCCGTACGGGTACCAGGTCGCGCCCGACCGGTAGCCGGGCGGCGGCGTCGCGGCCCCGCGCCAGCCGCGGCCCCCGTCGGTGGAGCGGGCGGCGGCCTGCGGCGACGCCTGGCCGGTGCGGTAGTCGCCGCCGACCGCGAGGCCCGTCGTACGGTCGCGGAAGGCGAGGGCGAACACGCCGCGCGCGGGGTCCCCGGCGGGGACCGTGGCGTCCGCGGCCCGCCAGGTCCGGCCCCGGTCCGCGGAGTGCAGTACGCGGGCCGTCGGGCCGCCGCCGGTGGCCAGCCAGACGTCGCGCGGTCCGGCGGAGACCAGGCACTGGCCGCTCGCGGCGAACCCGGCCTCGCCGGGGAGCGCGGCCGGCATTCCGGCGTCCGGCAGCACCCGCCAGTTCCGGCCTCCGTCCTCGGTGGCCAGGATGCGGAACTTGCCGTCCACCGGGTCGCTCATGGCCAGCCCGTGGCGGGAGTCGAAGAAGGTCAGGCAGTCGTAGAAGGCCCGCGGATCGGGGTTGCGGAAGGCCTCGGTCCAGGTGGCGCCGCCGTCCTCGGTCCGCAGCACCCTGGACGCCTCGCCCTCCCCGATGGACAGGGCGACCGCCCGGCGGGCGTCGAAGGCCTCGATGTCGCGCAGCTCCAGGCCCTCGGCGACGGCCCCGGGCGGCGACACGTCCCGCCAGTTGCGGCCCCCGTCGACCGTGCGCAGCACCACGCCCTTGGAACCGGCGACCCAGGCCGTGCTCCGGTCGACCGCGGCCAGGCCGCGGAAGCGGGAGTCCTTGTCGGTGGCCTTCACGGACCAACCGAGTCCCCGTAAGCCGGGTCCGGCGGATGTCGGGGCGCCCGTGTCCGCCTGCGCCGGAGCGGCCACCGACCCCACCAACAGGGCTGCCGCGCACATGCCAACTCCCAGAAGTCTCATGGCGCCGGAAGCTAACGCACCCCGCGATCTCCGTCCAGGGCGCCTCACTGGGCCGTCCGTGGCGCCTCCGGGCGCCTTTGGTCCTGTGGAGTGAGCGGTAACAGGACTTAATGCGGAGGCTCGGGGCCCGATGGTCCGGCCGTTGATCCTTGGCACATCGCCCCCCCATCGTCACTCTGTGCGATCACACGGGCGAGTTCCGGCCAATCGGTGACACAGCTCACGTCATCCCGCATGCACGGATGTGCCGATTCCGGCGTCTATCCGGTTGCCGGACTCCACCCCACAGCCCGGCAGCAGATCCGCCGCAAGGGAGCGAGCCTTGATCACTGTCATCGAGCAGGCCGTGCAGGCCCGACTGATCGCCACCGCGCCGAAGGTCGAGACCGTGCCCGTCACCCTCTGCTACGACCGGGCCGATCCCTTCGCCGTCCGCATGGCCTTCCCCGCGCTCGCCACGCTGGAGGGCGTCGAGGTCTCGTGGACCTTCGCCCGCGAGCTGCTGGCGGCCGGCGTCCGCGGGCCGTCCGGCAGCGGCGACGTCCGGGTGCGTCCGTACGACGGGGACCGCACGACGATCGAGTTCCACGCCGCCGAGGGGGTGGCGATCGTCCTCATGGTGACGGCCGAGCTCCAGCGGTTCCTGGACCGCGCGGCCGCGCTCGTCCCGTCCGGTCTGGAGCACCACTACCTGGACATGGACCACGGCCTGGCCGAGCTGATGCGCGGTTCCCGCTGACCGCCTCCCGTTATTCGGTTGCGGGCCGCCGCGACCGTCCGTAGCTTCGTGAACGCCCCATTGCCGCCGAAACGGAGCAGGACATTGCTCGTCTGAGGTCCGAGACACCGACCACCCACACGACCACGTGACAGTCGGCTGTCTCCCCGCGTTGCACGCACCATCCACGCAACCTGGAGGCCTCCATGAGTCATGCCCCTACCCATGTCACCTGTTCCGACCTCTCCTTCGAATGGCCCGACGGAGCCCCCGTCCTCGACGGTTTCCACTGGGCCGTCGGCCCCGGCCGCACCGGCCTGATCGGCCTCAACGGCTGCGGCAAATCCACCCTGTTGAAACTGATCGCCGGTGAACTGCGGCCCGGCGGAGGCCAGATCTCCATCGCCGGATCAATCGGCCACCTCCCGCAGGACGTCACCCTCGACACCGGGGCGCGGGTGGACGAGGTCCTCGGCATCCGCGGCACCCGCACCGCCCTCCACGCCATCGAGGCGGGTGAGGCCACCGAGGCGAACTTCGCCGCGGTCGGCGACGACTGGGACGTGGAGGAACGCGCCCTGGCGACCCTCGACCAGCTCGGGCTCGCCCGGATCGGCCTGGACCGCACCGTCGGTGAACTGTCCGGCGGCGAAGGCGTCCTGCTGCGGCTGGCCGCCCTGCTGCTCGCCCGCCCCGACGTCCTGCTCCTCGACGAACCGACCAACAACCTGGACCTGCGGGCCCGGCGCCGCCTGTACGCGGCCGTCGAATCGTGGACCGGGGTGATGGTGCTGGTCAGCCACGACCGTGAGCTGCTGGACCGCGTCGACCAGATCGCGGATCTCCGGGACGGCGAAGTCCGTTGGTACGGAGGGAACTTCACCGACTACGAGGCGTTGCTCGCCGCCGAACAGGAGGCCGCCGAGAGGATGGTCCGGGTCGCGGAGGGCGACGTACAGCGCCAGAAGCGCGAACTCTCCGACGCCCACATGAAGTTGGCCCGACGCAAGCGGTACGGCCAGAAGATGTACGACAACAAGCGCGAGCCGAAGATCGTCATGGGTGCCCGCAAGCGGGCCGCCCAGGAATCGGCCGGCAAGCACCGCATCATGCACACGGAGAAGCTGACGGAGGCCCGGGAGCGGTTGGAGCAGGCCGTGGAGGCGGTCCGCGACGACTCCGAGATCAGGATCCAACTCCCCGCCACCCAGGTTCCGCCCGGGCGCCGGGTGCTGACCATGACCGATCTGCGCCTGCCCCACGGGGCCCGCGTGAGCGGCGCGTGGGAGGTGCGCGGGCCGGAACGGATCGCACTGGTCGGCGGCAACGGGTCCGGCAAGACCACGCTGCTGCGTACGCTCGCGGGGCTCGCCCCGCCCTCCTCCGGCGAGGCGCTCACGCACGTCCCGACGCGCTACCTGCCGCAGCGCCTCGACGTACTGGACGACGCCAGGACGGTCGCGGAGAACGTGGCGCGGTTCGCCCCGCACGCCACGAACAACGTGATCCGGGCACGGCTCGCGCACTTCCTCTTCCGAGGAGCCCGTGCGGACAGGGCCGCGGGCACCCTGTCGGGGGGCGAACGCTTCCGGGCGGCGCTCGCGGCACTGCTGCTGGCGGAGCCGGCTCCCCAACTGCTGATGCTGGACGAGCCGACGAACAACCTGGATCTGGCGAGCGTACGACAGCTGACCGATGCCCTGGAGTCCTACGAGGGCGCCCTGGTGGTGGCGAGCCACGACGTGCCGTTCCTGGAGTCGATCGGCATCACGCGCTGGCTGCTGCTCGACGGCGAGCTGCGGTCGACGACGGCGGAGGAGGTCAGGGAGTCGCGCTGGGAGCACTGACCGCCGGGGCGGGGCGGTGCGGTGCGGGCGATGCGGGTCGGGTCGGGTCGGATCGGGTCGGGTCGGGCTCGAACAGGCCCGGCCCGCCCCTGAAGGCGGGTCCACCCCCGCCCTCAACGGGACAACAGCGCCCAGGACTTGGTGCCGCCGCGCGGAGTCAGCACGGGGGT
Source organism: Streptomyces sp. Isolate_45 (assembly GCF_024721315.2). Taxonomy (GTDB): domain Bacteria; phylum Actinomycetota; class Actinomycetes; order Streptomycetales; family Streptomycetaceae; genus Streptomyces. The sequence continues at coordinate 14,279 of NZ_JANFAK020000031.1, forward strand.
GAGCCCCCAGTCCCCGCCGCCCGACTCCACGGCCCGGGCCAACAGCCACATCGCGCGGCTGCGGCTCCGCCGACACTCCTCGCCGGCCTCCGGCGAGGAGTGCGCGGGGTGCTGGTCGTAGAGGACGATCCGTAACGCGTCGAACCGCCAGCGCACCGTGAGCGTCATCTCCAGACCGGGCGTGAACCGGTCGGCGCAGGAGACGAGCTCGGAGGTGACGAGGGCGGCGGTACCGCACAGGTCGGCCAGGCCGTGCCGCAGCAGCAGTGACCGTACGGCCGCCCGGGCGGCGCCCGCGCCACGGGGTCCGCCGGGCAGACGCACCGAGTGGCCGAGCTTCTCCGCGAGGGGCGGGGCCGGCCGGAACTCGCGGACCTCTCGCAGGCTGCGGGGGGTGCCCGTCATCGTGCTGCTCCCACTTCTGATGTTCTCGGTGCGGTGTGCGCGGGGGTCGTGCGGTGCGCGGCGTCGTGCGGTGCGCGGCGTCGTGCGGCGCACAGGGCGGTGCGGGGCGTGCTGCGTGGGGTGGTGCCGTGCGTGGGGTGGGATTGTGCGCGGTGCGGTGCGCGTCATGGGCTCCGACCGGGCGCACCTGTACCGGTGGCGGGCAGGCGACCGTACGGCCAGGGGTCGCCGCGCGTGAGACCCGCGCTACCGACCGTAGCGCAATCGGGGTCGCCGGTGCCACCGCTTGTACGCCTAGATGATCTTTTCCCGCGGTATTTCAGGACCTGCGCCGACCACGTGGTCCACCACCCCGCCTGGCGCCCCGAATCGTCAAGACCGGAGACCGCCCATCACTTTTCGGCGTGAATCTCAAGCCAATAAAACCGCCCAGCGCGCTTTCAAACTGCGTAAATAACCGGACGTAACGGGGCATAGCAACCCCTGGGGCTTGGCTGGCCTTGATGTCGCGCTTAACCTACGACTCCGTAGGCTACGGAACCGTAGGTAATTCGCTTTGCACTCAGGAGTACCCGTGACGATCACCTCTCCCCACCTCGGCAGCTCGGAGGCGTGGACCGACGCCAAGTTGCTGTTCGCGCTGGAAGAGGTGGTCGAGAAGGAACTCAACCGCCATCTGAAGGTCACCAAGGACTGGATGCCCCACGAGTACGTCCCGTGGAGCGACGGCCGGAACTTCCCCGGTTTCTTCGAGGACGGCGAAGCCTGGGACCCGGCGCAGTCCAAGGTCACCGACATCGGCAAGATCGCGCTGGTCGTCAACCTGCTGACCGAGGACAACCTCCCCAGCTACCACCACGAGATCGCGACGCTCTTCGGTCGCAACGGCGCCTGGGGCACCTGGGTCCACCGTTGGACCGCCGAGGAGGGCCGACACGGCATCGTGATGCGCGACTACCTGCTGGCCTCGCGCGCCGTGGACCCGGACAAGCTCGAAGCGTTCCGCATGCAGCACATGTCGGAGGGCTTCGAGTCCGACAACAGCCACTCGATGCTGCACTCCGTCGCGTACGTGGCCTTCCAGGAGCTCGCGACCCGCATCTCGCACCGCAACACCGGTCACCAGTCCGGCGACCCCGTGTGCGACCGGATGCTGGCCCGCATCGCGCAGGACGAGAACCTGCACATGGTCTTCTACCGCAACCTGCTGGGCGCGGCCTTCGAGATCGCCCCGGACCTGACGATGAAGGCCGTGCGGGACGTGGTCGTCAACTTCCGGATGCCCGGTCACGGCATGCCCGGCTTCGAGCGGATGGCCGCGCAGATGGCGATCGGCGGGGTCTACAACCTGCGGATCCACCACGACGACGTGCTGAGCCCCGTGATCCGCTTCCTCAAGATCATGAGCATCGACGGTCTGGGCCCCGAGGGCCTGCAGGCCCAGGAGGAGCTCGGCCTGTTCATGGACGGGCTCGACAGCGAGGCCCGCAAGTTCGACGAGCGCCTCGCCGCCCGCGCCGCACGCGTGGCCGCCCGCAAGGGCTGACCCGCACCTCCGCCCACCGGGCGGAGCACGACGACAGCCCCGGGAGAGCCACGCTCCCCGGGGCTTCATCGCGCGCCGACAGGCCCTGGGGGCCTGTCGTCAGCCGCGCGGGCGCAGGGCCTGACGTTCCGCTTCCGAGAGGCCGCCCCAGACGCCGAAGCGCTCGTCGTTGGCCAGGGCGTACTCCAGGCACGCCACCCTCCCCTCGCACGCCCCGCACAGCCGCTTCGCGTCCCGCAGCGAGGAGCCGGGCTCCGGGAAGAAGAAGCTCGGGCCCGTCTGGGCGCACAGGGCGAGGGCGTACCAGGCGGGGGTGGTGCTGGTGGTGGTGTTCATCGACATGCGCCGATGGTGGCTCCCGCCGATGTACGTCTCATCAACGCGCGATCAACACCGGCACACGACTCCGATGGACGCACAGAGTGAACGACCGTGCGTTCGGTAAGCTTGCCCCATGGCAGACGGGCGTGTGGAGCGCGGTAACCAGACCCGGCGGACCGTCCTCGACCGGACCGTGCGGGTCGCCTCGGTGGACGGGCTCGAAGGCCTGTCGCTGGGCAGGATCGCCACCGATCTGGGGCTGAGCAAGAGCGGGGTGTTCGCCCTGTTCGGTTCGAAGGAGGACCTCCAACTGGCGACCGTCCGCGCCGCGGTGGACGTGTTCGTGGAGCACGTCGTGCGCCCGGTGCGCGAGGAAGCCACGGGCGTCGCCAAGGCGTGGCTGCTGTGCGAGCGCTGGCTCGCGTACTCGGCGGGACGGGTCTTCCCCGGCGGGTGCTTCTTCTACACGGTCTCCGCCGAGTTCGACGCCCGACCCGGTCCGGTCCGCGACGAGATCGCCAAGGCGCGGTCCGACTGGACGCGTTACGTGGAACGGGTCCTGGACGAGGCCCGGCTGGCGGGCGCGTTCCGCGAGGCGTTCCGCGCGGCGGACGTACCGCAACTGGCCTTCGAGATCATCGCGCTGATGGAACTGGCCAATGCCCACTCACTGCTGCTGGAGGACTCCGTCGCCTACGAGCGGGCCGGCCGCGGCATCCTCGACCGACTGAGGGCGGCCGCGGCCGCCCCGGAGGAACTCCCGGAACGGCCGCCGACCGCCGGCTGAGCGGGCCGGCGGGGTCGGAGTTGCGGTCCGCGGACCGGTCCGGCCCACGGACCTGACCGGAAGGCCGGTCCGGCCCACGGACCCGACCAGAAGGCCGGACCGGACCGGAAGGCCGGACCCCGGATTCGACCGGCCGGCCCGCTCAGCGGGCCGCGGTCGACCGCATCCCGGCGAGGAACTCGGTCGTCGCCGCGACCACTTCGGGGTCGCGGAGGATGCGCCGGTGACCGAGCCCCCGGGTCTCGATCAGCCGGGCACGCTCCCCGTAGGACTCCGCGAGCGCCCGCGACTGGGCGGGAGCGGTCGTGTCGTCCTCGGTGTCGTGCACGAGCAGGATGCGTTCCGGGCCGGGCCCGGGTCCACCCGGGCATCCAGGCGGCGCCAGATGTCCGGAACTCCGGCGAAGAGCCGGTTTTCCACGTGGCCGCGCAGCGCCCGTACGACGGCCGGCCCGGCGGGCAGGGAGCGGCGGAACCCCTCGATGACGTAGTCGAAGTGGGCCACGCCCCCGATACCGACCACGCGCTCCACCCGCATGCCGTCCCGCAGCGTGAACAGGGTCGACAGGACCCCGATGGAGTGGGCGACGATGGCGGAGAACTCGCCGTGTTCGCGGTGCAGGCCGTTGATGATCTCGCGGAAGTCGCGTATCGAGGCGGCCCGGCCGCCGGACTCGCCGTGTCCGGGGGCGTCGAAGGCCACCACGGTGTGACCCTGGGCGCGGAGCGCCTCCACGAAAGCGGCGAACCGCGAGGCGCGCGAGGACCAGCCGTGCACCAACAGCACCGGGCGCGGGCCGTCACCCCACCCGTACGTGGTGACGGACGCGCCGTTGACGGTCAACCACCCTCTCTCGGCCCGCCCCATCACCTCGACCTCCGCCGGCCGCAGCGGGGGCCGGCCGAGGGGACGGATGAACAACGCGAACGCGGCCTTCCCCGCGAGCCCCGGGGCCACCCGGGCGGCGATGTCGAGGGTGACGCTCACAAGTGCAGCCATGGGACGCATGCCCACTCCTCAGGATCTCCGCGGAACCGACTGACGTCGGTCGGACCATGGAAAAATGTTAGCACGACCGTTCGTGTTTATTCTGTGACGCCATCCCCTTGCCGGGACGTCCCGTGAAGTAGGTGCCGCTCGGTGGAACCGATGGCCGTCGCGGGGCCGAGACGGAAGTGGCGCACTGTCAGGCGGTGCTCGGTGGGTGGGAGGTCAAGCTCCGGGGTGGCCGACGGGAAGGCTGGTCACGAGGCCCGAAGGCTGTCCAAACTCTTTGGCGCTTCCACAAGATCGATGTTCTACTCCCTGCCATGACCACCTCAACGAAGCTTTCCCCGGCCCCCGTCATCGGTGAGACGATCCGGCTCCTGACCGAGCACTACGTGTTCCCCGAGCCCGCCGAACAGCTCGCCGCCCTGCTCCAAGGACGCCTCGCCGAGGGCGCCTACGACGTCGACGACGCCGAGGAGCTCGCCCGGTTGGTCACCGCGGACCTGCAGTCCGTCAACGGCGACCGACACCTGAGGCTGAAGCACCATGCCGACCCGGTGTCCCCGGAGCGCGGGGCCGCCACCCTGGACGCCATGCGCAGGGACTTCGAGAGCTCGCTGGGCGGTGTGCCCAGGGTGCAGTTGCTCGACGGGGAGGTCGCCGTGGTGGAGCTCGCACCGATGCTGTTTCCGCTGGACTGGGCCGCCGAACCCCTCGCCGCCGCGCTCACCCTGGCCTCCCGCGCGAAGGCGCTGATCATCGACCTCCGCGCCAACCGTGGCGGCGACCCGGACACGGTCGCCTTCGTCTGCAGTTACCTCCTCGACGAGCGCACCCACCTCAACACCATGCACTGGCGGGGCGGCGAGCGCAGCGAGCAGTCCTGGAGCCTGCCGCACGTCCCCGGCGCGCGGTTCGGTGGCGGCAAGCCGTTGTACGTGCTGTCCGGCGACACCACCTTCTCCGCCGCTGAAGAGCTGGCGTACGACCTCCAGCAGCTCGGCCGCGCCGTCGTCGTCGGCGAGCGCACCCGCGGCGGCGCGCATCCGTGCCAGGGCTGGACGGTGCACCCGCACCTGGAAGCCACCATCCCAGTCGGCCGCGCCGTCAACCCCGTCTCCCACGCGAACTGGGAGGGCACCGGCGTACAGCCGGACGTCCCTTGCGCTGCCGCCGACTCCCTCTCCCGCGCACACGCACTGGCCCTGGCCCGACTGGCAGGCTGACCCGTTCCTGGTCATCGGCGGCGCTGCGCGCGGCGGCCCCCTCCCCACCGCGTCCGAGCGGGCCGGGTTAGCCGTCGAACGCCCGGATCGAATATCCCGGGACCGCGGCCCCGGGCGCCACTAGGGTGGCTCGATGTCATCGACAAAGCAGTTCCAAGTCACCTTCGACTGCGCGGAACCCGAGCGCGTCGCCCGCTTCTGGTGCGAGGTGTTGGGGTACGTCGCACCAACGCCGCCGGAGGGGTTCGCCACTTGGGACGATTTCAACGGCTCGCTGCCGTCCGAGCAGCGGGATTCCTGGTTCGCCTGCAGTGATCCCTCGGGGGTGGGCCCGCGCATGTACTTCCAGCGGGTTCCCGAAGGCAAGGTCGTCAAGAACCGGTTGCACCTCGACGTGCGGGTCGCCACCGGGCTCGTGGGTGAGGAGCGTCTCGCCACCCTTGAGGCCGAATGCGCACGACTGGTCGCGCTCGGCGCGGTGCGCGTGCGGCTCCTGGCCGCCGATGAGGAGAACGAGTCGTGCATCGTGATGCAGGACGTCGAGGGCAACGAGTTCTGTATCGACTGAGGGCCCGCGAACACCGGGCTCGTGTCCCGCTCGACGGACGGCCGCCCGGGTCGGGGTACGGGCGGCCGCCTCCGTAGGTGAGCGCATGGTCCGATCAGGCGGGGCGGGGGACGGGTCCGCGCGGACGGTGCTGCGACTCGCCTTGAGCGAGTTGGACGCGCGGCTCGCCGCGGAGGCCGAGCGCGGGCCCGGAACACGCCGCCGCTTGGAGCACCCGGTGGGGCGACCGCGCACACCGGCGTCCGCTTTCCCGCGGCCGGAGTTGGAGGAACGACTCGTCCGCCACGTCGACGCGGGCGATTCCCTCGCCCGCGATCAAATGGCCCGCGTCCTGGCCGGTGCCTGCGGCGAAGAGGCCCTTCCCCGCCCTGCCGCGCGCCCTGGCGGGTGATGACATCGACGACGGGGACACGTTGCGGCTCGACGTCCTCGCCCTGCTCCGCGCAGGGCCCGACACCGCGCTCGGGCTGGCCCTGGAGTGCGTCGCCCCGGCCGAACCCGGAACTCGGCCGGCCGGCCGGCCGACCGGTCGGCTGAGCGACCGGTCGGCTGAGCGGCTGAGCGGCTGAGCGGCTGAGCGGCTGAGCGGCTGAGCGTGCGTCTCGACCTGGTCCACGTACACGACGGCGTCGGCCAGGACGATCGCGGCCGGTACGCCCTACGCGGTCGGCGGGATCAGCAGGCCGGGAAGGGCGGTCAGCCAGCGGGTGAGGGCGTCGAAGTCCGTGTCGGTGAGGCCGGTGCGGGGGTCGACCCGGTGCAGGAAGGTGGGCTGCGGATGGTGGGCGGCCGCCCAGGCCCGGTCGGCCGGAGTGATCTCGTCGTCGAACCAGGCGAACGCGCGATCCCCCGCCCAGGCCAGGAGCGGGCGGGTCTTCCAGTGCAGTCCGTCCCGGCCCTCGTCGGCGGACGGCTCCGGCCATTCGACCACGGGCAGTTCGGGCAGTCCCAGGGCCGGGGCGACGCTCTCGTTGGCCTCCCCGACCCAGGTGGTGGCCCACACCGGATCACACGGCAGCGTCAACAGTCGCGCGCCGATGGCGGGGTCGAGCCGGGCGAGCAGCGGATTGCCGGAGGCCTCCCACTGCCCCGGGTGCGTGCGGTACCCCGTCCCGCCGAAGGGAATCAGCGGCCCGTCGACATCCAGGAACAACAAGGGGCGACGCCGTACGTCAACCATGCGCGCTCCATGGCGACCGGCCGCCGCCGAGTGCGGCCCCCTCCGCCGCTCCCGTAGCCACCGGTTCATCGGCGGCGTGCGCGGGCGAGCCGAATCGCGCCAGATAGTGCCACACCTTCTTGACCGCCTGGGGGTCATGGAGGCCGGCCCGTGCGGCGTCGCCGACGATCCGGGGATCGAGTACGCCGTCGACCGCGATCCGGGCGCCCAGGTCGACGTGTTCCCGGCCGCGATAGCCGGGGTGACGTCGGAGTTCCTCGACCCCGAGTCGAAAGCCGGGGTGCCACTCCACCGGGCAGCCGAGACGCAGGGCCGAAGCCTCCACCGTCGTGCCCCGGTAGCAGGGGTCCAGGACCAGCGCCTCGGCATGGGAGCGCGGCCGGACCGGGCCGTGGACCTGGGCCTCGATGTAGTCGTCGAGGTCGTCCTGCTGATCCGCGAGGGCGATACCGAGGAGCCCCATGCGCGCCGCGACTCCGAAATCCGAGGGTTCGAGGAAGCTGTCCGGGTAGCAGAACGTGGTCCGCTCCATCGCCTCGGCGGACAGGCGGAAGTGGGCGGAGCCGAAGCGTGGCGCTCCGCCGAACGGCTTGCGGCGAAAGTTCAACGCCCCGTAGACCGGGCGCTCATGAGCGGCCGCCCCGTCGTACGCCCCGTCGAAGATTCGGCTCTCCCAACGCCACCGGTCGCCACCGGGATGCGCGGTCAGACCACCGTTGCTGGTTCCCGTGACGAACTGCGAACGGTAGACGCCGGACTCGGCCAGGGCGTCCAGGATCGGCTTGCCCTGAATCAGACGGTCCGGGTGGAAGTTGAGGGTGACCCGCAGCATCGGGTCCGCGGGAGGTCCCGATGCCAGTTCGGCAACGTGCCGAAGGGCACGTTCCCGTGGCGTCGGGGAGGCGGCGGAGTTCATCCGCACAGTGTTCCCCAAAGTGATCCATCGGCGCACGTGGGTTGTCCGCCGGCGACCGGGCCTCGGCCGGCCGAGCGCCGCTCGCCACGCCGGCCGACGATCTCCTAGGCGGTGTCGGGGGCGGCCGGGGGATCCTCGTGTTTCGCCCGGCTCGGCTGGACCCTCTTGGGCTCGCCCGGCATCTTGGGGTAGTCCGGGGGGTACGGCATGTCGCCGAGTCCGTGCTCGTGCTCCTGCCGGTCGGCGAGTTCCAGGGTCGTGTCGAGCGAGAAGGCGTGGTCGTCCATCTCGGCGTGCAGGTCACCGAGTTCGGCGAAGCGTGCCGGCATCGTCACGATGTCGAAGTCGCGCGGTTCCGCGTCGTCCACCTCGTCCCAGCCCAACGGCGCCGAGACCGGGGCGTGGGGGCGTGGGCGGACGGAGTAGGCGGAGGCGATCGTCCGGTCGCGCGCCGTCTGGTTGTAGTCCACGAAGATGCGCTCGCCGCGCTCCTCCTTCCACCAGGCCGTGGTGACCTTGCCCGGCATCCGCCGCTCCAACTCCCTGCCCAGGGCGATGGCGCAGCGCCGGACCTCGGTGAACGTCCAGCGGGGTGCGATCGGCACGAAGACGTGCAGGCCGCGCCCGCCCGAGGTCTTGGGCCAGCCCCGCAGCCCCAGTTCGTCCAGCAGGGCCCGCAGTTCGTGGGCGGCGGCCACCGCGTGGTGGTAGTCGGTGCCGGGCTGTGGGTCCAGGTCGATGCGGAGTTCATCGGGCCGGTCGGTGTCGTCGCGGCGCACCGGCCAGGGGTGGAAGGTGAGGCAGCCGAGGTTGGCGGCCCACAGGACGGCGGCGGGCTCGGTCGGGCAGATCTCGTCCGCCGTGCGCCCGCTGGGGAAGGCGATGTGGGCGGTCGGGATCCAGTCGGGCAGGTTCTTGGGTGCCCGCTTCTGGAAGAAGGACTCGCCCTCCACCCCGTCCGGGAACCGTTCCAAGGTCGTGGGTCGGTTGCGCAGGGCACGCGTGATGCCGTCGGCGACGGCCAGGTAGTACTCGGCGACGTCCCTCTTGGTGAGTCCCCGCTCGGGGAAGTAGATCTTGTCCGGACTGGACAGTCGTACCGCCCGTCCACCCGCGTCGAGCTCGATCGCACCACCCGCAGCAGCCATGTGCGCCACGGTAGGCGGGCTCGCCCGGGTGCGCATACCGGGCGGGTCCGGACGCACCGGCGCAGAATTCTGCGTATGGATCTGCCGGTGATGCCCCCCGTGAAACCGATGCTCGCCAAGTCCGTGTCCGCGATCCCGGCCGGCATGCAGTACGAGGCCAAATGGGACGGCTTCCGGGCGATCGTGTACCGCGACGGCGCGGAGGTCGAGATCGGCAGCCGCACCGGTAAGAGCCTGACCAGGTACTTTCCCGAGCTGGTGGCGGCCCTGCGGGACAACCTGCCGGATCGCTGCGTGGTCGACGGGGAGATCGTGATCGTGCACGACGGGCGCCTCGACTTCGACCGGCTGACCGAACGCATCCACCCCGCCGCCTCCCGCGTGAAATTTCTCGCCGGGACGACACCCTCCAGTTTCATCGCCTTCGACCTGCTCGCCCTCGGCGACGACACCTTCCTCGACACCCCGCTCGCCGAACGCCGCAGCGCCCTGGTCCGGGTCCTCTCCACAGCCCGTCCCCCCGTCCACCTCGCGCCCGCGACCACCGATCCCGCGCTCGCGCGGGAATGGTTCGAGCAGTTCGAGGGCGCGGGCCTGGACGGGGTGATCGCGAAGCCCCTCGATCTCCCGTACCGGCCCGATGCCCGCCTCATGTTCAAGATCAAGCACGAGCGTACGGCCGACGTCGTCGTCGCGGGTTTCCGTTTCCACAAGAGCGGTCCGATCATCGGATCGCTCCTTCTCGGTCTCCACGACCAGCACGGAACCCTCCAGCACGTCGGCGTCTGCGCGGCCTTCCCCATGAAGCGCCGCGCCGAAATGGTCGAGGAACTCGAACCGCTGCGCATGGACGACCCTCACGGGCATCCCTGGGCGGCCTGGGCCGAGGAATCCGCGCACGAGAGCGCCCGGCTGCCCGGTGCCCAGAGTCGCTGGACCGGCAAGAAGGACCTCTCCTGGGTGCCGCTGCGCCCCGAGCGCGTCTGCGAGGTCGCCTACGACCACATGGAGGGCGACCGTTTCCGGCACACGGCCCAGTTCCGCCGCTGGCGCCCGGACCGGACCCCGCAAAGTTGCGCCTACGCCCAGTTGGAGGAGGTCGTCGGCTACGACCTCGCCGAGGTACTGGGAGCCGGGGGCTGACGCCCCGACCGCCGCCCCCTGCGCGGACGGACCGCGCCGGGTGGCTCAGACCGCCGTGAGCCGTTCCCATTGCGCCCGGTCCGGTCCCACCGCGTTCGGCGAGTAGTCCGGCCGCGCCGCCAGCCACCGGGCCACCCGGGCCCGGATACGGGGGTCCGCGTACGCCCGTTCGGGGGGTTCGGCCAGGTGTCGGACCTTCGCGCGGGCCCGCATCACCTGTGGATCCTCCAGGGCGCAGTCGAACAGGGCGGACACCTCACGGGCCGTTCCCGTACGCCCCGCACGGGTCGCGAAGCGCTCCCCGATGGCCGTGTCGGCGACGACCTGGAAGTCGAACCAGGGCTTCAGCGTGCGGACGGCCCAGTCGTGGTACTCGGCGGCGAAACGGGCCGTTCCCGGATCCCGGTGCGCCGACCGGGCCACCCGGTGCGCGGCCCACAGGGCGAGCGAGGTGCCCTGTCCCAGGGTCGGGTTGGTGTGGGTGAGGGCGTCCCCGACGGGGACGAGGCCGCTCACCACGGGGCCCCGCTCGTCCGCCAGGGCGCTCCACCGGTTGTCGAGGCTCGCCATGGCCAGTACGCCGGAAAGCGGTTCGGCGCCGGTCTCCAGCCAGGCCGCGCCGGGCGGGAAGGCCCGGGCTGCGGCGTCGAAGACGGCCGGGGTGCGCAGCGCGCCACGGCTGGGGTCGTCGGTGTGCACGAACAGGGTGACGGCGAAGATCCTGTTGTCGGCCGGGAAGACCGCGCAGCCCGCGAAGGCCCCGCCCGTCACGGTCCACGGCCGGCGCGGCCCCTCCTCCATGCCGTCGGGCAGCCGGTACCAGCGGCAGAAGTACGCGAGCCCCGTGCGGTGCCGTTCGACGGCGGCGGGACGGCAGCCGGCCGAGGCCAGCAGGCGCTCGACTCCGCCGCGCCGCCCCCCGGCGTCCACGACCAGGTCCCCTTCGTACGCCCCGTTGCCCGTGGTCAACCCGGTCACCCGGATTCCGGGTCCTGGTCCTGGTCCTGGTCCGGAATCGCCCCCGGACCAGGACCCGGGTCCGTCCTCGCCGACCGTGACGAGCCCCTCCACGGGTTCCCCGTACCGGGTCACCACGCCCTGTTCGGCGCGCAGGGCCGTGGCCAGGGCGCTCTCCAGCACGATGCGGCGCGCCTGGAGCATGACGAGGTCCTCGTCGCCGGGCAGTGCGGGCGGGCGGGCGTCGAACCAGTCCAGCTCGTGCCGCTCGCGCGCCCCGAGCCGAAGCATCTCGGCGTGCACGTCGGGCAGTTCGCCGAGCAGCACCTTGCGGGCCGCTCCGAGCAGCGCGTGCGGCTGCGCCGCCTGCGGGACCGTCGGGCGCCGCCAGCGGAAGAAGTCCCGGTCGAGGGCGGTGCCGGGGGCGCGGGTGTCCCGCTCGAACAGCTCGGCGGTGTGTCCCCGCCGCGCCGCGAGCAGTGCGGTGGCCAGCCCTGCGACGCCTCCGCCGATGACCAGCACGTGTGCCATTGCGTCTCCCTGGGCGGCCGATGAACCGTACGACGATCACACCGCCAGAGCCTGCACGGACGGGCCTCGAACGAAACCCGCACGGTTGTCCGAATCGCTGCGATTCCGGCCCCGTCCCGGCCAACCCTCCGTCTTGGGCCCGTCGCCGAAATCCCGTCCGCCTCGCGACGTCCGGGCGACGACGGGCGTGTGACCACAGGCCCTACCGACCGGTCTCCCCCGCACCGCCCGGGACCCCGTCCCGGGCTCCCGCCCCGGCTCCGACCCGCCACGCCGCGACCGCGTCGCGCGTCTCCGCACCGACGAGGTCGGCGTTGATCGCGGCGGCCGCGCGCACGCCCTGGGCGGCCGCACCGGACACCTGTTCCACCGGGGAGGTGACGTTCCCCGCGACCCACACGCCCGGCAGGGCCGTGGCACCGGTGGCCGGCTCGGACTCGACGCACGTACCGATCGGAGCCCCGTCGCGCTCCAGCGTGGTCGTCGGCAGGCCCAGGCCGGTCAGCACCCCCGAACGGGCGGTGAACCGCGGGGCCACCACCAGCGCCCGGCACTCCACCGTCGCGCCGTCCGCCAGTTCCAGCGCCGTCAGCCGGTCCCCCTCGACGGTCAGGCCCGTCGCCGTCCCCTCGACCACAGCGATGCCCCGGGCGGCCATCGCCTCCAGGTCCTCGGGGCCGGGCCGCAGGTCGTGCGCGACGAGCGTCACCCGGGGGCTCCACTGCCGCCACAGCAGCGCCTGGTGCACCGCGAGCGGACCGGTCGCGAGGACCGCCAAGGGCTGGTCCCGCACCTCCCAGCCGTGGCAGTACGGGCAGTGCAGCACGTCCCGTCCCCAGCGCTCCCGCAGGCCGGGCAGCTCCGGGAGTTCGTCCACCAGCCCGGTCGCGACGAGCAGCCGCCGCGCCCGGACGGACGAACCGTCCGCGCAGCGCACCAGGAAGCCGCCGCCCTCCTCCCGGTCGGCGGCGACGGCGGTCCCCGCGCGCCCGGACCGGAACCGCGCCCCGTACCCGGCGGCCTCCTCACGGCCGAGGGCCGACAGGCGGGCGGGGCTCTCGCCGTCATGGCCGAGGTATCCGTGCAGGTGGGCGGCGGGGGCGTTGCGCGGGGTCCCGGAGTCGAGCACCAGCACCGATCTGCGGGCCCGGGCCAGGGTCAGCGCCCCGGCGAGGCCGGCGGCCCCGCCGCCCACGATCACCACGTCGTATTCGGCCCGCGTCACGTTGTCCATGGCCGTGAGGGTGCGCCCGGACGGCGGTGCTTGACAAATCATGTTGCCGAACCGGCAAATGGAGCCATGACCGAAGGGAACGAACGCCCCGAACGAGCCGCCCCCCGCCCCCACGCCGTGGTCGGCGTCGGACTGATCGTGATCGGGTCCGACAACCGGATCCTGCTCGGCCAGGCACACGACGGCCGCTGGGAACTCCCGGGCGGCAAGGTCGACCCCGGGGAGGACTTCGAGCAGGCCGCCGCCCGCGAACTGGCCGAGGAGACGGACCTGCGTGCCGCGCCCGGGGACGTCGAGGTGCTCGCCGTCGGGTTCGACTCGGCATCCGGGGTGACCCGGCTGACGGCGGCGGCCGTGACCCGCGCCGCCACGGGCACGCCCCGCGTCACCGAACCACACAAGATCGCCCGCTGGCAGTGGTTCGCCCCGGCCGGGATCCCGGCGGAGCTGTACGCCCCCACGGCCGCGGTGTTGCACAGTTGGCGCCCGGACCTCACACCCCCGCCACGGGGCAGCTCGTACGCCTGCCGCGCCACACCGACCGCCGGTTCCTGACCCCGTCCGCCGTCCCCGGCCCGGCCCGACCCGACCCGGCCCGACCCGACCCGGACCCGGGCCCGGTCGGCCGTGCCCCGGCCCCGGGCCTCAGACTGTGGCCGCCACGAAGGTGGCGACGGTGGCCGCGACCACCGCGGCCTGCATGTCGCGGATGGCCGCACGGACGCTCTCGGCCGCCCACTGGCCCGTGGCTATCTCCTGCATCCTCGGGGCCACCGTCTTGCCCACCGGTCCCGGGAAGGCCAACCGGTGCAGTTTGGCCGAGTGGAGCAGGGAGATCAGCCCCGCCGTGCGCTCGTCCGGCTCGGCGCCCTCCAGGACGACCGCGGCGAGCCGCTCCCGCAGTGCGCTCTCCACGGAGCCGTCGGCCTCGGGATGGTGCCGTCGCGGGAACACCCCGAGGACCTTCCGCACCTCCTCGACGACCAGCCCGCGCTCCTCCAGGCTCTCCAGGGCGGCGCCGACCGCCTTGCTGTTGTCCTTGGTCAGCCATTCCGTCACCCGGCGCTTGTCCCGGCCCCGAAGCCACGCCTGTATCAACAGCAGCCTGCTGTCCAGCAGTTTCTCACCGGTGGGAGTGGGATCGACGAGCGTCAGGTACTTGCCCGACACCGACACCCGCTCCGCCAGGACGAGTTCGAGCAGGATGCCACCCGCCACGGCCCATCCCGCCGCCTGCCGCTGCTTCGCCGCCCCGGACTCGTCGTCCAGGGACAACAACATGATCTCCTCGGCCAGCGTGATCGCCATGACCGCCCCCTCACCCCGTCACCGCACCTGTCTCACCAGGTAGGACGACCGGCGACCACCCGGAGTTCCGGCCCCTCGCACGGGAGTTCCCACCCGGCACCGGAGCGCCCCCTTCAGGCGCGGCGTCCGACCTGCGGAGCGAAGTTGCCGTCGGCCAGGTCCTCCGCGAGCAGCCGCTTCGCGATCGCGTCGGCCGCCATCCTCAGTTCGGCGCTGCGCGGCCGGCCGCGGTCCTTCTCCAACCGGTCTCCGAGCCACTGCGCCCACGCCTCCGAGATGACGTCGGCCTCGCGCTGCCCGGCCCGGGTCAGGGAGAAGAAGTGGCCGTCGCGGGTGAGGTAGCCCTCCTCCACCATCCGGTCGTAGACGGGGAGCAGGACCTCGGGCGGCACGGAGCGCCGCCCCGCGATGAGGCCGAGGCTCGCGTGGCCGATGGTGCGGGTCATCCTCTCGACCTGCATGACCGCCCACGCGCCCCCCATGTCCAGTCGGGTGTCGGAGGCGTTCACGATGCCGCGCGCGTCCTCGGGGCCCATGTTCCGTACGAGTTTCCCGACGGCCAGCTCCAGCAGCTTGGCGGAGTTCCCGGAGGCCGTGGCGGGCGAGGCGAAGCCGTCGCCCATGTCGGTGGATCCGGCGCGGGCCGAGTCCCGCAGCTTTACCTCCTTGAGGAAGAGCGCGACCACGAAGCCGAACACGGCCACCGGCACCGTCCACAGGAACACCGTCTGGAGGGTGTCGGCGTACGCCGCGATGACCGGGCCGGCCGCGTCCGGCTCCAGTCCGCGCACTCCCAGCGGGCTCTGCGCGGCCGCGGCCAGCCGCGCCGGGTCCTCCCCGGTGCCGCGCGCCGCCTCGGCGACCGCCGTCTTCAGGGCGGGCGCCAGGGTGTTGGCGTAGATGGTGCCGAACACCGCGGTCCCGAAGGCGCTGCCGAGCGTACGGAAGAACGTGACGCCGGAGGTGGCCGTGCCGAGGTCGGCGTAGTCGACGGTGTTCTGCACGACGATGGTCAGCACCTGCATGCACAGGCCGATCCCGGTGCCCAGCACGAACATGTAGAGGGACGCCAGCCAGGCGCTGGTGTCCGGTCCCATCTGCGACAACAGGTACAGCCCGAGGCCCATCACCGCGCAGCCGAGGATGGGGAAGATCCGGTAGCGGCCGGTCTTGCTGACGAAGTTGCCGCTGAAGACGGAGGCGATGAGCAGCCCGATGACCATCGGCAGGGTCCGGACGCCGGAGACGGTGGCCGAGTCCCCGTCCACGTACTGCAGGTACGTCGGCAGGAAGGTCAACGCGCCGAGCATCGCGAAGCCGACGACGAAGCTCAGGACGGAACAGATCGAGAAGACCGGATTGCCGAACAGCCTCATGGGGAGCATAGGTTCCGCGGCCCGGGTCTCCACGACGCAGAACAGCGCCAGGGCCACCACACCGACCGCGAACAGCCCGATGATCATCGGGGAGCTCCAGGCGTACTCGTTGCCGCCCCAGCTCGTGCCCAGGATCAGGGCGCTCGCACCGACCGAGACCAGCGCGATGCCGAGGTAGTCGATCACGGTCTTGCCGGGCGCCCGGACCGCTGGGATGGTCCGCGCGGCCGCGATCACCACGAGGATGGCGATGGGCACGTTGACGTAGAAGCACCAGCGCCAGCTGAGGGAGTCGGTGAACAGCCCGCCCAGCAAAGGCCCGATGACGGTGGCCACGCCGAAGACGGCGCCGATGGCGCCCTGGTACTTGCCCCGTTCGCGCAGCGGCACCACGTCGGCGATCAGCGCCATCGCGGTGACCATCAGACCGCCGGCTCCGACGCCCTGGAGGCCGCGCCACAGGATCAGCAGCGTCATGTTGCTCGCGAAGCCGCACAGGAAGGAACCGGTGATGAAGACGATCGCCGAGATCTGGAAGATCAGTTTGCGCCCGAAGACGTCACCGAACTTGCCGACCAGCACCGTCGAGACGGTCTCCGCGAGGAGGTAGGCGGTCACCACCCACGACATGTGGTCGCCGCCGCCGAGGTCCGCCACGATGGTGGGCAGCGCGGTGCCCACGATGGTCTGGTCGAGTGCGGCGAGCAGCACACCCAGCATGATCGTGCCGAAGATGACGTTGCGCCGCCGCCGGTCGAGCACGGGGGGCGCGGGGGCCGTGGCGGTGGCTGTGGTCACATCTCGCACTCTCACAGCGCCCCCGCCGTCCCGCATGCGGCACGAGGCCGTACGGGTGACCCCGGCCCGGGATCAGCGCAGGTGGGCGAGGCCCGGATGTTCCGCGGCGTAGCCGTCGAGCAGCTTTCTGGCCACGGTCACGGAGTCGACCAGCGGGTGCAGGGCGAAGGCCTTGACGGCGTCCGCCCGCGAGCCGCTCTCCGCAGCGGCCAGCACCTCACGTTCCACCGCCTTGACCGAGGTCACCAGACCCACCGCGTGCAGGGGCAGCGGGGCCACGGCGACCGGGTGGGCGCCGTTCGCGTCGACGAGGCAGGGCACCTCGATGACCGCCTCCGCGTCGAGGACCGACAGCGTGCCCCGGTTGCGGACGTTGAGGATCAAGGTGGCGCGTTCGTCCCGGGCGATGGCCCGCATCAGGGCGAGGGCGACCTTCTCGTAGCCGCCGGACTCCAGGTCGCTCTCGTCGCGCTCGCCGACGCCGGCCGCCTCCCGGTTCTCGGCCATGTACGTGGCCTCCCGTTCGGCCCGCGTCCGGTCCCAGGCCGAGAGCGCCGAGGCGGCGGAGGTCCCGGCGCCCCCCGCCTCGGCGTAGAAGCTCCGCTGCTGGTCGCGCAGGAAGGCGCCGCGCGTCTGTTCGGCCTCCTGGTACGCCCGTACGGTGTCACGGTTGAAGTAGTAGTAGTGCAGGTACTCGTTCGGGATCGCCCCCAGCGAGCGCAGCCAGTCCGCCCCGAACAGCCGGCCCTCCTCGAAGGACTCCAGCGCCTCGGTGTCGGCCAGCAGCCGGGGCAGTTCGTCGCGACCGGCGATCCGCAGGCCGCGCACCCAGCCGAGGTGGTTGAGGCCGACGTAGTCGATCCAGGCGTCCTGCGGACGGGCGCCGAGCAGCCGGGCGATCCGGCGGCCGAGCCCGACCGGCGAGTCGCAGATGCCGATGACCCGGTCGCCCAGTTCCCGGGCCATCGCCTCGGTGACCACGCCGGCCGGATTCGTGAAGTTGATGACCCAGGCCTCGGGCGCCGTACGGGCGATCCTGCGCGCGATCTCCCGGGCCACCGGCACGGTGCGCAGGCCGTACGCGACACCCCCCGCGCCGACCGTCTCCTGACCCAGCACACCCTCGGCCAGGGCCACCCGTTCGTCCGCGGCCCGGCCCTCCAGGCCGCCGACGCGGATGGCGGAGAAGACGAAGTCGGCCCCGCGCAGCGCCTCGTCAAGGTCCCGGGTGGCGGTGACCGTCGGGGCGTCCGACACACCGGCGGCGGCCGCCTGGCCCGCGAGCACCCGGGCCATGGCCGTGAGCCGACCGGGATCCTCGTCGTACAGGGTCACGTGTGACACCCGGCCCTCGGCGTGGTCCCCGAGGAGTGCTCCGTAAACGAGCGGGACGCGGAATCCGCCCCCGCCGAGGATCGTCAACCGCACGCCTCTTACCGCCCTTTCGCCATCACCACCGAACCCACCGGGAACCACCAGGAACCGCCGGAACCGCCAGATCCCACCGGAGCCCACGGTCCGCGCCGCAGCCCCCGGACACGAACGATGCCACGGTCCGCGGCATCCGCGCGTGACGCGGATCGTGGCACGGATCGTGGCATCCACGCGGTGGCAACCCACCGCGACACCCGGGCCGAGGGCCTGTGCCCCCGGCCGGTCAGTCCCCCAGCGACGGCACCGCCCGCAGCCGCGCCCCCTGCTGCTGCGGGATTCCTCCCCCGCCGCGCACCGGCCCCTTGGGCAGGCCCTGCGGGGCCGAGAGCACGAGGGTGATGCGGGTGAGGCCCATCGCTTCCAACATTCGGCTGGATTCCGCCACCATCCGGCAGCGCACCACGCCCCATCCCGGGTCGGGATGACGGACCGTTCGTACCGCTCCGTCCTGTTCGGCCGCCGCCTCGCCGTGGGTGCTCAGCCAGTGCGGGACGCCGTAGCGGTAGGCGGCCTCCATGAACGGGTCACGGGCCACCTCCTGCCGGATGCTCCGCAGCCCGTCGTCCTCGGGCGCGGCCGACAGGGCGGTCGCGAACTGCGCCAACAGGGGTACGCACCAGGCCGGTTCGTGGTCCTCCAGCACGGCCGCGGCGTCCGGGTGGAACAGCACGAAGCGCAGGAAGTTGTCGTCCGGCAGGGCCGTCGGGTGCGGGCGCACCGACTGGAACAGCTGGTCGAAGGCCGAGTTGGTGAGGGCCACGTCCCATCGGTGGTCCACCAGGAAACTCGGGTAGGGAACGGCCTCCATCAGGGCCGCGTAGTCACACAGGTAGTCGCGCTGGGCCGGGTCCTGGGGCAGTCGGCTCTCCTCGGCCGCGCGCCAGGTGGGCGGCGGATCCCGGTCGACCATGACCCGGAAGAGCCAGAAGCACTGCCTCTCGCTCATCTCCAGGGCCTCGGCCAGGGCGAGGAGCTTGCGGTCCGTCCACTCCTTGACGAGCCCCCGCTCCCAGTTTCCGTAGGCGCGCACACTGATGCGCAGCCTCGACGCGAGGTCCTCCTGGCTCAGCCCGAGTTCCTCACGACGCTGGCGCAAAATCTCCTTGCGCCGCTCCGACCGCACTGCGCCACGCGCGGACTCTTCGCCCGCCAGGCGTTCCTCACCGGCTCGGACGAGGCCATCAGACGGGCCCACCGCTGCGAGATGTGGCACCGAGAGCTCCCCCTCCTCACGGTCTGGATCTTCATTTCCGTGTGGCGATCCTGCTACCGACTTCATTCGAGTGTCAACTATTGTGGCAATTCCAGCCTGGCGACAGCTCATTCCCGCCACAGCTGTGGCAAGTTCTAGCTCTCCCGAGGCAGACCGGATAGATTCCCTGAGGCCGACCACGTGCCCACTGACCTCGCGCGATCTAGGAGAACCACTGGTGACAGACGGCTTCCCGGCTCCCGTCGCGGTGGCCAACGCGCCCCTGGCAGCGACCGTCACGCGGGTCGCCGAACTCGCGAACAAAATGGGCCGCACCCTGAACCAGGTCTTCGACCTGCGGCGGCTGTCGGACGCGTCCGGGGTCCCGACGGACGTGATCAAAACCCTCCTCGACGGCCGAGCCGCCGGCGAACCCGACCTCCAGGCCCGCTTCCTCCAGCGGCTCGACCTGCTCCGGCGCACCCGGGTCAAACCCAACGGCCGCCGCTACACCCAGCAGGAGATCGCGGACGGCGCCGGGATGTCCCGGCAGCAGGCCGGCGCCCTGATCAACGGTGACCGGCGGCCCACCATGGAACACTGTGACGCGATCCAGCGTTTCTTCGGAGTCCACGCCGGCTTCCTCACCGCCCACGACGCCGACGCCCTCACCGACGCCCTCCAGCGCACCGAGCAGCAGCTGCTCCAGGACTTCGCGGGGCGCGAGCGGCAAACCGTACCGGCGGAAGCCGCTTCGGCCGGCGATCCGCTGGCAAGACTCCTGCAGGACCACGGTGTACGGGGCATCGCCTGGCGCGCCGCCCAACTGCCCAGCGACAAGCACCGGGACAAGGTGACCGAATGGCTGGACATGCTTCTCGAAAGTGTCAAACCGAACGAATCATGACCCAGTCGAAAGTCTGGATCTGATCCTTGAATCCTGATCCGGATCCACGCCGACGGGGAGAACGGTGAGCATAGGCAGAGCGCAGCGGCGGTTGTGCGGGGAGCTGGTGGCCGGTATCAGGCTGACCGCCCCCGTGGAACCCGTCGACCTCTACGCCGCCCTCTGCGAGGGCATGAGCAGGCACCGAGGTCGCCGGGTGGACTTCCGTATGGCCGCCTTCCCGCAGGGAACGGCCAGTGGTCTGTGGCTCGACATGGCGGACCGCGACCTGGTGGTGATCGAGGAACGCACCGCACCGGACCACCAGCTGGTGATCCTCGGCCACGAGCTGTGGCACATGAAGGCCGGCCACTGCAGCCACCACGTGGACGGCGCCGCCGTGGCCGCCCGCATGCTCACCGACGAGGCCGACCTCGGCGAGACCGTCCGTCGGGTCGCCGCGCGCACCCGCGCCGACGTCCAGGAGGAGACGGAGGCCGAGACCTTCGGCCTGCTCCTGGGCAGCAGGTGTCGCACCTGGCTCGCCGGAGCCGCCGGCCACCGGGCCCCGGCCCAACGCGATGAGCTGGCGGGTCGGATCGAGACCTCGCTCGGCTACCGGGGGCACAGGAAAGAACGTTGAACAGGAACCACCGTTGAACGGTCAGGACTACTACATCCCGGCAGTCGCGATGGCGATCTCCCTCGTCTTCAAGCTGCCGGCGCTGCGCAGCAACTGGCGCGATCCGCTCCTGCGGTCCGTCTGCGTCCTGCTCGTCCTCGCCGGAGCGGTGTTCACCTTCGCGGCCCCGCCCACCATCGCGGCCGTCAACCGCTGGACCGGGATCCCCAACCTCTCCGCCCCGCTGGTGTACTGCCTGATCACCGCGTTCAGCGCGTCCTGTCTGATCCTGATCTTCAACTGGCGCGGCGGTCCCCCGGAGGAGACGCGGCGCACCTCGCAACGCTGGATCGCCGGCTACTCCGTCGTGATCGTGGCGATCATCGTGCTGTTCGTGCTCGGCGACGTGCCCGAGGAGCGGCTGCGCGACTTCGACACGCACTACGCGAACACCCCGTACATCCGGGTGATGATCGCCCTGTACCTGTTGGCCCACAACGTGGCCGCCATGACCATGGTCGCGATGTGCTGGCGCTGGTCCCTCCAGGTGCGCGGCTGGCTGCGGACCGGCCTGGTGACCATCGTGTCCGGCTACGCCTTCAGCCTCACCTACGACGCCACCAAGTTCGCGGCGGTCATCGCCCGCTGGACCGGCAACGACCTGGACGACCTCAGCACCTACGCCGCCCCGCCACTGGCCTCCGCCGGGGCACTGGTCAGCGCCGTGGGCTTCGTGATGCCGCTGGTGTGCCAGCGGGCGTCCGACCACTGGCACACCTGGGCGAGGTACCGGCGGCTCGGCGCGCTGTGGCACGAGGTGCAGAGCACCGCGCCCAGCGGGACGCCCTCCGTCCGGATGTCCTGGTGGTCCCCGGCCGAGATCCGGGTGATCCAGCGCGAGTCGGACATCCATGACGGGTTCCTGCGACTCGGGCCCTGCTTCGACCGCCGGCAACGGCAGGACGCCTACGAACGGGCGCTGGCGGACGGGGCGGACGAGGCGACGGCCCGCGCGATCGCCGACGCGGCGATGGTGGCGGCCGCCGTCCGGGCCAGCGCCGCCGACCCGGACGGCCCGGAGGACACCGACACGGACGCGGAGGACCGGGTGCTCATCACGGCCGACGGGCCGCGCGACCTCGTACGGATCTCACAAGCGTTGCGGCACTCGCCGCTGGTGGCGGCCGCCCGACGGCACGCGACGGTGCCGGGGACCTGACCTCCCGGCCCCCGGCCGCGTGCGGTTCAGCGGGAGGCCGTCACCGACACCGTCGGGAACAGGTCCTGGAAGGGGCCGGCGGAGTCGACGCCGTCCCGCCCGTACGGTGCGTCGAAGCTCCAGACCATGAACAGCAGGAACACGATCAGCGCGCTGAAGAGGCCGGCCAGCAGCAGCTCGCGCCCGGAGCGGCGGATCTGCAGGGTGAAGATCAACCCGATCGTGACGATGCCGCCCACCAGCAGCCCGAACCAGACCACCCCGGGCAGGGTGGATCCGGAACTCTGGGTGCGGGAGTGCCGGGCGTCGTCGGCGGTCGCGATGTGGTCGAGCAGCGGCTGATAGGCCTGTGCCTGGAGTTCGGTGGTCGGGCTCTGGTGGGTCACGTCGGTGCGCAGCTTGCCGAGGAGCACGCCGCCCTCGGGGGAGGCCGCCTCGCCGGACGTCAGTCGCGGCCAGTCCACGTCGACGGTGTGGGAGACGTACGCGTCCACCTCGCCCCGGATCCGGTCACGGACGGCGGCCGGGTAGACGTCGGCGCGCTGGGTGACCTCGTACAGGGACTGGGCCTCGCGGCGCACGCTGTCCTCCGCGGCGCCGCGCGCCTCCCAGACCCCGGCGATGGCCAGGCCCAGGACGATCGCGTAGACCACCCCGACCATCATCGTCATGTACTCGATCACGTCGGGGGTTTCGCTGGTGTCCTCGTCGGCCGCGACCCGGCGGTGCCGGATCGTGGTGATGGTGAGGACGAGGGCGCAGACGAGCGCCATGGCGATGGCCAGGACCAGCCATTCGGACACGAGGGATCTCCCGTTCGTGGGTGCGGTGGTACGAGGGGTGCGCGGGGTACGGGGGCGGGGCCGCCGGTGCTGTGGCCCTTGCGGTCACAGCACTAGCCGCGGCTCTTGGAGCGGGGGCGCAGCGCGGCGGCCGCGAGCACGGCGGGGGTGGTCACGACGGCCATGAGGGTCATGGTGCCGAGACCGTCGGGGCCGCGCCGCTCCAAGGCCGCCGAGTGGTACGGGCGCATGCGGAAGGCACTGGCGAAGGCGGCGGCGGCCCTGGGCGCGGGCGGAGCGGCGGCCTCGGCCGACGCGGGCTCCGGTTGCTCCCCGGCGGCC
>NZ_JANFAK020000317.1 GCF_024721315.2 Streptomyces sp. Isolate_45
CCCCCCCCCCCCCCCCTTTTTTATTCATCCGCCGACCACGGATATCTACACTTGCGGCAACACTCTTACCCAACACGACGCTCTTCCGATCTGGCCCGGGGCCGGAAACAGCCCCTCCGCGGTCCCCGCCGCGAGACGCCGCGAGACGGGCGGTGACGTGACCCCGGTCACCGCGTCCCACCATCCGGGACGACTTCGTCCGCATGATGGACAGTAGTGGACTCCTCCAATCGGTGCATGACACGCTTCCGCCATGAATGGAGCTGGAATTGCCTTGGTGAGTCGACGACACGTCGATCTCGGCCGCATGTCCAGCGCCATCTGTCCGGCGAGCTGACGGAACCAGCCACCGCCGCACGTCGACGCCGTCCCCACTGAAGCGGACGCGTCGATCACGTAAGCCCCCTGAAGGCCGAAGACCGCTCCTCCTTGCCGGCAAAACCGGCCGAAGGCGGCATTTCGGCCACACCTGCTCAGCGTCGCCGGTCCGACAGGGGCGCGCCGCCACCTCCCCTGCCCTTGCCCCGAGCCGCCGAAGAAGGACGTACCGCCATGGCCGCCACTCCCGAAACGCCCGCAGCCGCCCCCGCAGCCGCAGCGCGCCGCAAGACCGGCCGTCACCGCGGTGAGGGTCAGTGGGCCGTCGGACACCACACGCCCCTCAACGGCAACGAGCAGTTCAAGAAGGACGACGACGGTCTCAACGTGCGGACGCGCATTGAGACGATCTACTCCAAGGCGGGCTTCGACTCGATCGACCCCAACGACCTGCGCGGCCGCATGCGCTGGTGGGGCCTCTACACCCAGCGCAAGCCCGGGATCGACGGCGGCAAGACCGCGATCCTGGAGCCGGAGGAGCTGGACGACAAGTACTTCATGCTGCGCGTGCGCATCGACGGCGGCCGGCTGACCACCGAGCAGCTGCGCGTCATCGGCGAGATCTCCGAGGAGTTCGCGCGCGGCACCGCGGACCTCACCGACCGCCAGAACGTGCAGTACCACTGGATCCGGATCGAGGACGTCCCCGAGATCTGGCGCCGCCTGGAGGCCGTCGGCCTGTCCACCACCGAGGCCTGCGGTGACACGCCCCGCGTCATCCTCGGTTCGCCCGTGGCCGGCATCGCCCAGGACGAGATCATCGACGGCACGCCCGCCATCGACGAGATCTACCGCCGCATCGTCGGCAACAAGGACTTCTCGAACCTGCCCCGCAAGTTCAAGTCCGCGATCTCCGGCTCGCCGCTGCTCGACGTGGCGCACGAGATCAACGACATCGCCTTCGTCGGCGTGAACCACCCGGAGCACGGCCCGGGCTTCGACGTCTGGGTCGGCGGCGGCCTCTCCACCAACCCCAAGCTCGGTGTGCGCCTGGGCACCTGGGTCTCGCTCGACGAGGTCCCGGACATCTACGAGGGCGTCATCTCGATCTTCCGCGACTACGGGTACCGCCGGCTGCGCAACCGCGCCCGCCTGAAGTTCCTCGTCGCCGACTGGGGCCCGGCCAAGTTCCGCCAGGTCCTGGAGGACGAGTACCTGAAGCGCAAGCTGACGGACGGCCCCGCGCCGGAGCAGCCCTCCGGCCAGTGGCGCGACCACGTCGGCGTCCACCAGCAGAACGACGGCCGCTTCTACGTGGGCTTCGCGCCCCGCGTGGGCCGCGTCGACGGCGCCACCCTGACCAAGATCGCGGACGTTGCCGAGCAGCACGGCTCGGGCCGACTGCGCACCACCGCCGAGCAGAAGATGGTCGTCCTCGACATCGAGGCCGACCAGGTCGACTCGGTGGTCGCCGCCCTGGAGTCGCTCGACCTGCGGGTCAAGCCGTCGCCGTTCCGGCGCGGCACCATGGCGTGCACCGGCATCGAGTTCTGCAAGCTGGCCATCGTCGAGACGAAGGCGCGCGGCGCCTCGCTGATCGACGAGCTGGAGCGCCGCCTGCCGGACTTCGCCGAGCCGCTCACCATCAACATCAACGGCTGCCCGAACGCCTGCGCCCGCATCCAGGTCGCGGACATCGGTCTCAAGGGCCAGCTCGTCCTGGACGACGACGGCAACCAGGTGGAGGGCTACCAGGTCCACCTGGGCGGCGCCCTCGGCCTGGAGGCCGGCTTCGGTCGCAAGGTCCGCGGTCTCAAGGTCACCTCGGCCGGTCTGCCCGACTACGTCGAGCGGGTCGTCACGCGCTTCCAGGAACAGCGCGAGGAAGGCGAGCGCTTCGCCGCCTGGGTCACCCGCGCCGACGACGAGGCCCTGTCATGAGCGAGCGCGCGGCCCCGTTCTACTGCCCGTACTGCGGTGACGAGGACCTGTTCCCCAACGAAGCCGGTCACGGCGCCTGGGAATGCAGGGCCTGCAACCGAGCCTTCCAGCTGAAGTACCTCGGGCTGCTGTCCCGGGGTGTTCAGTCCAACGCCGCTGGAGGGGACGAGATATGACGACGGTTCAGGAAACGCGGAACCTGAGGGAACTGGCCGAGCGGGCGGGCCGGGAACTGGAGGACGCCTCCGCTCTGGAGATCCTGCGCTGGGCGGCCGACACCTTCGGCGACAAGTTCGCCGTCACCTCCTCGATGGAGGACGCGGTCGTCGCCCACCTCGCTTCCCGGGTTCGCCCCGGGGTGGATGTGGTGTTCCTCGACACGGGTTACCACTTCGAGGAGACGATCGGGACGCGGGACGCGGTGGGGGCGGTGATGGACGTCAACGTCATCACGCTGACCCCGCGGCAGAGCGTCGCGGAGCAGGACGCCGAGTACGGTCCGAGGCTCCACGACCGGGATCCGGACCGGTGCTGCGCGTTGCGGAAGGTCAAGCCGCTGGAAGAGGGGCTGACCGGCTATGCGGCGTGGGCGACGGGGTTGCGGCGTGACGAGTCCCCGACGCGGGCGAACACGCCGGTGGTCGGGTGGGACGAGAAGCGGCGCAAGGTCAAGGTGTCGCCGATCGCCCGTTGGACGCAGGAGGACGTGGAGGCCTATGTCGCCGAGCACGGTGTCCTGACGAACCCGCTGTTGATGGACGGGTACGCGTCCGTGGGTTGTGCCCCGTGCACGCGTCGGGTGGCGGAGGGCGAGGACGCCCGGTCCGGCCGGTGGGCCGGTCTGGGCAAGACCGAGTGCGGACTGCACGGCTGATGACGGACACCACGAACACCACGGAACCGACGGAGAAGAAGCGGATGAGCGTGAGCGACCAGGGTGCCACCGTGTGGCTGACCGGG
>NZ_JANFAK020000318.1 GCF_024721315.2 Streptomyces sp. Isolate_45
GCATCGAGCAGGGCCGGGTGCAGACCGAACCGCACCGCGTCCCGACGCCCACCCTCCGGCAACACGACCTCGGTGAACAGCTCGCTGCCACGCCGCCAGGCCGCCTTCAACCCCTGGAACAGCGGCCCGTAGGCCATGCCGTCTCCTGCGAGTTCCGCGTACAGCCCGCTCACGTCGACGGCGACTGCGTCGGCCGGCGGCCAGACCGCCAGCGCACCGAAGTCGGACTCGGCCTCAGGCCGGGCACCAACAGCCAACACACCGGACCCGTGACGCGTCCACGGCTCCCCCGCGTGTGCGTCCTGACGTCGGGAGTACACGGCGAACGCTCGGTTGCCGGAGGCGTTCGGCGCCTCGACGGCAAGTTGGAGGTGCACGCCGCCGCGCTCGGGCAGGACCAGCGGGGCCTCCAGCGTCAGCTCCTCGACGACATCGCATCCGACCTGGTCACCGGCACGAACCGCGAGGTCCACGAATGCCGTACCAGGCAGCAGGACACCACCGTGGATCGTGTGGTCGGCGAGCCAGGGGTGGGTTTCCAGCGACAGTCGACCGGCGAGCAGCACCCCGTCCGAGTCGGCAAGGGTGACCGCGGCGCCGAGCAGCGGGTGGTCGGCGTCGCCGAAACCGATCGCTGCCGGGTCCCCGGTCGCGTACGCCACCTCACTGGGCCAGAACCGCTGCCGCTGGAAGGCGTACGTCGGCAGGTCGACCCGGCGGGCACCGGTACCGGCGAAGAACGCCGACCAGTCGACGGCCACACCATGAACATGAGCCTGGGCGAGGGCCGTCGTGACGACCTGGACCTCGGGGCGGTGCTTGCGGAGCGCGGGCAGGAACGCGGCGTCCTCCGTCACGCATTCCTGGGCGAGGGCGGAGAGCACCCCGTCCGGGCCGAGTTCGACGTACGTGGTCACGCCGGCGGCCTCAAGGGTGCGAACACCGTCGAGGAAACGGACCGCCTCGCGGACGTGGCGGACCCAGAAGTCCGCCGAGCCCATCTCCCCGTCGGTGACGAGCGCCCCGGTCAGGTTGGAGACGATCGGGATGCGCGGCGCCTCGAAGGTCAGCCCCTCGACCGCCTTGCGGAAGTCGGCCAGCATGCCGTCCATGTGCGGCGAGTGGAAGGCGTGGCTGACCGTGAGGCGCTTGCTCTTCCGGTCGCCGAGGGACTCCACCACCGCAACCGCAGCGTCCTCGTCACCCGCGATCACCACCGACCGCGGACCGTTGATCGCGGCGATGCTCACCCGATCGGTCAGCCGCGGCAGGACCTCGTCCTCGGAGGCCTGGACGGCGATCATGACTCCGCCGGTCGGCAGGGCCTGCATCAGCCGACCCCGCGCCACCACCAGCACACAGGCGTCGTCCAGGGAAAGGACACCTGCCGCATGCGCGGCAGCTATCTCACCGATGGAGTGACCGGAGAGGTAATCCGGCTTCACACCCCAAGATTCGAGCAGCCGGAACAACGCCACCTCGACGGCGAACAGCGCGGGCTGAGTGAACCGCGTCTCGTCCAACAGGGCGCCGTCAGACCCGAACAGCACCTCCCTCAGAGGCAGTTCCAGTAGCGCATCCATACGGGCGCAGACGGCGTCCAGCGCGTCCGCGAACACCGGATAGGCGTCATACAGCTCACGCCCCATCCCCAGGCGCTGACTCCCCTGACCCGTGAACAGGAAGGCCAGCCCACCACCCGATACCGCGCCTTGGAGGAGCCCCGGCACCGGCTCTCCGGCCGCGAGGGCCGTCAGTCCGGTGAGGAATGCCACCCGGTCCTCCGCGAGGACAACGGCTCGACGGTCGAGCGTCGACCTCGACGTGGCCAAGGAGTAGGCGACATCGGCGGGTTCCAGCAGCTCGTCCGACGCGATCCACGCCGCCAGACGCTCGGCCTGGACGCGCAGAGCAGCCTCGCTCTTCGCCGACAGGACCCACGGCAGAACGCCCGAACGGTCCTGGGGCAGAGCGGTCGGCTCCGCCTCGTCCCGCACGTCCGGCGCCTGCTCGATGATCGTGTGGGCGTTGGTACCACTGAAACCGAACGAGGAGATACCCGCCCGACGCGGACGACCGGTCTCGGGCCAATCGCGCTGTTCTGTAAGCAACTTCAGGTCGCCGGCAGTCCAGTCGACGTGCGGGGTGGGCTCGTCCACGTGCAGCGTCTGCGGAAGCACCCCGTGCTGCATCGCCAGGACCATCTTCATCACACCCGCGACACCCGCCGCGGCCTGCGTGTGCCCGATGTTCGACTTGATCGAACCGAGGAACAACGGCCGGTCGGCCGAACGCTCCTGCCCGTACGTGGCCAAGAGCGCCTGCGCCTCGATGGGGTCCCCGAGCATCGTGCCCGTGCCGTGCGCTTCCACGGCGTCCACCTCGGCGGCCGACAGGCCCGCGCCGGCCAGCGCCGCACGGATCACCCGCTGTTGCGAAGGACCGTTCGGAGCCGTCAGACCATTGCTCGCACCGTCCTGGTTGATCGCCGAACCACGGATCACCGCCAACACCGGATGCCCGTTACGACGGGCATCCGACAGCCGCTCCACGAGCAGCATGCCGACACCCTCACCCCAGCCCGTACCATCCGCGCCGGCGGCGAACGCCTTGATCCGACCATCCGCCGCCAGCCCACGCTGTCGACTGAAATCGATGTACGCACCCGGCGACGACATGACCGTCACACCACCGGCCAACGCCATGCTGCACTCACCGTTGCGCAACGCCTGCACCGCCCAGTGCAACGCCACCAACGAAGCCGAGCACGCCGTATCGACCGTCACCGCCGGACCCTCAAGCCCGAACGCGTACGACAGCCGGCCGGAGACCACACTCGCCGCGTT
Organism: Streptomyces sp. Isolate_45; assembly: GCF_024721315.2. GTDB lineage: Bacteria > Actinomycetota > Actinomycetes > Streptomycetales > Streptomycetaceae > Streptomyces. The sequence goes on from NZ_JANFAK020000318.1 coordinate 2,847, forward strand.
ACCCGTGCCGAGAAAACCCTCGATGCCTTCAGGAATTACCTGGAAGGTCGAGTCGTAGTCCTGGCCGTTGGTGCCGACGAAGACACCGGCCTGGGTTCCGCGCACCGCGGCCGGGTCGATACCCGCCCGCTCGAACGCCTCCCACGTCGTCTCCAACAACAACCGCTGCTGCGGATCCATGGCGAGGGCCTCACGCGGCGAGATCCCGAAGAAGTCCGCGTCGAACTCGGCGGCGTCGTAGAGGAATCCGCCCTCACGGGCATAGAACGTCCCCTGCTCATCGGGATCCGAGCTGTAGAGACGATCCAGATCCCAACCACGATC
>NZ_JANFAK020000319.1 GCF_024721315.2 Streptomyces sp. Isolate_45
CCGGAGTACATCAACCGCTACCCGCACCAGTTCTCCGGCGGCCAGCGCCAGCGCATCGGCATCGCCCGCGGCCTCGCCCTCCGGCCGGAGGTCATCGTCGCCGACGAGCCCGTCTCCGCCCTGGACGTCTCCGTCCAGGCCCAGGTGGTCAACCTGCTGGAACGGCTCCAGAACGAGTTCGACCTGTCGTACGTGTTCATCGCGCACGACCTCTCGATCGTCCGCCACATCTCCGACCGGGTCGGCGTCATGTACCTGGGCCGCATCGTGGAGATCGGCTCCGACACCCAGATCTACGAGCACCCCACCCACCCGTACACCCAGGCGCTGCTCTCCGCCGTGCCCGTGCCGGACCCGCGGGCCCGCGCCCACCGGGACCGCATCATCCTCTCCGGCGACGTTCCCTCGCCGGCCAACCCGCCGTCGGGCTGCCGCTTCCGCACCCGCTGCTGGAAGGCCGAGGCGCGCTGCGCCGAGGAGGAGCCGCTGCTGGCGATCCCGACGGTCTTCCCCTCGGGTCCGGCCGCCCACCCGTCGGCCTGTCACTTCGCGGCCGAGAAGCAGGTGGTCCCGCCGTCCCCGGAACCGCCCGCGCCGCCGCCCCAGGCTCAGGTTTAGCCCGGCCTGTCCCGGGAAGCCCGCTCCGGACACCCCCGCGGACCCCTGCGGACCGCCCGGAGCGACCCCTTCCGCCGATCATTTTTGGCCACCCGTCAGCCTCGGCCGCAGATCGCGCTCCCGTGACTGCCGTAACGGCAACACGCTTTACACGGGGGCAACTTGACCGTTTCTGACCCGAGATCTGGGCCGGGCACCCTGGGTGGGTGCGGCCGTGCGGGTGCCGACAGCCGGCCGGGGAGGCGCGCAGCCTCCCCGGCCGGCGTTTTCGTGCCCCCGTCCGTGTCCGCCGTACGCCCCTCGTGCTGCCGGAATTCGATCGATACGCTGGTACGGATAGTTATGATCCGTAGCGCACGGTGGGTATGACCTCGCCGCGCGCGCAGGGAAACGCGTACCGATGTCCGCTCGACGTGGAGGTGAACCGCCGTGGCACTCTCGATCTCGGCCGTGGTGCTGCTGGCGATCGTCGTCTTCCTTCTGGTCCGGAGGTCGGGACTGAAGGCGGGGCACGCGTTCGTCTGCGTACTGCTCGGGTTCTACCTGGCGAGCTCGACGATCGCTCCGACGCTCAGCCAGCTCACGTCCAACGTGGCGAGCATGATCAGTGGCCTCAAGTTGTAGGTCCGGCTCGTAGGCTGAACCCATGAACGGTCTTCCCGCCCGCCGGCTGCTCCTCGTGCACGCGCACCCGGACGACGAGTCCATCAACAACGGCGTCACCATGGCCAAGTACGCGGCCGAGGGCGCTCACGTCGCGTTGGTGACCTGCACCCTCGGCGAGGAGGGCGAGGTCATCCCGCCGGGCCTGGCCCACCTGACGGCCGACCGCGAGGACGCGCTGGGCCCCTACCGGGTCGGCGAACTCGCCGCGGCCATGAAGGAACTCGGGGTCGCCGACCACCGCTTCCTCGGCGGCCCGGGCCGCTTCCGGGACTCCGGGATGATGGGCGCCCCCCAGAACGTCCGCCCGGGTGCCTTCTGGTCCGCCGACCTGGACGAGGCCGCCGGGTACCTCGTGGAGGTGATCCGCGAGCTGCGCCCCCAGGTCCTCGTCACCTACGACCCGGACGGCGGGTACGGCCACCCCGACCACATCCAGGCCCACCGCGTCGCGACGCGCGCGGCGGAGCTCGCCGCCGGGGCCGGGTACCGGCCGGAGCTCGGCGCCCCGCACGCCATCGACAAGATCTACTGGAACCGCGTCCCGCGCTCGGTCGTCGACGAGGGCTTCGCCCGGCTCGCCGGCGCCCGGGACACGACGCCCTTCCCCGGCCTCGCGACCCCGCAGGACGTCCCGGGAGTGGTGGCCGACGAACGGATCACCGCCGAGATCGGCGACGACGACGGACAGGACTTCGCGGCGGCCAAGGCGGCAGCCATGCGCGCCCACGTCACCCAGGTCGCCGTCGACGGCTCCTTCTTCGCCCTCTCCAACGATCTGGCCCAGCCGCTGTTCACCCGCGAGTACTACGAACTGGCCACCGGCGAGCCGGGCTCCCCGGCGGGCGTCCGCGAGCGCGACCTCTTCGCGGGGGTGGACGCGTGACCGCCGCGTGGACGCCCGGACGCGTCGCCGTCCTGCTCGGCCTGCTGGTCCTCGGAGCGATCACCGGCGCGGCCGGCTGGCTCGTGGTGGACCTGTGGTTCCCCGGCGGGCTGCTGCTCGCGTTGCTGGCCCTCTTCGGGCTCTTCCTCGCCGGCCGGATCTCGACCGGCACGGGAATCGGCGTGGGTGCGGCGGCGATCGGCTGGTTCATCTCGTACGTGGTGCTCAGTCTTCCGCGCCCGGAGGGCGATTTCCTGCTCGGTTCATCCGGAATCGGTATGTACGCATACCTTTTGGGTGGTAGTGCGATCGCTGTGATCTGCGCCACGATGAGGCTGTCCCCGGACCGTCCCGTTTCGGCCGCGCGACCGCGCGGTTGACGGTCCGTCCCACTCCTCGGGACCCCGATCGGGGACGGCTTGAGGGGGTTTGACGGACCCTCGGGCCGGGTCGCGCGGACGGTCAAGAGGAACCCTGGATTCCTGGGGGACAGTTGTGCGCGGGCGACGGCCAGTATGGTGGACGGGCCGCCGAGCTGCCCGCGCACGGTATGACGGGCGGCGGAGCCAACCGGGAGAACCTGCCTTGAGTCGTGAAACCGACAGTTCGCCCCCCGGGCCCACAGGGCACGGTGGAGCCGTCTACCCCTCGGGTACACCGCCGTACGGAACCGGCCACTACCCGTCCACGGACGCCGCGGCGACCGCCCCGGAGGAGAACCCTGTGACGTCGAACCCGTCCACGCCCGACAATGACGGGCCGAAGACCGAGACCACCCTGACGACCCGTATCCGGATCAACATTCCGGGTTCGCGGCCGATCCCGCCCGTGGTCGTGCGCAAGCCCGTGAGGGACACCGAACAGCCCGCCGGGCCCGAGCCGATCCAGGCCGCGCCCGCACCGGCTCCGGTGCGGTCCGCGCCGCCCGTGCG
>NZ_JANFAK020000320.1 GCF_024721315.2 Streptomyces sp. Isolate_45
AGCCGGAACAACGCCACCTCGACCGCGAACAACGCCGGCTGCGTGAACCGCGTCTCATCGAGCGCAGCCCCGTCCGACCCGAACAGCACGCTCTTCAAGGGCAGTTCGAGATCCATCTCCTCACACACCGCGTCCAGCGCGGCCGCGAACACCGGGTAGGCGTCGTACAGTTCACGCCCCATCCCCAGCCGCTGGCTGCCCTGGCCGGTGAACAGGAAGGCGACCTTCCCACCGACGGGCGAGCCTTCGATCAGCGTGCCGGTCGATCGGCCTTCCGCCAGTGCGGCGAGGCCGGCCAGGAGTTCCTCGCGGTCCGTGGCGACGATCGCCGCACGGTCCTCGAAGGCGGCCCTGCCCACAGTCAGCGACCACGCGACGTCAGCCGGACGCGCCTCCGGCGTCGACAGGACATACGACAGGAGCTGACGTGCCTGCGCCTGGAGCGCCTCCGCGCCCTTGGCCGAGAGGACCCACGGCACCGACGGGAGCGGTACGGTCTCGTCCCCGGACGAGACCGTCTTTTCCGCGTCCATCGGCTGCTCGATGATGGTGTGGGCGTTGGTGCCGCTGATGCCGAACGAGGACACACCGGCCCGACGCGGACGGCCCGTCTCCGGCCAGTCCACGGCATCCGTCAGGAGACTGACATCGCCCGCCTCCCAATCGATCTGCGACGACGGCGCATCCACATGCAGCGACTTGGGCAGCACCCCGTGCCGCATCGCCATGACCATCTTGATCACACCGGCCACACCCGCCGCGGCCTGCGTGTGCCCGATGTTCGACTTGATCGAACCGAGCAGCAGCGGCTGCCCCTCGGTCCGCTCCTGCCCGTACGTCGCCAACAACGCCTGCGCCTCGATCGGATCCCCCAACCGGGTACCCGTACCGTGCGCCTCAACCGCGTCCACATCCGCCGCCGACAGACCCGCACTCGCCAACGCCTCACGGATCACCCGCTGCTGCGAAGGACCGTTCGGCGCCGTCAAACCATTGCTCGCACCGTCCTGATTGACCGCCGAACCACGCACCACCGCCAGGATCCGATGCCCCTTGCGCACCGCGTCCGACTGACGCTCCACGAGCAACATGCCCGCGCCCTCGGCCCAACCCGTACCGTCCGCACCATCCGCGAAGGACTTGCACCGACCATCGGCCGCGAGCCCACGCTGACGACTGAAATCGATGAACGTCTCCGGCGTCGCCATGATCGCCACACCACCCGCGAGCGCCATGTCGCACTCACCCTGCCGCAACGCCTGGATCGCCCAATGCAACGCGACCAACGACGACGAGCAAGCCGTATCCACCGTGACCGCCGGACCTTCGAGCCCGAAGGTATAGGCGATCCGGCCGGAGGCGATGCTGCCCGCGTTTCCGGTGCCGAGGTATCCCTCGACGCCCTCGGGCAGTTCGTCGCCGGCGCCGTCCCCCATGCCTATACCGGTGACGTAATCGTGGTACATGACGCCGGCGAAGACGCCGGTCCGGCTGCCGCGCATCGAGGTCGGGTCGATACCCGCCCGCTCGAACGCCTCCCACGAGGTCTCCAACAGCAAGCGCTGCTGCGGATCCATCGCCAGGGCCTCACGCGGCGAGATCCCGAAGAACGCCGGATCGAACTCCGCCGCATCATGCAAGAACCCACCCTCACGCGTGTACGACGTACCCGCATGATCCGGATCCGGGTGATACAGACCCTCCACATTCCAACCACGATCCGTCGGGAACCCCGTGATCCCGTCCCCACCCGAGGAGACCAACTGCCACAGATCCTCCGGCGTCCGCACCCCACCCGGGAACCGGCACCCCATACCCACGATCACGATCGGATCGTCCGCCACGCCCGTGACCGGACGGGCCGGTGACGTCTGCTGTCCACGGCCGCCGTTCGGGTCACCGAGCCCGGCGGTCACCGCCAGCTCGGTCAGCAGGTGGCGGGCCAGCAATACCGGAGTGGGGTAGTCGAAGATCAGCGTCGGGGGAAGGCGCAGGCCGGTCTCCGCCTTCAGCACGTTGCGCAGTTCCACAGCGGTCAGCGAATCGAAGCCGAGATCACGGAAAGCCCGCTCCGCGTCAACCGCCTCGGCACCACCATGGCCGAGCACGGCCGCCACACGACCGCACACCAACTCCAGCAGCACACCCTCGTGCTCCGCGACCGGCAGGCCCAACAGACGAGCCACCAGAGGTGAACTGCCGTCCGTCGTGCCGCCAACACGCCGCTCGACCATTCGCCGCGCCGGTATCCGCACCAACGCACGCAGCAACGCCGGCACCGAACCCGACGACACCGCCTGCGCCCGCAACACCGCCACATCAAGGTGCATCGGCAGCAACACCGCCGCATCCACCACCATCGCCGCATCGAAGAGCCCCAGCCCCTCATCTGCGGCGAGCGCGGCGACACCGTCCCGTGCGATGCGGCGCAGGTCGACCTCGTCGAGGGTCGACGCCATACCGCTGTCACTGCCCGCCTGCGGGGCCCACAGACCCCAGGCCAGCGCGGTGGCGGGCAGGCCCTCTGCACGACGACGCTCGGCCAAGGCCTCCAGGAAGGCGTTCGCCGCCGCGTAGTTCGCCTGACCGGCCGCACCGAAGGCGGCAGCCGCACCCGAGAACAGCACGAAGGCCGACAGATCGAGTTCGCGGGTGAGCTCGTGAAGGTTCCAGGCCGCGTCCACCTTCGGACGGAGGACCCTTGCCACCCGGTCCGGAGTCAGCGAGGCCAGCATGCCGTCGTCCAGCACACCTGCGGTGTGCACCACGGCCGACAGCGGGTGTTCAGCCGGTACGAGGGCCAGCACCTCGGCCAACGCATCACGGTCGGCTATGTCGCAGGCGACGAGGTCGACGTGGGCACCCAACCCGGTCAACTCCGCGACCAGTTCGTCCGCACCGTCGGCCAGGGGACCACGGCGACTGGTGAGCAGCAAACGCTCCACCCCGTACGCGGTCACGAGATGGCGGGCGAACAACCGGCCCAGGCTACCCGTGGC
>NZ_JANFAK020000321.1 GCF_024721315.2 Streptomyces sp. Isolate_45
AGCGGTGGGTGGAAGCCGGCCGGGCCGCTCGACAGGTGTTGGTGGCGGCCGCTGTCCCCCCTCGTACGCCCGCAAGATCATGTGACGAAGGGCCGGAAGCGGACCCTGTTCCGTTGGATCACTCTCCGGAGCACACCGCGCCCGTTTGATGCGTCGTGGCTCAGAGCCGGCCCAGGCGTACCGATGCTGCCGGGGCGGCGGTGGGTGCGGTGGTGATGTCACCGGCCCAGGCGATGCCGGGCCGGTGAACTGGACTGGCATCGCCTGGCAGTGTCCGGCGGCGGCTCCAGCGTGCACGCGATCCCGGCCGCCGACCCGGCCACTCCGCAGTGGCACGCTGCTTGGCCCACGCCGTGCAGGGAAGCACCTGACCCACTGCCTGCCCTCACCGCGCGCCGCTCCCGTCGTGCGCGCAAGCCGCGCCTCCGGCCGGATACAACCGAGCCTGCGCCGGGTGGAGGCCTACGGCCCGCTGACCGTCGGATTGGACCGGGCCCGGCGGGGCCGACCCGGTCGATGTGGGGATGCGGGGGTGGGGAGAGCCACCGCCGAGTGCCTGACCAGCGGAGGGAAAAGGCCGTGCTGGGCCACCCGGGCGCAGCCATGGGACGCCAGTTCGCTGTGCTCGGGTCATGGGCGGCCGTGGGAGCCGTTTCCGAGCAGGTCCCCGGCCCTGCGCTCCAGGAGAACCGGCAGATATGTACGTACCCGGGCGTAACGGAGTTCGTCGTATGCCGTCTGCACGGCGCCGTCGACTGCTTCCGAACCCAGGCCCGGGTGCGTCTTCAGTAGACGCTCGGCGACCTGGCGGATTATGAAGGCGTCCTCGGTTTCCATCATTCGCACCTTCTATCCCAGCAACCAGGGTTTCCACGGCCCGCCGGTCCGATACGGCCTGATCCAGCGGCCTCACCTCATATCCGTACGCCGCTGTTCCCCGCCCGGCAACCTGGTCGCCTGCACTGCGCCGGGCGAAGCCCAGGCCGGTGAGGCGCGGTCCGTGCCGGAGGGAGGTGGCTCGGACCCGCGGGGCCCGATTGGCGCGGCGCAGGGATCCCGAATGGGTAGATAACGGGCACGGATGCCAGGCGGGCCAAGAAGAACGCGGAAGCCCTGCCTGAGGGGCTGAGCGTGTACGCGAGCAGCCCCGAGCAGCCCATGCTGCTCGACGGGGCCGACCTGCGCCCGCTGGTGGGGCTGTCACGGCAGATCGGGGTGGGTATCGAGGACGAGGGGCCATTCGTCGCCGCGGGTCTCTACGGCGAAGCCGGCACCGCGCAGTGCGGCGGCCAGAGCGAGCCCGAAGGCGCGGCGGAGCCCGGGGAGGTCGGGTTCGGTGATCCTGTTGCGGCGGGGGACGCGTCTGCGCAGTGGTGTGATGTTCCGGGGTATCCAGCCGATCATCACGCCGCGGGCGTGTTCGATGAGGTGCACGCCCTCCGCTCCGGTGGTGATCTCCTCGAAGCCGAGCTCGGCGAGCGCCCACCGCACCCGCAGCGACAGGACTTCGGCCTCCCGGTCGTTCATGGCCGAGCTGTATACGGGTGTGGTCACGTGGGCGTTTCGTTGGAAGGGGGTGCGTGGAGCGGGAAGAGGGCGACGGTCCCGGTGATGTCGAGGAGGCGCCGCATCTGGTGGTTGGGGGAGTCCAGCCGGATGTCGATACCGGCCTTTTGGGCGGTCTGGCGGGCGATGAGGAGGGCGTTGAGGCCCGCGGAGTCGCAGAAGGTGAGCCGACTGCAGTCGACGACGAGCGGTATGGCGGGCGTGGCGCGCCGCAGCGCCTCGGCGAGCGCACGGCTCAGGTGGGGCCCGGTGGCGAGGTCGATCTCGCCGATGACCCGCACGGCCACCGCCTCGTCCAGCACCTCCACGCTCACGCCACTTTCACCAGCGGCTCCTGACGGGTTCACAGTCATGACGGAACACCCTCTCGAAAGGCCACGCCACGAGGGCGCGACACGAGCCGGGGATCAGGTTGTTCGGGGGTTGCGCTGCTCATGACTGTCCTTGCGCAGCCGTTCGGTGTGACGGGTCATCGCGTCGATCCGCTCGGTGAGATCCGCGTCCTGCGGACGCAAATGTTCACGGGCACCGCGCAAGGGGCCGACGAGGCGCGCCACGTCGTTGTCCGCGAGCGCCTGGTCCAGCTTCGCCATCGACGCCGCCGCACCAGGCGGCAGATCACCGAGCGCACTGACCTGCCCGGCCAAACGACGCAGCTCCGCGGCGTTGCCGCGGGCCCACGCCGCGACCGTGCGCTCGGCCGCCCGCGAGTTCCGGGTGGCGGCGACCCGCTGTTCACCGGTGCTGCCGGCGGCTCCGGGGCGCAGGCGCAGGTAGCGTCGTTCGGCGGCCTGGCGGCTGGCCACGCCGAGGGGCGCGGCGAGGTCTTCCCAGCTCGCACCGCCGGCCCGGGCCGCCTCGATCAGCCCGCTCTCCCACCCGGCCAGCCGCTCACGCACCTCACGCAGCATCGTCAGCGCGACCAGGGCCTCGCGCGGGCCGGCGTCCGACACGGCCGGGCCGGCGTCCGACACGGCCGAGGGCTCGGTGGAGGCCGTTCGGCTTGCGTCCTCCAACGCCTGACCGATGGTTTCCAGCGCGGCCGCGGCCGCGCCGGGGCTGAAAGGCTCTGACTCCTGCATGGCACCCTCCACGGTCACGTCATGCTTCAAATGGCATCCGCTGAGTCACCTGAAGTGCGACATCTGGAATGTCACTCGTTCAGTGACACTCTGTTTGTCATCGTCTGGATGACATGTTACAACGGATGCACGTTGAAGCGCATTGGCAGTTTCTGCCTGAACCAACTGGAG
>NZ_JANFAK020000322.1 GCF_024721315.2 Streptomyces sp. Isolate_45
AATACTTTTTTTTAAATTTTTTGTGTTTTTAATAGTTTTTCTATTCCGATCGGCCGCCGGGCGCGGCCGCGCCCGCCCTCGTCCTGCTCGCCGCCGCGCACACCGCCCTGCACGCGCAGGCCGGGCTCTACCGGCCCCGGCTCGCGCCCTCCGCCCTGCTCGAACTGCCCGCGCTGGCCGGGCGGGCCGCCGTGCTGTGGTGCGCGGCCGCCGCCGTACTCGCCGCCGCCCTGCCCGGGCACGCGCTCGGCTGGAGCGCCCTGCTCGGCGCCGTCTGCCTCCAGGCCGTACTGGCCTGCGCCGGACGCGGATTCGTCAACCAGCTCCACCGCCGCTCCGCCGTGCGCAGGCCGCTCTCCGCGCTCGTCGTCGGCCCCGGCGAGGGCGCCGGCGCTGTTGCCGCCGCCCTGCACGGCCGCCCCGAGTACGGTCTGCGGCCCGTCGGCATCGCCGACACCGAACCCGCCGCCGAAGGGGGTACCGGGCAGCTGCCGCTGCTCGCCACCCACGAGGACATCCGGCGCGCCGTCATCCAGAACTCCGTGCGGCACGCCGTGTTCACCCGGCCGCCCGAGGCCGACGAACGCACCGCCTCCCTGGTCCGGCTCTTCCACGACCACGGCTGCCGGCTCTGGCTCGCCGACCCCGCCGGGACCGCCAAGGTCACCGGCATGCGGGTCGCGCAGCCCGCCGACCAGCTCTGGGGGTACGCCGTGCAGCCGCTGCTGCCGCGCCCCTCCCGGCCGCTGGAGCGCTACGCCAAGCGGGCCATCGACTCCTCCCTCGCCGCCCTGGCCCTGCTGGCCGCGGCCCCCGTCATGGGCGCCTGCGCGCTGGCCGTACGGCTCTCCGACGGCCCCGGCGTGATCTTCCGTCAGGAGCGGGTCGGGCTGTACGGGCGCCCCTTCACCCTGCTGAAGTTCCGCACCCTGCGCGCGAACGAGCACGAGTCCGCCACCCGGTGGACCGTCGCCGGCGACCGCGGCATGAGCCCCGTCGGCTCCTTCCTGCGCAAATCCTCGCTGGACGAACTCCCGCAGCTGTGGAACGTCGTACGGGGTGACATGAGCCTGGTCGGACCGCGCCCCGAACGGCCCTTCTTCGTCGCCAAGTTCAGCAGCGTCCACCCCGGCTACGAGGCCCGTCACCGGATGCCCGTCGGGATCACCGGCCTCGCCCAGATCAACGGCCTGCGCGGGGACACCTCCATCGAGGACCGGGCCCGCTTCGACAACCACTACATCGACACCTGGTCGCTGTGGCAGGACCTGTGGATCCTCGCCCGGACCGCCGCCTCCTTCTTCCGCTTCCGACTCGGGGGGAGTTGAGCATGAGCCTCGCCGCAACCGCCTCGCTCCGCGTCCCCGGCCTGCCGGGCATGCTGCGCCGGCACTGGCCGCTGCTGCCCCTCGCCGCGACCGTGCTGTTCCTCCTCGCCCCCCTGCCCGCCGGCGACGCGACCGCGTCCGGGAAGGTCGGGCCCGCGGACGCCGCCTCGCTGCTCCTCGCCCTGGTCTGCGGGGTGCAGGCGCTGCGCGGCCGGGTGCGGCCGCTGACCCCGCTGGGCGTGTTCGTCCTCGGACTGCCGGCGGTCGGGCTGGCGGTGGCGACGGTGACCGCCGGGGACCCGTACGCGGCCCTGCCCGGCTTCGTCCGCTACCTCCAGGTCTTCGTGCTGGTCCCGGCGGCCGTGGTGCTGCTGGTGCGCGACGCGCGGGAGTTCCGGATCGCCGCCGGGTGCTTCGTCGTCCTCGCGCTGGTGCAGGGGGCGGTGGGGGTCGTGCAGTACGCGACCCACACCGGGGCCTCCTACCAGGGCGAGGACGTCCGCGCCGTGGGCACCTTCGGCCCCGGCGACGTCATGGGCATGGCCACGGTGGTCGCGTACGGGCTGGTCGTGGCGACCGCCGCCGCGCTCGCGCCGGGGCTCGCTCCCCGGGTCCGGCGGATCGCCGGGGCGTGCGCGCTGGTGCTCGTGGTGCCGCTGGTGCTGTCGTTCAGCCGGGGCGCATGGATCGCCACCCTCGGCGCGGCCGTGCTGGTCATGGCGCTCGCGGGGATCCGGCGGGCGGTGAAGGTGCTGGTGGCGCTGGGCGCCGCCGCGGTGGTGCTCGTCGGCGGACTCGGGGTCGGCTCCGAGATGGTGGCCGAGCGGCTGACCTCGATCACCCAGGTCTCCAGCGCCCCCGACCAATCGGTCACCGACCGCTACACGATGTGGGCGGCCGCCGGGTCGATGTGGCGCGAACGACCGGCCGCGGGCGTGGGCCTCAAGGGCTTCCCCGCCCACCGCGACGGACACTCCTCGCTCGGCCTGTCCTCGGGCAGCGACACCGCCGGCGCCGGTCAGGCGTACCTCCGCCAGCCGCTGCTGTCCCCGCACAACATGTACCTGCTGATCCTCAGCGAACAGGGGCTGATCGGGCTCACCGCGCTCGTGGGCGGCTGGGCGGTGCTGCTCGTCGCGGGCCTGCGCCGGTACGCGACCGGTCGCGGGATCCGCGACTGCGGGCTCGTCGCGATCGGCCTCCTCGTCTGGCAGCTGACCGACTTCCTCTACGCCGACATCGGCGGCCCCTCCACCGTCCTGACCGGCGTGATCATCGGACTCGCCGCCTGGTGGGCGCTGCCCTCGCCCGGGGACCGGCGGGCACCCGGCTCGGGGAGCCCGCTCCCCGAGGGGCCGGCCACCCGGTGACCGACACCACGCCCTGGCGGCGGCCCGCGGT
>NZ_JANFAK020000323.1 GCF_024721315.2 Streptomyces sp. Isolate_45
CCCCGGCGCGGCCGGGGCCGGGCGGGGCGCGGCAGCACGACGCGTCTTACACCGGCGGTCGGGCGAGGCGTACCCCCCCCCCCCCCCCGCCCCCGGCCGGCCGGGGCCGGTTCAGTGCGAGGCGGCCGCCTCGGTGACCTCGCTGGGGCGGACGATGACGAAGCCCTCGCCGCTCAGCTTCAGCTGGACGGCCTCCCCCGAGCCGCCGCGGATCATGGAGCCGACGGACTGGGAGCGGTGCAGCCCGGTCTCCAGCCGGGCGCTCCAGCCCACGACGGCGTCGGTGTCGACGAAGACCGGTTCCTGCGGGGTGACGGGGATGATGATGGGGCTGCCGTCGCACACGACGGCGAGCTTGCCGGTGCCGGTGAAGAGGCTGTTGAAGAGGCCGCCGCCGGTCATGCCGGCGCCCTTGACCATCTTGATCTCGTAGGAGAGCGTCGGGTCGAAGCACAGGACGTTGCGGCCGTTGACGGTCAGCGCGTCACCGGGTTCGAAGTCGACGATGAAGCAGTTGCCGCCCTGGTGCGCGAACCAGGCCTCGCCCTGGCCCCGTACGGACATCAGCGCGAGCCCCTCGCCGGTGACGGCGCGCTTGAGCATGCCGCCTATGCCCTGGCCCTTCCGCTCGAACTGCAGGTTCCCCCGGAAGGCGATCATCGCGCCCTGACGGGCGAGCACCTCTCCGTTGACGGTGTACTTGACGGACTTGGCGTTCTGCAGGGTCATGCCGGGCGCGGCGGCCGGCTGGGCCAGGTTCTCGGACGCGAAAAGGTCGCTCTTCATGGGTTCGATCCTCGCGCGGGTGAGGGACCCGGAGCATCCTCCTCAGGTCGGAGGCCGGCATCCTTGGCAGGATGAGCAGCCGGCACACGAACGAGACCACAGACGTACCCGCGGGCGGCAGCGCGCCGGTATCCACGGACACCCCCACGGACGTACAGGTGGTCGTACCCACGGCCGCCCCCGCAGCCGTTCCCGCGGTCGGGGCGGAGAGCCCCTTCCGCCTGGAGCACGTCCTGCGCGACGAGGCCCCGCAGTTCGTCCTGCCGCTGGTCGTACGGATCGAGAAGACCGAGCCGCCCGCCCGGACGGACGCGCTGGAGACGGCGGCCCGCGCGGTGCTGGTGCTGCTGGCGGACGAGCGCGCGCACGGCGAGGGCGAGTGGGCCGAGGCCGTCCGCGACTGGCAGGACGCCCGGATCCGCAAGGTGGTCCGGCGGGCGCGCGGCGCGGAGTGGCGCAAGGCGGAGACCCTGCCGGGCATCACCGTCAGCGGCGAGGCCTCCCAGGTACGGGTCTTCCCGCCGGTGCCGCTGGACGGCTGGCCCAAGGAGCTGGCGAAGCTCCAGGTCTCCGGCACCGATCTGGACGACCCCGGGCCGGTTCCGCCGGCCGCCGCCGACCTCCCGGTGCTGTGGCTCAACCCGGACCTCGGCATGTCCGCCGGCAAGGCGATGGCGCAGGTCGGGCACGCGGCGCAGTTGGCCTGGTGGGAGCTCACCCCGGCCGAGCGGACGGCGTGGCGGGACTCCGGTTTCCGACTGGCCGCGCGCACGGCCCCGCGCGAGCGGTGGGCCGAGCTGGGCGGGAGCGGACTGCCGGTGGTACGGGACGCCGGTTTCACGGAGATCGCGCCGGGATCCTGCACGGTCGTCGCGGACCACCCGGCGCTGCGGGCACGGCTCTGAGGTCCGGGCGGGAACCTCAAATCATGCTCTGAACGTCCCCCCACGCGGGTTGGCCGGGCTCCGACAGGGTCATCACACCGGCACACGGTCCGACGGACCGAAGAGAAGAGGGGGGCGGCGACATGAAGCCCATGACGCGCCTGGGGGTGGGCATCGGCTGGCGGCCGGAGATCGCGGACGCGGTCGAACGGCTGCCGGGCCTGGACTGGGTCGAGGTGGTGGCGGAGAACGCCTGCCCCGGCCACCTGCACCCCGGACTGCTGAGACTGCGCGAGCGCGGCGTCCACGTCGTGCCGCACGGGGTGTCGCTGGGCCTCGGCGGCGCCGACCGGCCCGACGCCGGAAAGCTGGCCGAGCTCGCGGAGCGGGCGGTGGCGCTGGGGGCGCCGCTGGTCACCGAGCACATCGCCTTCGTACGGACGTCCTCGCCCGCGCTGGAGGCCGGTCACCTGCTACCCGTGCCCCGCACCCGCGACGCGCTGGCGGTGCTGTGCGAGAACGTGCGGATCGCCCAGGACGCGCTGCCCGTGCCGCTGGCGCTGGAGAACATCGCCGCGCTCCTCTCCTGGCCCGGGGAGGAACTGACGGAGGGGCAGTTCCTGACGGAGCTGGTCGAGCGGACCGGCGTACGGCTCCTCATCGACGTGGCCAACCTGCACACGAACCGGGTCAACCGCGGCGAGGACCCCGCCACCGTCCTCGACGGGATCCCGCTGGAGGCGCTGGCCTACGTACACGTCGCCGGAGGCGTGGAGCGCGACGGCGTCTGGCACGACACGCACGCGCACCCGGTACCGCCGGTGGTGCTCGACGTCCTCGCGCGGCTGCGCGAGCGGGTGGACCCGCCGGGGGTGCTGCTGGAGCGCGACGACGACTTCCCGCCGGAGGCCGAGCTGGCCGGGGAACTGGAGCGGATCCGGGCCGTGGTGGGCGCCACCCCCACCACCGCCCGGCGGCCGCCCGCGGCGCCCGACGGGGAGATCGGCAGAGCGTCGTGTAGGGGAACAGTGTTACAGCA
>NZ_JANFAK020000324.1 GCF_024721315.2 Streptomyces sp. Isolate_45
CCCTGCACACGAACCGCTCACCGCGACGCGTACCCCTACCCACCTACGCGTTCGACACCAAGCGCTACTGGATAGAGCGGAAGACCGCTGGTGCGACGGCGCCTGCGGCCCGCCTCTTCCAGCCAGTCTTCCATCAGGTCCCCCTCACCGCGGCGATCACCGCGGGGCTCGGCGAACGCTGGCTCGTCTTTGCCGACAAGCTCGGCATCGCGGAGCGCTGGACCACGCGCCTGCGAGAAATCGGAGAGCGCGTCGTCACGGTGAAGACCGGGACGTCGTTCGAGCGATCCGCCCCGGACGCCTACCGTCTGCGCCCTGAAGTGACCGGTGACTTCGACCGGCTCGTCCGCGAACTCCAGGACGCCGATGGAACGGGCGGTACCTGGAACGTCCTTTACCTGTGGGCGGTCGACACCGAGGCCGAGGTCGACCGAGCGCGTGTCTTCGCGCTCGACGCACTGGTGCACTTCGCCCGTGCACTCGGACTGCACCGCGGAACCGATCAGACCCGGCTCGCCGTGGTGACACGGGGCCTCGCCCTGGTGAGTGATGGCGAGCCCGCACCGCCCACCCGCGCACTCGTCCTCGGGCCGGTCAAGACCCTGCCCCTCGAGTATCCGGCCCTCACCGCGTCCGCGATCGACATCGAGGGCCCGGCGGCGGAGGTCGATCCGCTCATCGCCGAGATCCGCGCGTCATTGCCGCATTCCTTCGTCGCCTATCGGAACACCACCCGCTACGTCGAGGGTGTCGATGGCATGACCACGTCTGCACCGGCCGGAGGACCCGCGACCCTGCGGCCGCTTGGCGTCTACTTGATCACCGGAGGCCTCGGCGGCGTCGGCCGCGCCATCGCCGCGTGGGCCGCGCGGAACTACAAAGCGCGCCTGGTGCTCGTCGGGCGGACGCCGCTCCCGCCGCGTGAACAGTGGCCGGTGCTCGAGAGTGATCCCACGATCCCCGCGGAGACCCGGAGCCGCATCATCGCGGTACGCGAGCTGGAGGCGTACGGGGCCGAGGTGCTCGTGGAAGCGTGCGACGTGAGCGACCGTACCGCTCTCGCCGATGTCGTCGCCCGAGCCGAACTCCGGTTCGGGCCCATCGAAGGCGTAGTCCACGCCGCGGGCCTCGCCGGTGGCGGTCTCGCCCAGTTCCGGCATGTCGAGGCCATGCGCGAGGTGCTGACGCCCAAGGTCGACGGAACACTCGCGCTCGCGGCGGTGCTCCACAACCGACCGCTCGCCTTCTTCGCCGTGTTCTCCTCGACCGGCGCGCTTCTGGGCAGCCTCGGCCAAGTCGACTACTGCGCGGCGAACGCCTTCCTCGACGCATGGGCCGAGTCGCCAGGCGCTCCCGAACGTGTCGTCGCCATCGCCTGGGACGCCTGGCGGAACGTGGGCATGGCGTCGCACGAGCGGCTCCCCGCTGCCGTACTCGAGGCACACGTCGGCGACGAGCCGTCGGGGATTTCCCCCGCCGACGCGCTTGCCGTCTTCGAACGCGCGCTCTTCGGAGGGCGGCGGCGCGTGATCGTCTCCGCCGAGAACCTGCCGAGCAGGCTCGAACGCGGTACAAAACGCCACCAGGAGCGGCCGGCGGACCAACCCGCGCCCGCGGTACGGTCGCGCGCGGAGACCGAGAGCACGCTCACCGAGATATGGGAGAACCTCTTCGGACGATCCCGCATCGACCGGGACGCGAACTTCTTCGACCTGGGCGGAGACTCCCTCCTCATCGTCGAAGCGGGCCAACAGGTCAAGAAGCGTCTGCGGGTTTCGCTTGCCGTGGCGGACCTGTTCAAATACCCGACCATTGCCCGCCTCGCGGAGCGCCTCGCGCCGACTTCGTCGTCTCCGCAGGATGCGAAGTCTCCGTCGACGACCTTCCGGAGCCCGGCGGAGAGCTCCGACATCGCCGTCATCGGCATGGCCGCTCGTTTTCCCGGCGCCGATGACGTGGACGCGTTCTGGAACAACCTTGTCGCGGGTGTGGAGTCACTGGTCCCCACTGACGAGCCTTCGGAGTCGGCGGTCGGCGGCCACGGCCGGTACGTGGCCATGGCCGGATCCGCGGACGGGGTCGATCTGTTCGATCCCGCGATGTTCGGATTCACTCCGCGTGAGGCGGAGCTGATGGACCCCCAGCAGAGATTGCTGCTGATGTGCTCCTACCAGGCACTCGAGAACGCGGGATATGCGCCGCGTGGGCACTCGGGTACCGTCGCGGTCTACGTCGGCGCCGCGATGAGCAGTTACCTGCTCAACAACCTGATTCCCCAGCGCGGCTCGTCGGACATCGATCCGACGGTCGTGGGTCTCGGCAACGACAAGGACTTCGCCGCCACCCATATCTCCTACCGCCTCAACCTGCGCGGACCGAGCGTGAGCGTGAGCACGGCCTGTTCCACCTCGTTGGTGGCGATCGCCCACGCGTGCCGCAGTCTCATCTCGGGCGACAGTGACATGGCACTCGCCGGAGGAGCGAAGGTCCGTGCTCCGGAGCGCAGCGGCTACTGGTTCCAGGAGGGCGGAATAATGTCCCCCGACGGCCACTGCCGGGCGTTCGACGCCGACGGGCAGGGGACGGTCTTCTCCAGCGGAGCCGGCATCGTGGTGCTGAAGCGGCTGGCCGACGCGGTCCGTGACGGGGACACGATCCGTGCGGTGATCCGTGGTTCGGCGGTC
>NZ_JANFAK020000325.1 GCF_024721315.2 Streptomyces sp. Isolate_45
CCCCCCCCCCCCCCCCCCCCCCCCCCCCCCCCCCCCCCCCCCCCCCCCCCCCCCCCCCCCCCCCCCCCCCCGGCCCCGCACACCCTGACGGGCGGCGCGCAGTCCCCGTGACCCCGCGCCGGCGCGGCGTCACCCCCGGTCGGGTCCCGGCGGGGTCAGGCCGCGGAGTTTGTCCGGGTTGATCTGGAGGCGGAGGTTGCGGATCCGGCCGTCCTCCAGGTCGAAGGTGACCGCGCCCATGGGGGTGTCGCCGGCGAGGGCGAGCAGGCCCAATTCGCCGTTGACGAGGGCCGGGACGGTGCTGACGGGAGCCATGGTCGGCTTCGCCAGTACGCCCAGCAGCCAGCGCGCCACCCGGTCGGGCCCGTGCAGTGGACGGAGCGCGGCACGGACCTTCCCGCCGCCGTCGGACCAGGCGGTGATGTCGGGGGCGAGCATCTCCATGACCGCGTTCAGGTCGCCGCCGGCGCAGGCGTTCAGGAAGCGCTCCGTGATCCGTTCGCGCTCCGCCGTGTCCGTGTCGTAGCGGGGGCGGCCGGCCTGGACGTGTTTGCGGGCGCGGTGGGAGATCTGCCGGACCGTCGGCTCCGGGCGCTCCAACACCTCGGCGATCTCCCCGTGCGAGTAGCCGAACACCTCGCGCAGGACGAACACCGCGCGCTCCACGGGCGCGAGGGTCTCCAGAACGACCAGCATCGCCGTCGACACGCTCTCGGCGAGCTCCTGTCCCCGCGCCGCGTCCGGCTCCGTCAGCAGGGGTTCGGGGAGCCAGGGGCCGACGTACTCCTCCCGGGTGGCCCGGGCGGAGGTCAGCCGGTTCAGGGACAGGTTCGTCACGGTGCGCACCAGGTACGCCTTGGGGTGACGTACGTCCGAGCGGTCGGCCTTGTGCCACGTCAACCACGCGTCCTGGACGATGTCCTCGGCGTCGGCGACGCTGCCCAGCATCCGGTAGGCGGTGGCGAACAGGAGCCTGCGGTGTTCGGCGAAGGCGTCCTGGTGCGTTGGGGTTTCGGTCACCGGGCGATTCTGCCCGCACGGCCTCCCACCGGCAAGAACGGGTCCCACGGGCTCGGTCCCGGGGGGCCTCAGGTCCGCAGACGTACCAGGGCCGCCCGGCCCGTGGTGCGCACGAGACCGGTGAGGGGGCCGTCGGCCAGGAGAGCGTCGTACGGGGCGAGTCGGGTGGGTTGGCCGCCCCGCGCGTCCGTTCGGTCCAGGGTCGCCGGGCCGTCCAGGGCGATGACGATGACGGTCTCGTCCGGTGCCACTGTGAGGTCGAACTCGCCGCGCACGACGGCGGTCCGGGCGTCGGTGCGGTCCCGGCGGTACATCACGTTGAGGTTCACGACGGGGCCGTCGAGGAGCCGGCAGTGGGTGGGTCGGTCGCCGGGGAAGTGTCGCGGTGCCCAGCGCTCGTCCACGAGGCGGTGTTCGCCCGCGACGGTGAGGTCCATGCCCGCGCCCTCGGCGAGGGTGAGCGTCCGGTCGACGCCGGGGAAGACGGAGAAGGGGCCGTCGGCGTCCACTTCGGCGAGGCTGACCCGCCAGGCGAAGTCGCCCGTACCGGATTCCGCGGGCCGTGCGGCGATCTCGCGGGTGATTCCCCCGCCGTTCTTCCAGGGCTCGGCCGTACGGTCGGCGGCGCGCAGGATCCTGAGGCCGGCGGGGGTGGTCACGAGGGCGTTCCTTCTTTCGGGCGGGGCGCGCTCAGCGCAGGATGCCGGCCTGCCGGGCGGCGCGGAGCCATGACGGGAACTCGGACAGCAGCCGGTCGTACAGCTCGGGGTCGGAGACCTTGTCGATGTCGTCGACGGCGAAGAAGCCGACGTTGTCGACGCGGCGGCCGGCCATGGTGTCGAAGCGTTCCAGCACTCCGAATCCGGCCCGGCCGAGGCCGACGAACTGCCAGAACACGGGTTCGTCGACGGCCGCGCGCAGCTCCCGTTCGATCTCGTCGTTGCGGTAGACGCCGCCGTCGGAGAAGAACAGCACCAGGGTCGGGACGGACGGCGACTGGGTGCGGGCGTAGGCCCGCACCTCGGCGATGACCTTCTGCTCCTCGTTCTGGAACCCGACGGCGCGCATGTCGACCTGGCCGGGCTGGAGTCCCTTCGGCGGCTTCTTGCGACCGAAGAGGCTCATCTGGCCGACGCGCACGTGCAGGCGCAACCAATCCGGCAGGTCGCCGACCGCGAGGTCGGGCAACCGGGCCGGGTTCGTGGCGAAGGTCCACGCCTGCATCTCGCCGTCGTCGTCGAGCTGGGCGGCGACGGCCGCCATGCGTTCCACGACGTTCGCCACGGTGCCCCGTGAGTAGAGGGCGCTCATCGAGCCGGACGCGTCGAGGACGAGGATCACCCGGGCGGTCACCCCGGTGGCGCCGGCCTTGCTCAGGCTGACGGCGACCTGCTGCTTGCGCAGCGAGAGGCGCTTGCGCATGTCGACGGGGAGCCACTCCTCGCCCTTGACCAGCCGCACGGCGGCTTCGGTGGGCGGCCCCCCGCCCGGCAGGGTGGGCGGTCCGGCGGGCGCGGCGGGCGCGTACGGGGACCGGGCCGGGGCGGGAGCCGGCGGCGCGGGCGCGCGGGCCGGGGCGGG
>NZ_JANFAK020000326.1 GCF_024721315.2 Streptomyces sp. Isolate_45
GGCGCCCGCGCGTCAGAGGCCCTTGCGGACCCGGGCCGCGCGGCGGGCCTCGGCGGCCTGCCGCGCCTCGATGGTCTTACGGGACTCCTTGCCCTTGCCGGGGCGCCCGGGGCGGGTTCCGATCCCGCGGAACCCCAGGTCGGAGCCGCTCGGCCGACCCTTCGCGTCGGTCGGCGCGGCGCCGGACAGCGGAACCCCGGACGGGGCCTTCGCGCCGGTGATCCGGCTCAGCGCGGCCTCACCGGAGCGCACCTGGGTGATCGTCGGCCGGATCTTGGCGTCGGCCATCAGGCGGACGACGTCCCGCCGCTGGTTGGGCGTGACCAGGGTGACGACCTTGCCGGACTCGCCCGCGCGGGCCGTCCGCCCGCCCCGGTGCAGGTAGTCCTTGCTGTCGGCCGGCGGGTCCACGTTGACCACCAGGTCGAGGTCGTCGATGTGGATGCCCCGGGCGGCGACGTTCGTCGCGACCAGGACGGTGATCAAGCTGTCCTTGAACTGTCCGAGGGTGCGGGTGCGCTGAGGCTGGGACTTTCCGCTGTGCAGTCCCTCGGCCCGGACGCCCATGGCCCGCAGGTGCTTCACGAACTGGTCGACGCCGTGCTTGGTGTCCAGGAACATCAGCACCCGGCCCTCGCGCGCCGCGATCTCGGTCGCCGCCGAGACCTTGTCCGCGGCGTGGATGTGCAGCACGTGGTGGTCCATCGTGCCGACGGACGCCGACTGCGGGTCCACGGAGTGCGAGACCGGGTCCTTCAGGTACCGGCGCACCAACTGGTCGACGTTGCGGTCCAGGGTGGCCGAGAACAGCATCCGCTGCCCGGCGTGGTGGCACTGGTCCAGGATCTCGGTGACCTGGGGCATGAACCCCAGGTCGCACATCTGATCGGCCTCGTCGAGCACCGTGATCCTCACGCGCTCCAGGTGCACGTCCCGCCGTCCGACCAGGTCGCTGAGGCGCCCGGGCGTGGCCACGACGACCTCCGCGCCGGTGCGCAGCGCGCCCGACTGGCGGCCGATGGACAGCCCGCCGACGACGGTGGCCATGCGCAGCTTCAGGGCCTGCGCGTACGGTGCGAGGGCCTCGGTGACCTGCTGCGCCAGCTCGCGCGTCGGTACGAGGATCAGGGCCAGCGGCCGCTTCGGGTCGGCCTGCTGTCCCGCGGTGCGGGCGAGCAGTGACAGGCCGAACGCCAGCGTCTTGCCCGAGCCGGTGCGGCCCCGGCCGAGGATGTCGCGGCCCGCGAGGGAGTTCGGCAGCGTCGCGGCCTGGATCGGGAACGGCTCCCGCACCTGCTGCTCGGCCAGGGTCCTCACCAGCTCGGCGGGCAGGTCGAGCTCCTCGAACGAGGTCACCGCGGGCAGCGCCGGGGTGGCCGTCCGGGGCATGGTGAACTCGCCCTGGGGGCCGAGGGTGCGGGGCGTCTTGCCGCCGCCCTTGGCGCCGGGCCTGGAGCCTGCCTTCGTTCCGGCCTTGATGCCGAAACGCCCGTGAGCTGACGGGTTCTTCATGCAGAACCTTCCGTGAGGAGAGCGAGTGCGGAGGGCGGCCGGGACGGTGAACGGCGACGAGCCGGGGTCCGTACCCCTTCGGTACGGGCCCCGGCTCGTCGTACGCGTCCGCGTCGGGTGCAAGCACCCCGCGCCTCAAGTTTCCCGCCCATTTTACCAGTCGGTGACTACGCGGGCGGGGGGCCGATGTCCCCGGCCCGCACGCGGGTCAGGTGGGCCTGCATCTCGGCCGTGGCCCGCCCGAACCAGTCGGCGATG
This sequence comes from Streptomyces sp. Isolate_45, assembly GCF_024721315.2. Classification (GTDB taxonomy): domain Bacteria; phylum Actinomycetota; class Actinomycetes; order Streptomycetales; family Streptomycetaceae; genus Streptomyces. The sequence continues at coordinate 1,771 of NZ_JANFAK020000326.1, forward strand.
ACGGCGACCTCGTCGGGGGAGTAGTCGGCGAACAGCGCCCCGAGGCGGGCGTAGAAGGGCTCGTAGACCGCGATGACCCGCAGGGCCGCGGCAGGGTCGGCCACCACCCGTACCCGGCGCCGGTCGGTCGGGTCCGGCCGGCGGTGCGCGTATCCGGCCCGCTCCAGCCGGTTGATCACTCCGGTGACGGCGCCGGTCGTGAGCTGGGTCAGTTCGGCGAGGTCGCCGGCGGAGAGCGGGGCGTCCCCGGCGCCCAGCACGTGGCCCAGGCAGGTGAGGTCGGTGACGTTCAGTCCGAGCAGCTGGGCCACTTCCTGCTGGCCGATGAGCCCGAGGGCCACGTACTGGTCCATGCGTGCGATGGCCTCCCCGGCCGTGGCCGGGGGGCGGGACTTGCCGTGCACCCACACACTCCTTAGTATCTAAGTTACTTAGCTCGCGAGATAAAAGATCCTGCTCCGAGCGTACTGGCGTCCGTACCCACAGGGAGAATCATGAGCGCGCACGGCGACGTCGACCTCGGCCACACCGTGGCCGGCTGGACCGGCACCATCCTGGCCCTGCTGGGCTGCACCGGAGCGGGCGCCGCCCTGTGCGCGGCCTGGGTGCCGGGCATCCGGCTCGGTCTCGGCCTGGTCGTCGCGGCGGGAATCGTCACGTGGCTGCTCCACCTCGCGGGCTGGGGCAAGCCGAGCGGCCCCCGGCCGCGCGCCGAGTGGGACTGGCGCACCCGGGACACCACCGCGCGCGCGGGACACGTCGGCTGCCTGGG
>NZ_JANFAK020000032.1:0-67115 GCF_024721315.2 Streptomyces sp. Isolate_45
ATGTGAGTGGAGTTCAGAGGTGTCCTCTTCCTAACTCCGCCGGCCGGGGCCGACGCCAAGGCGCCGAGCGCCCCGAGCGCCGCGGGCACCCCGCAGGCCCCCACCGTGATCCGCCCGCACGTCATCCGCACCGGGACGCTCGGCATCGAGACGGCCGAGCCGCAGAAGGCCCTGGCGGCGGCCCGTACGGCGGCGGAGGGCGCGGGCGGCTACGTCGGCAACGAGTCCACCCAGCGCGGCAAGGACGGGCGGATGGCCTCGACGCTGACCCTGCGGGTGCCCGGCGAACGCTTCGACGCGGTGATCGGCGCCCTGGAGGGCGGCGGCAAGCTCCTGAACCGCAAGGTCGAGGCGCAGGACGTGACCGAGAAGGTCGCCGACGTCGACAGTCGGGTCAAGTCCCAGCAGGCCAGCGTGGCCCGGGTGCGGGAGATGATGGACAAGGCCACGGCGCTGGGCGACGTGGTCATGCTGGAGGGCGAACTGAGCCGGCGTCAGTCCGATCTGGAGTCGCTGCTGGCGCAGCAGACCGCGCTGAAGGACCAGACGTCCCTGGCCACCATCACGCTGGCCGTCTCGGAGCCCCCGCCGCCGGCGGCGGAGAAGAAGGACGGGGAGACCGGCTTCGGGGACGCGCTGGCCGCCGGGTGGTCGGTGTTCACGACGGTGGTGCGCTACCTCCTCCTCGCCCTCGCGGCGGTCCTGCCGTTCGCGGTGGCCGCGGCCCTGATCGCCCTCGGGTTCCGGGCCCACCGCAGGCTCCGGCCGGCGAAGCCGAAGCCGGTCGCGGGCCCGACGTGGGTCCCCCGCCAGGAAGGCGCCGCCCCGGCACCCGTCGCGCAGGCACCGGGTACGGCCTCCCGCCCGGACCCGGACCCGGACTCCGACGGATCCGGAACCGACCGGGAGGGCTGAGCGCGCGGGGCGCCCGTACCGTGGCCCCGTAGACGACGGCACGGAACGGGGCGGACGATGGCGACGGAACGACTGGTGGTGGTCGGCGGTGACGCGGCGGGGATGTCCGCGGCGTCACAGGCCCGGCGGATGAAGGGGCCGGCGGAGCTGGAGATCACCGCCTTCGAGCGCGGGCACTTCACCTCGTACTCCGCGTGCGGCATCCCGTACTGGATCGGCGGTCTGGTGGCCGAGCGGGACGACCTGATCGCCCGGACCCCGCAGGAGCACCGGGAGCGGGACATCGACCTGCGCACGCGCACGGAGGTCGTCGAGCTGGACCTGGCCGGGCACCGGGTCCGGGCCCGCGACCTGGACTCGGGCGCCGAGTCGTGGACCGGGTACGACAAGTTGGTCCTGGCGACGGGCGCCCGCCCGCTGCGCCCCCGGCTGCCCGGCATCGGCGCGCACGGGGTGCACGGGGTCCAGTCCCTGGACGACGGTCAGCGCCTGATGACGTCCTTGGAACGCGCCGGGGGCCGCAGGGCGGTCGTCGTCGGCGCGGGGTACATCGGCGTGGAGATGGCCGAGGCCCTGGTCGGGCGGGGCTTCGAGGTCACCGTCCTGCACCGGGGCGAGCAGCCGATGGCCACGCTCGACCCCGACATGGGCGGCCTGGTGCACAGCGCGATGAACCGGATGGGCATCCGTACGGTGGCCCGCGCCGAGGTGACGGCCGTCCTCACCGACGGGGAGGGCCGGGCCCGCGCCGTGACGACGGCCACCGGCGAGGAGTACCCGGCCGACGTGGTGGTCCTCGGCATGGGCGTGGAACCGCGCACGGCCCTGGCCCGCGCGGCGGGCCTGCCGCTGGGCCCCTCGGGCGGCATCCTGACGGACCTGTCGATGCGGGTGCGCGGCCACGAGGACGTCTGGGCGGGCGGTGACTGCGTGGAGGTCCTGGACCTGGTGGCGGGCCGCACCCGGCACATCCCGCTGGGCACGCACGCCAACAAGCACGGCCAGGTCATCGGCGCCGGCGTGGGGGGCGGCTACGCCACCTTCCCCGGGGTGGTGGGGACGGCGGTGAGCAAGGTGTGCGACCTGGAGATCGCCCGCACGGGACTGCGCGAGCGGGACGCGCTGGAGGCGGGCCTGCGCTTCGTGACGGCCACCATCACCTCGACCAACACGGCGGGCTACTACCCGGGCGCGGTGGGGATGACGGTCAAGATGCTGGCCGAGCGCCGTACGGGCCGCCTGTTGGGCGTGCAGATCGTCGGGGGCGCGGGCGCCGCGAAGCGGGTCGACGTCGCGGCCGTCGCCCTCACCGCGGGCATGACGGTGGAGCAGGTCGTCGCCCTGGACCTGGGCTACGCCCCGCCCTTCTCCCCGGTGTGGGACCCGGTCCTGGTGGCGGCCCGCAAGGCCGTCTCGGCGGTCCGGGCGGCCGTGTAGGTCGGCGGCCGCCGGGTTCCGCAAACGCCGGAGCGCCGCAGGACGGGGTCCTGCGGCGCTCCGGTGCCGCTCCGGTCGGGGCGGCGGGGGGTCAGCGGGCCGTGCGGGTGTGGACGTGTTCCACGAGGCGGGTCAGCGCGTCCGGGTCCGTGGTCGGCAGGACGCCGTGGCCGAGGTTGAAGATGTGGCCCTCCAGGCCCGCGGCGGCGGCGAGGACCTCGTCGGTCTTGGCCTCGACGGCCTCCGTGGTGGAGAACAGGACGGCGGGGTCCAGGTTGCCCTGGAGCGCCTTGCCGGGGCCGACGCGGCGGACGGCCTCGTCCAGCGGGACCCGGTAGTCGACGCCCATGACGTCCGCGCCGGCCTCGCCCATCAGGTCGAGCAGCTCGCCGGTGCCCACGCCGAAGTGGATGCGCGGGACCCCGTACGAGGCCACGGACTCCAGGACCTTCGCCGACGCCGGCATCACCGAGCGGCGGTAGTCCGCCGGGGCGAGCGCGCCGACCCAGGAGTCGAAGAGCTGGACCGCCGAGGCGCCGGCCTCGATCTGCACCTTGAGGAAGGCGGAGGTGATCTCCGCGAGCCGGTCCAGCAGCTCTGCCCAGAGCTGCGGGTCCCCGTACATCAGGGCCTTGGTGTGCTCGTGGTTCTTGGACGGTCCGCCCTCGACGAGGTAGCTCGCGAGGGTGAACGGCGCGCCGGCGAAACCGATCAACGGCGTGGAGCCCAGTTCACCCGTGAGCATGCCGATCGCCTCGGTGACGTACGAGACGTCCTCCGGAGTGAGGTCGCGCAGCTGTGCGAGGTCCTCGCGGCGGCGGATCGGCTGGGCGACGACCGGGCCGACGCCCGGCTTGATGTCCAGGTCGACGCCGATGGCCTTCAGCGGGACGACGATGTCGGAGAAGAAGATCGCCGCGTCGACGTTGTGGCGCCGCACGGGCTGCATCGTGATCTCGGTGACCAGGTCGGGACGCATGCAGGACTCCAGCATCTGCGTTCCCTCGCGCACCTTGCGGTACTCCGGAAGCGAGCGCCCCGCCTGCCGCATGAACCACACGGGGGTGTGCGGAACCGGCTCGCGCCGGCACGCCTTCAGGAAGGCGGAATCGTACGTCTGACTCGGCTGGCCCGTCGGGCGTTCGTTGGCACTCACGACCCAAATCTTCGCACGTATGAAGAAGTGCCCGACCCGGTGCGGGTGTCCCTGCGCCGCAGGGGCGCTCGTTCCGCCTAGTCTTCCCGGCATGGCTGCGGCTCAGGGACGATTTTCAGATGGCGCTGACGGTGTGGACAGCGCGAAGGAGAGCTCGGTCCCGCTCCCGTTCCGGCGGGCGGTCGACGGCTTGAGGAAGGCGCGGCTGCGCCCCGGGATCGAGATCGACCCGACGAAGCCGCCGCAAAGACTGGCGCCGTACGCCTACGCCCTGGAGGCGGCGGTCGTCGACGGCGAGGACGACCTGGCCGACGGCCGGCTGATCCTGCTCCACGACCCGTCCGGGCACGACGCCTGGCACGGGACCTTCCGGCTGGTGACGCTCGTACGGGCGGAACTGGAGCCGGAGATGGCCGCGGACCCGCTCCTCCCGGAGGTGTGCTGGTCCTGGCTGACCGGGGCACTGGACGCGCGCGGACTGATGTACGGGGAGCCGAGCGGCACCGTGACCATGGCGAGCTCCCACTACTTCGGGGGGCTCTCGGAGCGGCGGCCCGCGACCCAGATCGAGATCAGGGCCTCCTGGACGCCGCGGGAGGGGGTGGGAGGGGTGCCGGAGACCTCGGCGCACCTCGCCGCCTGGTGCGAGCTGCTGTGCCAGATCGCGGGGCTGCCCCCGGTGGGGCCCACGGACACCGTCACGGGCGTGGTGTCCCTGCCACAGCGCCGCGGTCCGCACCACCCGTAGCCGAGGGGCCCCGCGGGGCCGTCCGGCCGCAGGCGCGCGCCACGAACGACCGGTCGGGACCGTCACGGAGTGTCAGAACAGCGCATCCGTTGCGGGCTTCTGATCATCCTCTGATCGATCGTGCGTCCGAATTGCCCGAATTGTTACTCACTAAATCGTGATCATTCCCTAAAGCCGGGCGGGTGACGTGCCGAAGGAGTCAGTGACCATCCGCACGGTTCGCACCGGCTTCCTTCCCCGAGCCGGCCCGTCCCGCCACTCCCCCAGGAGGCCTAGGTGTCCGTTCTTCTCGAGCAGCCCGCAAGCCTGGTCGCCTACCGCCCGAACAAGCCGACGGCCATGGTCGTCGTGGCCGACCCGCGCGTCCGCTCCACCGTGACCCGTCATCTGTGGGCGCTCGGAGTTCGTGACGTCATCGAGGCGTCGTCCATCGCGGAGGCCCGCCCCCGCGTCGGCAGCCCGCGCGACATCTGCGTGGCCGACGTACACCTGCCCGACGGTTCCGGTCTCACCCTGCTCTCCGAGACCCGGGCCGCCGGTTGGCCGAACGGCCTGGCCCTGTCCGCCGCCGACGACATCGGCGCCGTGCGCAACGCCCTCGCGGGCGGCGTGAAGGGCTACGTCGTCACCGGTACGCGCACCAACATCGGGCTCCCCACCAGGCCCGGCGCCGCCCCCATCGGTGCCGCCGCCGCCCGCATGCACCGCCGCCCCCCGGGTGCCCCGAGCCACCCGGGCGGCTACCGCGAGCTCTCCGGCCGCGAGGTCGAGGTCCTGCGCCTCGTCGCGGAGGGCCAGTCCAACAAGGCCATCGGCGTCTCGATGGGCCTGTCCGCCCTGACCGTCAAGTCCCACCTCGCCCGGATCGCCCGCAAGCTGGGCACCGGCGACCGGGCCGGGATGGTCGCCGTCGCCCTGCGGACCGGGATCATCCACTAGGACCCCGGAGACCGTCCGCCCTTTTCCCCCTCGCGCCCGTCGACGGAACGTTCCGGCGACGGGCGCGTCACATCCACGGATACCCTTGACCGGTGACCGACGCCCAAGAGACCGCAGCAGACCTGCGCACCACCACCGGGGGCGGCCCCCCGGACGACACGGTTTCGTCCGATGGGCCGCCGATCCCCTTGCTGGAGCCCCGCGAGGGCATCCCCCCGGTCGTCGCCGACGCCGACGCGCTCGCCCGGGTGGTCGCGGCCTTCGCGGCCGGGACCGGGCCCGTGGCGGTCGACGCCGAACGCGCCTCCGGATACCGCTACGGCCAGCGCGCCTACCTGGTGCAACTGCGCCGCGAGGGGGCCGGCTCCGCGCTGATCGACCCGGTGGGCTGCCCCGACCTCTCCTCCTTGGGCGAGGCCTTGTCCGGCACCGAGTGGATCCTGCACGCGGCCACCCAGGACCTGCCGTGCCTGCGCGAAATAGGCATGACACCCACCTCCCTGTTCGACACCGAGCTCGCGGGCCGACTGGCCGGCTTCCCCCGCGTCGGGCTCGGGGCCATGGTCGAGAGCGTTCTCGGCTACGTGCTGGAGAAGGGCCACTCCGCCGTCGACTGGTCCACCCGCCCGCTCCCCGAGCCCTGGCTGCGCTACGCGGCCCTGGACGTGGAGCTGCTGGTGGACCTGCGGGACGCGCTGGAGAAGGAGCTGGACCGGCAGGGCAAGCTGGAGTGGGCCCACCAGGAGTTCGACGCCATCGCCTCCGCCCCGCCCGCGCCGCCCCGCAAGGACCCGTGGCGCCGCACCTCCGGCATGCACAAGGTGCGCCGGCGCCGGCAGATGGCCGTCGTACGGGAGCTGTGGGAGTCCCGCGACAAGATCGCCCAGCGCCGGGACGTGTCGCCCGGCAAGGTGCTCGGTGACGCGGCGATCGTCGAGGCCGCCCTGGCCCTTCCGGCGAACGTGCACGCGCTCTCGGCCCTGCCCGGGTACGGGCAGCGGATGGGTCGGCGCCAACTGGACCAGTGGATGGCCGCCGTGGACCGGGCGAAGGCCCTGCCCGAGAACGAGCTGCCGCAGCCCGGGGCCAGCCCGGCGGGCCCGCCGCCGCCGCGTTCCTGGGCGGACAAGGACCCGGCCGCCGCGGCCCGGCTGTCGGCCGCCCGTACGGCCGTCTCCGCGCTCGCCGAGGGGCTGAACCTGCCCCAGGAGAACCTGATCACCCCGGACACCGTGCGCCGGCTGTGCTGGGAGCCGCCGCAGCGGCTGGACACCGGCACGGTGACCGAGGCCCTCACGGGCCACGGCGCCCGCCCCTGGCAGATCGAGCAGGTCACCGCGGCCCTCGTCACGGCCCTCGCGGCCACCGACTGAGCCCGCCACTCCGCGAAAGCCCCCGGCCGTCGGCCGGGGGCTTTTTGTTACGCGGCCATGACACGTCGCACCTTTTGAACACGCTCAACAATCGCTAACTTCTTGAACATGATCAAAACTCGGAGCACGAGCGGAACCACGTACACGGCATGGGTCGAGGAGTTCGAGGCCGAGCGGGAGCGCCGGGCGGCGCTGGGGGACCCCGACTGGGCGCGAGGGGCGCGGCTGCCCGTCGAGATCGTCCGTAGCGTCCAGAAGTTCCAGGTCGGCGAGGACGGCGACGGCGCCGCGCTCACCGGCAAGGCGGACCGCGCGGGCGACGACCCGTACGCCGCGGCGGTGCGGCTGTTCATCGCCGAGGAGCAGAACCACGCGCGGATGCTCGCCCTGCTGCTGGCGGCCGGCGGCGCGGGAACCCTGGACGGGCACTGGAGCGACGCCGCGTTCGTGCGCCTGCGCCGACTGATGGGGCTGAAGCTGGAACTGCTCGTCCTGATGGTCGCCGAGGTGGTGTCGCTGCGTTACTACCGGGCGCTGCGCGACGGCAGCCCCGACCCGCTCGCCTCGGAGGTCGCGCGCCGACTGCTGGCGGACGAGGAACGACACGTCCCCTTCCACTGCCGCCGCCTGAACGAGGGCCTGGCCCCGCTCCCCCGGCCCGCGCGACGGGCGGTGACCGCGGGCTGGCGGGTGCTGCTCGCGGGGGCGGCCGTCGTGGTGGCCGTCGACCACGGCCCGGCGCTGCGCGCCCTGGGGGTCGGGCGCCGCGCCTTCGTCGCGGACGTGCTGCGCTCCTCGGCCGTCATGGCCTCGGCCATGGTCGACGGGCCCGTGGCGGAGCCGGTGGCGGGACACCTCGCGGTGTGACCTTCGCCGCTCCTCGGGGAGGGGGTGTGCACATTGGTTACCCACAAGTAGCATGGGCCGGGTGAGCGGGCGCTCAGGACCACGTCCCGGGCCGCCCCCGCGCAGCAGTGCACACCCGCACCTGGAGGAGAGCCAACGTGCCTCGTACCGTCAGGGACGTCGTCTTCGTCGACGGCGTCCGCACCCCGTTCGGCAAGGCGGGCCCGAAGGGCATCTACCACGAGACCCGCGCCGACGACCTCGTCGTGAAGGCGATCCGGGAGCTGCTGCGCCGCAACCCGGACCTGGACCCCAAGAAGATCGACGAGGTCGCCATCGCCGCGACCACGCAGATCGGCGACCAGGGCCTCACGCTGGGCCGTACGGCCGGCATCCTCGCGGGCCTCCCGCAGTCCGTACCGGGCTACTCCATCGACCGCATGTGCGCCGGCGCGCTGACCGCCGTGACCGCCGTCGCGGGCGGTGTGGCCTTCGGTGCCTACGACGTCGCCCTCGCGGGCGGTGTCGAGCACATGGGCCGTCACCCCATGGGCGAGGGCGTGGACCCGAACCCGCGCTTCGTCTCCGAGAAGCTGGTCGACGAGTCCGCCCTGTTCATGGGCATGACCGCCGAGAACCTGCACGACCGGTACCCGACGATCACCAAGCTCCGCGCCGACGAGTACGCCGTGCGCTCGCAGGAGAAGGCCGCGAAGGCGTACGCCGACGGCAAGATCCAGCAGGACCTGGTCCCGATCTCGGTGCGCAACACCAACGAGGCGGCCGGTGAGACGGGCTGGGGCCTGGTCACCACCGACGAGCCGATGCGCCCGGGCACCACGCTGGAGAACCTGGCCGGTCTGAAGACCCCGTTCCGGGTGCACGGCAACGTGACCGCGGGCAACGCCGCCGGTCTCAACGACGGTGCCACCGCCGCGATCATCGCGTCCGAGGACTTCGCCCGGGAGAACAACCTCCCGGTCAAGATGCGCCTGGTCTCCTACTCCTTCGCGGGTGTCGAGCCGGAGGTCATGGGCTACGGCCCGATCCCGGCGACCGAGAAGGCCCTGGCCCAGGCCGGTCTGACGATCGACGACATCGGCCTGTTCGAGGTCAACGAGGCCTTCGCCGTGCAGGTGCTGGCCTTCCTGGAGCACTACGGCATCGCCGACGACGACGCCCGCGTGAACCAGTACGGCGGCGCCATCGCGTTCGGCCACCCGCTGGCCTCCTCCGGCGTCCGCCTGATGAACCAGCTGGCCCGCCAGTTCGAGGAGCAGCCGCACGTCCGCTACGGCCTGACCACCATGTGCGTCGGCTTCGGCATGGGCGCCACGGTCATCTGGGAGAACCCGAACTTCAACGCCGAGGGAGACTCCAAGTGAGCACCACCGCTGAGCTCCTGAAGGGCGCGGCCGAGCTGTTCCCGGACGAGGTCGTCACGTCCGCGCACGTCCGTCACCTGGACCTGCCGTTCGGCGCCGGGCGCTTCGCGCTCGTCACGCTGGACAACGGCTTCGACCACACCAAGCCGACCACCTTCGGCCCGCAGTCCCTCGCCAACCTGAACGCGGCGATCGACCAGGTCGAGCAGGAGGCCACCGCCGGCACCATCGTCGGCGCGGGCATCACCGGCAAGCCGTTCATCTTCGCGGTCGGCGCCGACCTCAAGGGCGTCGAGCTGCTGAAGAAGCACGACGAGGCGCTCGCCATCGGCAAGGGCGGACACGACGTCTTCAAGCGTCTGGCGGCCCTCGCGGTCCCGACCTTCGCCTACTACAACGGCGCGGCGATGGGCGGCGGTGTCGAGGTCGGTCTGCACTGCACCTACCGCACCGTCTCGAAGGCCATCCCGGCGTTCTCGCTGCCCGAGGTCTTCCTCGGTCTGGTTCCGGGCTGGGGCGGCTGCGCCCTGCTGCCGAACCTGATCGGCGCGGAGCGCGCGGTCTCGGTCATCATCGAGAACTCGCTGAACCAGAACCGCCAGCTCAAGGGCAAGCAGGTCTTCGAGCTCGGCATCGCCGACGCCCTCTTCGAGGGTGCGGACTTCCTGGAGCAGTCGCTCCTGTGGACCGCGAACGTCCTGAACGGCACCACCGAGGTCGTCCGCGCGGACATCGACCGCGGCGAGGGCTGGGACGCGGCCGTCGCCAAGGGCCGCGCCGTCGCCGACTCCAAGGTGCACGGCGCCGCTCCGGCCGCCTACCGCGCGCTGGACATCATCGCCGCGGCCAAGGACGGCGACCTGCAGGCCGGCTTCGACGCCGAGGACACCGCGCTCGCGGACCTCATCATGGGCGGCGAGCTGCGCTCGGGCATCTACGCCTTCAACCTGGTCCAGAAGCGCGCCAAGCGCCCGGCCGGTGCCCCGGACAAGTCCCTGGCCCGTCCGGTCACCAAGGTCGGCGTCGTCGGCGCGGGCCTGATGGCCTCCCAGCTGGCGCTGCTGTTCCTGCGCCGCCTGGAGGTGCCGGTGGTCCTCACCGACATCGACCAGGAGCGCGTGGACAAGGGCGTGGGCTACGTCCGCGCCGAGATCGAGAAGCTGCTCGGCAAGGGCCGCATCAACCAGGACAAGGCGAACCGCCTGACCGCCCTGGTCAGCGGTGTCCTGGACAAGGCCGAGGGCTTCGCGGACGCGGACTTCATCATCGAGGCCGTGTTCGAGGAGATGTCCGTCAAGCAGAAGGTGTTCGCGGAGGTCGAGGCGGTCGCCCCGGCGCACGCGATCCTCGCCACCAACACCTCCTCGCTGTCGGTCTCCGAGATGGCCTCGAAGCTCCAGCACCCCGAGCGCGTGGTCGGCTTCCACTTCTTCAACCCGGTCGCGATCCTCCCGCTGCTGGAGATCGTCCGCGGTGAGCAGACCGACGACGCCTCGCTCGCCACGGCGTTCGGTGTGGCCCGGAAGCTGAAGAAGACCGCGGTCCTGACGAAGGACGCCCCGGCGTTCGTCGTGAACCGCATCCTGACCCGCTTCATGGGTGAGATCCAGAACGTCATCGACGAGGGCACCCCGGTGGTCACCGCCGAGAAGGCCATCGAGCCGCTCGGCCTGCCGATGTCCCCGCTGGTGCTGCTGGAGCTCGTCGGCCCGGCGATCGGTCTGCACGTCTCCGAGACCCTGAACCGCGCCTTCCCGGAGCGCTTCACCGTCTCCCCGAACCTGGCGGCCGTGGTCAAGGCCGGCAAGCGCGGCTTCTACGTCTACTCCGCCGAGAACGGTTTCAAGCCGGAGCTGGACCCCGAGGTCGCCGCGCTGCTGGTCCAGGGCGACTCCGTCCTGACCGAGCAGCAGGTCCGCGACCGCGTCCTTGACGCGGTGGCGCAGGAGATCGGCCTGATGCTGGAGGAGGGTGTCGTGGCCGAGGCCCAGGACATCGACCTCTGCCTCATCACCGGTGCGGGCTGGCCCTTCCACCTGGGCGGCATCACGCCGTACCTGGACCGTGAGGGCGTTTCGGAGCGGGTGAACGGCAAGAAGTTCCTCGCCCCGGGCGTGGCGAGCGTTCCCGCGTAACACCTGGTCGTAGTGGAAAGGGCCCGTCCGCACCTCGGTGCGGACGGGCCCTTTCGCGTGCGCGGCCCGCGCTACTTGCGGCCGGGGCGGCCGTTCTTGACCAGACGCCGGGCGGCCGGCGAATCGGGGTTGAGGCTCAGCGCCTTCCCGGCGGCCTGGCGACGCAGTTCGTCACCGGGCTTGCCGAGTTTCGCGGCGGTCTCCGAGATCCGCAGCCACACCAGCGCGCGCCCGCTGCCGGCCGAGATCTCCACGGCCCGCTTCAGGCGCCGCTTGGCCTGGTCGGTCTCCTTGCGGCGGATGTGCGCCTGGGCCATGCCGATGAGCAGGTCGAGGTTCTCGTGCTCGGCGAGCAGCCGGGCGCCGACCTCCAGGACGCCCCGGTCGTCCTTCGCCTCGACGAGCGAGGCGAAGCCGCTGAGGGTGATGTCGGTGAAGGGGACGTCGTCCGGCTCGTTGCGGTCCCGGCTGCCGCGGAAGGTCCAGCCCTTGCCCTTGCGCCACTTCCAGGTGCGGGGGCCGGGCAGGTCCAACCGGGTCCGGGTGCGTTCGTTGAAGTGCATGGACAGCTCGGGGCGGCCCTCCCACTGGTCGACGGCCGCGGCGACGTACTCCTCGGCGACCGGGCGCAGGAAGGCGTACCGCTTGGGCTGCATGCAGTAGCCGACGGCCTGGACGTACGGGGTGACCTCCGCCCGGATGTGTCCGACGTCCAGCACCCGGTCGGCCTGGTGGCCGGTCGGCACCTCCAGGTCGGGCAGCAGGGCGTGGGTGAGGGTCGCGGGGATGCGGTTGCTGTTGGCGTACGGGCGCATCCTGCGGATCACCTCCAGGGCGCCGATCTGCGCGACGGGGATCCCGTAGAGCGCGCGGGCGGTGAACAGGCCGGTGGAGAAGCAGCCGATCACCTGGCGGGGGGCCAGGTACTCGAAGACCGTCTCGGCGAGGACGGGAACGTCCAGGACGAGGAAGGCGACCCCGGCCTCCCGGGCGGCGAGGCCGAGGGTGTCGGCGAGGCTGGACGGGGCGCTGGGGTGCGGCTTGAAGACCACCGAGGTGAAGCCGAGCCGGAGCGCGTTGCGGAACATCCGCAGGTGCAGGTCCTCTTCCTCCTCCTCGGTGAGGATGCCGAGGGGGCTGAGGTACTGGCCGAGGAGGACCGCGGTGTCGGGACCGTTGCGGGCGAGCCGTGGCGGGATCACCCGGTCGAGGATGGCTCGGCACTCGTCGGTGACCTCCGCCATCAGCTTGAGGACGGCCGCGGTGTGCACGGGTTGCGAGGGGATGCCGTACTCGGTGAGGAGCATGGGCAGCAGGGTGGGGACCAGGTCCAGGTAGAGGACCTGGGTGATCCGGCCGTGGATCGTGCGGGGGAGGTCGTTGCGGGTGGGGCCGTAGCTCATGACCCCGTCGGCGTACACGGCCAGCGTGGCGTCCGAGAAGATCTTGCAGAGCGTCTGTGCGGGTTTGACCTGGATCGATTCGACGACGAGTTCCAGGGGGCCGGGGCGGATGCCCATCTTCTCCGCCATGACGGTGCGCCAGAGCGGGGCGTCCTCGTCGCGCGGGGCCCACAGCGCCGGGTGGAAGGGGTAGATGAGGTCGTTCCAGTAGACGACGCGGTGGAAGCGCGCGAGCACGGCGGCGGCGCCCGGCATGTGGTGCAGGGGCGTCGCGACCTCGGGGATCTCGACGTTGTTGCACACCAGCAGGACGCGTTCGCGGTCGTCCCGGCCGAGCTGGCCGGCGTCTATCGCGGCGGCCACGGTCATGGCGCCGTAGAGGGTGGAGGCGGCGAATATGCGGGTCATCGGGCGGCGGCGCCCTCGTGCCGGGCCATCAGTGCCCTGAGCTTGTTCACGCGTCCGGAGTCCATTCCCGCCAACGTTCCCTCGACGACGTCCTGGGGCAGGTCCCACAGGATCCGGGCGCCGCGTTCCCTCAGCAGTTCGCGGGTGGCTTCCTCGTACGACTCGGCGCGGTCCATGTGAATGACGATGAGCGCGCACAGGGTTCGCATCGCCTTGAACGACAGTTCATATCCGCGCGGATGGCGTGCCAACTCCTCGAAAATCAGCCGGAAAGCCGGGAGGAAGTCGAGCTGGCGTTCGTCCGGGGCCTTGGTGAGGGAAGTCGACACGTCGCGGCGGTAGAAGACGCCGTGGAGGTCGACGACGCCGAATGAGTCGGTCCGCAGGTGGAGCTTGTAGAACCAGGGCCGGTCCTCGGCGGTCCGCAGGCTCTCGTCGAAGTAGAGCGCGTCGACGTCGAGGAGGCGCCGGCGGTCGTAGACGCCCGCCCAGGACTGGGGGTAGTCCATGAAGGTCGAGGCGTCCACGGGGCCTATCCAGTCCACGGGATTCAGTGGAAGGGCCCGGGGGGCGAGCGGCGCCATGACTATCTTGCGCTTCCTGCCGTAGACCCGAACGTGGCCGGTGCGCAGGAAGTCGACTCCCGATTGGCTCATCCAGCCGACCAGTTGGGCGAGATATCCGGGGGCGTACCAGTCGTCACCGTCGAGGAAGGTGAAGAACCGGCCGCGGGCGGCCGCGAGTCCGATGTTCCGGGTGGCCGATATCCCCAGGTTCTGCTGATTACTGATCAGTACCGCGCCAGGAATGCGCGGCACCATCTCGCGCAGGATCTCCGAAGTCCCGTCGGTGGAAGCGTCGTCCACGACGATGAACTCGAAATCCTCCCGGGCATTCAGCACCAAGGACTTGAGCGCCGTCCGGCAGTAGTCTCGGACATCACACATCGCGACGATTACCGAAAGGGTCACCATCGGAGGCACTCACCTTCTCCCCATTTTCAACACACTTCTCCGGAAGGGTTCCCGCGCGGGCCGTCGGCGCGACCCTCCAGCCTACGTTCGAGTAACAGGTCGCCATCATGACAGAACCACTCGGAAGCCCCGTACGGGCGTCCCGGTGTGACGTACAACTCCCCAGGCCGTCGAGGCCTATTCGTGACGTGTAAGGCTCGGATCAGCATGTAAGGTCTAACGGACCGCTCGGCAATCCGCCCTGTGTCCGCGCCCAGCTGCGGCTATCCCGACGGCAGTTGGGCCCGACCGACCGACCCAGGAATCACCAGTGCGCATCCACGTGCTCGCAGACTCCGACACCCGCTGGAAATGGGGCGCGGGTCTGGCGGTGGGACTGGCACCTGGCAGCGAGGTCCACGCCCACATGCTGCGCGGCCGCAGCACGCCGACGGCACGGCAGCTCGCGGAAGTCGGCATCTCCCCCGCCTCCCTCAGCGAGGTCACCCTGGCGGGCTTCGCGGCGGCTCCGGAACTCGACGAGGCGGATCTGATCATCCTGGGCACCGTCGGCGGCGCGACGCACGCGGCCCTGCACGCGCTCGCCCGCCGCTTCCGCACCGCCCGACGCCGGCCGATCCTGATGACCGGTTACGTCGGCGTCGTCTACGAGAAGATGGCCGACGGGCTGCTCCTGCGAGCGGGCGCCGACATCATTCTCGCCAACAGCCCTTTCGACCGGCGCCGGTTCGGGGACATATTCGAACCCCTGGGAATTCCCACGTCCTGCATCGTCCAGACCGCGCTCCCCTTTCTCGACCAGCGGCCCTACGACGCGAACCGCACGCACGCCCAACATCCCTATACGGTCTGCTTCGCCGTCCAGCCGTCCGTACCCGCCGACCGAAATGGCCGCCTCTACATGCTGCGCCGGGCGATATCCCACGCGCGACTGCGCCCGGGACGCGACGTACTCGTCAAACTCCGCAGCAAACCGGGCGAGGCGACCACTCACGTGGAAGCCCACCACTACCAGGCCCTCGCGGAACAACTCGAAGAACCGCTGCCGCCCAATCTGCATTTCGTGTACGGCAACATGTCGGAAACCCTGGACCGCACGGACCTGCTGGTCACCGTCAGTTCCACCGCCGCCCTCGAATCCATGCACCGGGGCATGCCGACCGCCATATTGAGCGATCTCGGCGTGCGCGAGGTTCATGGAAACCACTATTTCGCCGCTTCCGGATGCGTCACCGACTGGACGGCCATAGACGAGGGCGCCGCCCCCCTCGCCCACGAATCCTGGACCACCGACCAGGGAATACGGTCCGTCGATCCGTACGGGGAACTCCGCACCCGGATCGACGAATTGTGGGGCATTCCGTTGCCGCCCATCACCCCCTACTACACGGCGGAGAGCGCCCCCGAATACGTCGGTACGCTGTTGCGCCGCAGGGGCCTCGACCCGGACGGCTCCCCCGGCGCGGGAGCCCTGACGCGCACCGCCGGCCCGATGCGGCGCACCTCCCGCCGCGTGCTGAAGGTCGCCTACCGGTTCGGGGTCCAGCGGGTGGCCCCGAAGATCCAGCAGTGGGGCGGCGTATGAACCGCGCCCGCCCGCGCACCCCGTCCGTACCGACGGCCACACCCGCGGCCACACCCTCGGCCGACCCCACCGCCGTACCCGTACCCGTGGCCGTCCCGGTCGCCGCACCCCAGGGGAAGAACCCGTGAACGTCACCGCCGTCATACCCGCCCGGGGCGGCTCCAAGGGCATCCCCGGCAAGAACGTCGCCGAGGTCGGCGGCGTGCCCCTGGTCGCCCGGGCCGTGCTGGCCTGCCGCGGCGCCGCGCACGTGACCCGGGTCGTGGTGTCCACCGACGACGCCGCCATCGCGGCCGCCGCCCGGGAGGCCGGCGCCGACGTCGTCGAACGGCCCGCGGAACTGGGTTCCGACCTGGCCTCCAGCGAGTCCGCCCTGCTGCACGCCCTGGACTGTCTGGAGGAGCGGCACGCGGAGGCCGTCGGCGTACTGGTCTTCGTCCAGTGCACCAGCCCGTTCGTGACCTCCGAGGAGGTCGACGAGACCGTCCTGGCCGTCCTGCGGGACGGCGCCGACTCCGCCTTCACCGCCGTCCCCTTCCACGGGTTCCTGTGGGGCACCGAAGCCGCCGCCGGCTCCCCCACCGGTCCCGGCCACCGCGCGCACGGCGTCAACCACGACAGTTCCGTACGCCTGCGCCGCCAGGACCGCACCCCCGAGTACCTGGAGTCGGGCGCCGTCTACGCCATGCGGGCCGACGGCTTCCGCCGCCACGGCCACCGCTTCTTCGGCCGGACCCAGCTCGTCCCCACGGCCCCGGAGCGGGCCATCGAGATCGACGAGCCCGGCGACCTCGCCCGTGCCCGTTCCCTCGCTCCCCTGCTCGACGCGCCACGGGGCGCACCACGGGTACCGGCCCCGCCAGTACCCCCTCAGCACATCGGAAAGGAACTCTGAACAGTGGTACACAGCAGCCGCATTCGCCGGATCGGGAAGAAGGAGGTCGGCGCGGGCCGGCCCACCTACGTGATCGGCGAGATCGGGATCAACCACAACGGCGAGCTCGCCAACGCCCTGGCGCTCGTCGACGCGGCCGCCGACGCGGGCTGTGACGCGGTGAAGTTCCAGAAGCGCACTCCCGAGATATGCACCCCCCGCGACCAGTGGGACATCGAACGGGACACCCCCTGGGGCCGGATGACGTACATCGACTACCGCCACCGCGTCGAGTTCGGCGAGGACGAGTACCGCGCCATCGACGCGCGGTGTGCCGAGCGCGGCATCGACTGGTTCGCCAGCCCGTGGGACACCGAGGCCGTCGCCTTCCTGGAGAAGTTCGACGTCCCCGCCCACAAGGTGGCCTCGGCGTCCCTGACCGACGACGAACTGCTCCTCGCCCTGCGCGCCACGGGCAGGACGATCATCCTGTCCACCGGCATGTCCACGCCCCGGCAGATCCGGCACGCCGTGGAGGTGCTGGGCAGCGAGAACATCGTCCTGCTGCACGCCACGTCCACGTACCCGGCCAAGGCCGAGGAGCTGAACCTGCGGGTCATCCAGAGCCTGGAGGCGGCGTACCCGAACGTTCCCGTCGGCTACTCCGGCCACGAGACCGGCCTGCAGACCACCGTCGCCGCCGTCGCCATGGGTGCCTGCGCCGTCGAGCGGCACATCACCCTCGACCGCGCCATGTGGGGCTCCGACCAGGCCGCCTCCGTCGAACCGGGCGGCCTCACCCGCCTCGTCCGCGACATCCGCACCATCGAGACCGCCCTCGGCGACGGGATCAAGCGCGTCTACGACTCCGAACTCGCGCCGATGAAGAAGCTCCGCCGCGTCCAGGGCGCCCTCGCCGCCGAGGGCGTGACGGCCTCGGCATGAGCGGCACCCTCGCCCTGGTGGAGAGCCCGGCTCAACTACTGAACGTCCTGGAGTGGGCACACGTCCACCCGGGCGAGGCAGCGTCCCTCACCGTCGCCGTCCTGCAGCCGACGGATCCGCGCTCGCGCGAACAGGTCCGCCGGCTGTGCCGGTACGCCTCGCGGGCCGGGGTGGCGTGGAGGCGCTACGAGGTGCGCGCCGGGTACCTGGAGCGGGCCCAGGAGCTGGTTCGTCTCGGCCGGGCGGTCGCGGCCGCCGAACACCTGGTGATCGGCGACCTGTTCTCCCGTACGATCCAGCTGCTGCTGCCGCGGTCCAGGGCCCGCGAGGTGGTCGTGGTGGACGACGGTACGGCCACCACGGAGCTGGTCAGCCTGCTGACGTCCGGGCAGCAGCTGACGCGCTGGCACCAGGGCGAGGTCAGACCGTCCGCCAGGACGGGACCGGTGAGCCGCTGGCTGGCCCGCGAGGGCCTGGCCCGCGCCACCTTCTTCACCTGCATGCCGGTGGAGGCCCCGCCGGGCACCGAGGTCCGGGCCAACACGTACGCGTGGAGCCGGGAGACCTTCGGGCCGGTGCGCGTGCTCCCCGGGGCCGATCTGGCGGGCAGCTCCCTCGTGGAGACCGGCGTCATCGACGAGGACCGGTACGTCGAGGCGGTCGGCTGGATCGCCGACAGCCGCCGGGCGGGGCGGTACCTGGCGCACCGCAGGGAGAGCCCGCGGAAGCTGGACCGGATCGCCGCCGCCACCGGCATGGAGATCGTCCATCCGGAACTGCCGCTGGAATTGACCGCGTTGACCGAACCCATCGGTCTGTCCGTGCTGACCTTCGCGTCCACCGTCGCCTACACCCTGCCCATCGTGCTCGGCGGTTCGCCGGTGCGGGTGGAGCTGTGCGAGCTCGACGACGCCTGGATCACCCCGGAGACCGCGGAGCGTTCGGTGGACTTCCTGCGGAGGATCTCCGCCCAGGCCGTGCACCGCCACGGGCTGGCGAGGATCCCGCCGCAGGGGCGCGGCCGTCGCCCGTCAGAACCGCTGCCAGCGCCCCAGTGAGAGCGCCGCGCCGTCCTTCTGCCGGTTGACGAGCAGTTCGCCCCGGGCGCTGAGCGAGGCGACGACGACCCTGCCGCGGGCGTCGACGGCGAGGGCCGGGGACTCCAGCCCCTCCTCCCCGATCTCCGTCCACCAGAGCCCGGCCGCCTCGTGTTCGGTGGGATAGGCGGCCAGGGCCGTACGGCCGCCGACGGTCCGCAGGGCCAGCACGGTGCAGTCGTGGCCCTCGACCACCGCGCGGGTCGCGGCGACGGCCCCGGAGGCGGGACCACCGCCGAGGGCATGGGTGCCGGCGCCCTCGCGGTGGGCGAACACGCCGCTGCCGTCGGCCGCGTGCCAGAAGTGGGTGACCCGTCCGGGTGCCGTTTCGAGGGCGACCGACGATCCGTCCTGGGCCAGGAACGGAAGGTCCTCGCCCCTGTCCATGGAGGAGCCCGGGGCGCTCCGGGTCCAGAGCGAGATCCCCCTCTCACCGGGCGCGGCGAGCCCGACCCTGCCGTCACCGGTGGAGGCGGCGCTGATCCCCTCGAAGGCCTTGCTGCCGTGCAGGTCCTCCCAGTCGCCCCAGTTGCCCGTCGCGTCCTGGTACTTCACGTGGATGCCCCGGCCCGCGTTGCGCACGAAGACGTGGGCCGCGCCCCGGGCGTCGACGGCGACGGCCGGCGGGCCGCCCCGGTGGGACATCTCCGGCCTCCGGTAGAGGGTGCCGAGGTCCTGCCACGGCGCGAGCGGGCGACCGGTCTGGTACTGCACCGCGTGGTGGTAGGTGACGGTGACGCCCTCGCCGTCCGGTGACCGGCGGCGGCGCCGGCCCACGAAGTGGGCGTACCCGTCGGGTCCTTGGCCCACCGCGAGATCGGTCAGGTCCGGTGCGGGGAACAGCTCGGGGCCGCTCCAGTCGGGGCCTCCGGGGGTCCGCTCGGTCCAGCGCAGCAGGCCGCCCTCGGTGCGCGCGTAGGCGGTGAGGCGTCCGTCCCGGCCCGCCAGCATCCAGCGGCCCACCAGGGGGCCCAGGGCGACGGAGTCCCAGTCACCCGCGGGGGCCGGTGCGGAGCCGGGCGCGGGTGCGCGGGCGGCGTCCGGTCGGGTCGTGTGGGCAGCGGGCTTGCGCGCCTTGCGCGTGGATCGCGTCGCCATGGCCCGCCAGCAACCTTTCCCCTTCGCCACTCGAACAAATTGAGGATACCCCGGGGCCCTTGCGGCCCGTTCCTGCGCTTATCTTGTAGCCCGCTACATCCCCCCGCATCCCGTTCGGAAGGCCGGTCCCCGGGCATGACTTCAGACAGCACCGCCACGACGACGCTCCAGGAGGGCCCGTCGGCCCCCGGGCGTGCGCCCCGCCCGCCCCGTTCGCGCGGCAGTCGGATCCGGCGGGTGCTGGCCTGGAGCGCGGCCGTCCTCGTCCTGGGCGCCGCCGGCACCGGGTGGTGGGTGTACAGCCATCTGAACGGGAACATCGACAGCGTCGACCTCAACCAGGCGATCGGCGCCGACAACCGGCCGCCGAAGGTCGTGAAGAACGCCCAGAACGTCCTCGTGCTCGGCTCCGACTCGCGGGCCGGCGCCAACGGCGACCTCGACCACGGCGACGTCAGCGGCGCCCGCTCCGACACCGCGATGCTGGTGCACATACCCGAGGGCCGGGCCAGGGCCACCGCGGTGAGCATCCCCCGCGACACCCTGATCTCCCGGCCCGAGTGCAAGGACAAGGACGGCAAGAGCGTCTCCGCCGCCAACCGGGTCATGTTCAACTCCGTGTACACGCTGGCCGGGCCGGCCTGCGTGGTCAAGACCGTCGAGCAGATGTCCGGGATCCGCGTGGACCACTTCGTCGAGGTGGACTTCGCGGGCTTCAAGGGCCTCGTGGACGCCCTCGGCGGGGTCACCGTCACCCTCGACCAGCCGATGACCGGCACGAAGGGCGGGCTCAAGCTGGACGCGGGCACGCACCGGCTGGACGGCACGGCCTCCTTGAAGTTCGTCCGGACCCGGTACGGCTACGGCGACGGCAGCGACCTCGGACGGATAGGCCTCCAGCAGCAGTTCATGCTCGCCATGCTGTCCGAGATCAAGAAGCAGGACGCCCTCGGCAACCCGGCCCGCCTCTACAAGCTCGCGGACGCCGGCACCAAGTCGCTGACCACCGACTCCGACCTCGCCTCGCTCACCGCGCTGTCCGACTTCGCGCAGAGCATGAAGGGCGTGGACCCGGCGACGATGGAGACCATCATGCTGCCCGTCGCCTACGACAAGGTGGACCGCAACCGGGTCGTCGTCGCCGAGCCCCAGGCCTCGCAGCTGTGGGACGCGCTGCGCAGCGACCAGAAGGTGCCCGCGGCGGCGAAGGACTCCCCCGCGAAGGGCGGCGGCCCGGGCACCAAATCCCCGGCGCCCAAGCCGTCGCCCTCCTCCTAGTGCTGTCAACCCGTCCTAGCGGTCCCTGCGCGGGCCCACCTCGCCGCGGCCGAGGCGGCTGTGGCCGCGGCCGTACAGGAAGTAGACGACCACGCCGATCGCCATCCAGATGCCGAAGCGGATCCAGGTCTCGGCCGGCAGGTTGAGCATCAGCCAGAGCGAGGCCCCGATCGACACGATCGGGACGAACGGCACCCACGGGGTGCGGAACGCCCGGTGCAGGTCGGGGCGGGTCCGGCGCAGGATGATCACGCCGAGGGCGACGATCACGAAGGCGAACAGGGTGCCGATGTTCACGAGTTCCGCGAGCTTCTCCAGGCTGGTGAAGCCCGCGAGGACCGCGATGAGCACACCGAGCAGGATGGTCGCCCGGTAGGGCGTGCGGTACTTGGGGTGGGTGACGGAGAAGACGCGCGGCAGCAGTCCGTCACGGCTCATCGCGAAGAACACGCGGGTCTGCCCGAGGAGCAGGATCATGCACACGGTGATCAACCCGACGGACGCCCCGAGGCTGATGGCACCGGCGAAGAACGGTTGGTTCACCGATTTGAAGGCTTCGGCGAGTGGCGCGGTCGGCGACATCTGCGTGTAGTGCTGCATGCCGGTGACCACCAGCGTCACCGCGACGTAGAGCACCGTGCAGATGATCAGCGAGCCGAGGATGCCGCGCGGCATGTCCCGTTGTGGGTTCTTCGTCTCCTCGGCCGCGGTGGCCACGACGTCGAAGCCGATGAAGGCGAAGAAGATCAGCGAGGCGGCGGTGAAGATGCCCATGACGCCGAAGTTGGTGGGCGCGTAGCCGAAGAGCAGTTGGACCAGCGGCGCGTGGATGCCGCCGCCCGCCTCCTGCGGCTGGGCCGGCGGGATGAACGGGGAGTAGTTGTCGGCCTTGATGAAGAACAGGCCGGCGATGATGACGAGCATCACCACGGTCACCTTGATGGCGACGACGATCGCGGTGAGCCGGGCCGACAGCTTCGTCCCGATGACCAGGACCGCTGTGAGCACCAGGATCAGCAGGAACGCCAGCAGGTCGAAGGTGCCGCCGGCGTCAGGCCCGGACAGCGCGGCCGGCATGTCCCAGCCCAGGTTGGTCTCCATGAGGTGGCGCACGTACCCGGACCAGCCGACCGCCACCACGGCGGTGCCGAGCGCGAACTCCAGCACCAGGTCCCAGCCGATGATCCAGGCCGGTAGCTCGCCGATGGAGGCGTACGCGAAGGTGTACGCCGAGCCGGCCACCGGGACGGTGGACGCGAACTCCGCGTAGCACAGGGCCGCGAGGGCGCAGACGATGCCCGCCGCCACGAAGGCGAGGGCGGTGGCGGGACCGGCGTTGTTCCGGGCGGCGATGCCCGTGAGGACGAAGATGCCGGTGCCGATGATGACGCCGACGCCGAAGACCGTCAGGTCCCAGGCCGAGAGCGATTTGCGGAGCGCGTGTTCCGGCTCCTCCGTGTCACGGATCGACTGCTCGACCGATTTGGTGCGGAAAGGACTGTTCAGATCCGTACTCACCGACGCACCTCCGAAAGGTGGCGTACGCAGCACGCGGACGCGAACGGGCCGGGAGGCCCACCCTTCAAGGGTGATCTCCCGGCCCGTGACGTGCAACCGCGCGTGATCCGGGCGGGTGGCCCGGCGCCGACTAGTCGACGGTGGCGGCCTGCTCGCTGTCGTAGCGGCCGTCCAGCTTGGCGACGAGACCCGTGACCTGCCGCGCGATGTCCGGAGCGGTCAGGCCGATTTCGGCCATGATCTCCTTGCGCAGCGCGTGGTCGAGGAAGCGCTGCGGGATGCCGAAGTCGCGCAGCGGGACGTCGACCCCGGCGTCGCGCAGGGCCTGCGAGACGGCGGCGCCGACACCGCCGGTGCGGCCGTTGTCCTCGACGGTGACGACGACCCGGTGGCCGTCCGCGAGCGGGGCCAGGGCCTCGTCCACCGGCTTGACCCAGCGCGGGTCGACGACGGTCGAGGTGATGCCCTGCTTGTCGAGGAGGTCGGCGATCTCCAGGCACATCGGGGCGAGCGCGCCGACCGAGACGATGAGTACGTCCGGACGGGTGACGTCGGCGGCCGGGGTGCGCAGCACGTCCATGCCGCCGATGCGACCGACGGCCGGTACGGCCGGGCCGACGACGCCCTTGGAGTACCGCACGACCGTCGGCGCGTCCTTGACCTCGACGGCCTCGCGGAGCTGGGCGCGCAGCTGTTCGGCGTCACGGGGTGCGGCGAGGCGCAGCCCGGGAACCACCTGGAGGATGGACATGTCCCACATGCCGTTGTGGGAGGCGCCGTCGTCACCGGTGACGCCGGCCCGGTCCAGGACGAAGGTGACCCCGCACTTGTGCAGGGCGACGTCCATCAGGACCTGGTCGAAG
Organism: Streptomyces sp. Isolate_45; assembly: GCF_024721315.2. GTDB lineage: Bacteria > Actinomycetota > Actinomycetes > Streptomycetales > Streptomycetaceae > Streptomyces. The sequence goes on from NZ_JANFAK020000032.1 coordinate 22,978, forward strand.
GCGCGGTTCAGGAAGGTCGCGTAGACGGCGAAGACCGGGTGGACGCCGCCGGTGGCGAGGCCGGCCGCGGAGGTGGCGCCGTGCTGCTCCGCGATGCCGACGTCGTAGATGCGGTTCGGGAAGGCCTCGGCGAACTTGTTGAGGCCGACCGGGTGGAGCATCGCGGCGGTGATGCCGACGACGTCGGGTCGGTCGTGGCCCAGCTTGACCATCTCGTCGGCGAAGACGGAGGTCCAGCTGGCGGCGGCGGTCTTCACCGGCAGGCCGGTGTCCGGGTGGATGACGCCGACCGCGTGGAAGCGGTCCGCCTCGTGTTCCAGGGCCGGGGTGTAGCCGCGGCCCTTCTGGGTGAGGCAGTGCACGATGACCGGGCCGCTGAAGCGCTTGGCGCGCGTGAGGGCGGACTCCAGGGCCTCGATGTCGTGGCCGTCGATCGGCCCGATGTACTTCAGGCCCAGGTCCTCGAACATGCCCTGCGGGGCGATGAAGTCCTTGAGGCCCTTCTTGGCGCCGTGGAGGGTCTCGTAGAGGGGCTTCCCGACGACCGGGGTGCGCTCCAGGAGGTCCTTGCCGCGGGCCAGGAAGCGCTCGTAGCCGTCCGTGGTGCGCAGGGTCGCCAGGTGGTTCGCGAGGCCGCCGATGGTGGGGCCGTACGAGCGCTCGTTGTCGTTGACGACGATGACCAGCGGGCGGTCCTTGGCGGCGGCGATGTTGTTCAGCGCCTCCCAGGCCATGCCGCCGGTCAGCGCGCCGTCGCCGATGACGGCGGCGACGTGGTGGTCCTCTCGGCCGAGGACCTCGTTGGCCTTGGCGAGACCGTCGGCCCAGCCCAGCACCGTGGAGGCGTGGGAGTTCTCGATGATGTCGTGGTCGGACTCGGCGCGCGAGGGGTAGCCGGAGAGGCCGCCCTTGGAGCGCAGGTCGGAGAAGTCCTGGCGGCCGGTGAGCAGCTTGTGCACGTAGGCCTGGTGCCCGGTGTCGAAGAGGACCTTGTCCTTCGGGGACTCGAAGACCCGGTGCAGGGCGATCGTCAGTTCGACCACCCCCAGGTTGGGGCCGAGGTGCCCGCCGGTCTTGGAGACGGCGTCGACGAGGAAGGACCTGATCTCGGCGGCGAGCTGGTCGAGCTCCTCCTGGCTGAGCCGGTCCAGATCGCGCGGTCCCTTGATGCGGGTCAGCAGCACCCGTGCCTCCTTGCAGTTGCTTGCTGGTCTGTCGAGTCTAATGTTCCGCTCGCGGGGGCGGTCATCGGGCGGCACCCGGAAGGTCACGCCTTTGTCATACCTGTACACCCCGGCGCGGAATCACACATCCCAAACGGGCCCATACCCGCACACCTGTACGCACACATGTACGCACAGGTGCCCGGCGCCACACGAAGTGGCACCGGGCACTGTGACGGGTCTTACCGCCTGGGGACGCCCGAGGGCGCGCGGTCAGGCGCGTCCGGCCGTCTTCTGGGTCTTGCGGGTGACCGAGTCGATGACCACCGTGGCGAGCAGGACCGCACCGGTGATCATGTACTGGATCGGCGTCGCGATCCCCTCCAGGGCCAGACCGTACTGGATGGAGGTGATGACCATGACGCCGAGGAGGGCGTTCCAGGTCCGGCCCCGGCCACCGAAGAGGCTGGTGCCGCCGATTACGGCCGCCGCGATCACGTTCATCAGCAGGTCGCCGGCGCCGGCGCTCTGGTTGGCGGCCGCGATCTTGGAGGCCCAGAAGAGGCCGCCGATGGCGGCGAAGGTGCCCGCGATCGCGAAGACCGTGACGCGGATCCGGTTGACGTTGATGCCCGCGCGGCGGGACGCCTCGACGCTGCCGCCCAGCGCGAAGACGTTCCGGCCGAAGGAGGTGCGGCGCAGCAGGAAGTCCGTACCGGCCAGGGCCAGGACGAAGAGCACCACCGCGAGCGGCAGGCCCTTGTACTGGTTGAACACCACGGCGGGGCCGAAGGTGAAGACGGCGAGCACGCCGGTGCGCAGCAGGATCTCGGTGAGGGGCCGCGAGGGAACCCCGGCGGCCTCCCTGCGACGGTTGTCGAAGAAGGTGGCCAGGAAGTATCCGGCCACGGCGACCGCCGCGAGGCCGTAGCCGGCGGCCACGTCCGAGAAGAAGTACGTCGTGAGCTTGCCGACCACGCCGTCGGAGTCGAGGTTGATCGTGCCGTTGCTGCCGAGGATCTGCAGCATCGCGCCGGACCAGAACAGCAGGCCCGACAGGGTGACGGCGAAGGCGGGGGCGCCGATCCGGGCGAAGAAGAAGCCGTGGATCGAACCGATGAGGGCGCCGCCGACGACGGCCGCGAGGATCGCGAGCCACTCGTTCACCCCGTGGGTGACGGAGAGGACGGCGACGATCGCGCCCGAGACGCCGCTGACGGAGCCGACCGAGAGGTCGATCTCGCCGAGCAGCAGGACGAAGATGATGCCGACGGCCATCATGCCCGTCGCGACCATGGTGATCGCGATGTTGGTGAGGTTCTCCGGGGAGAGGAAGTTCGAGTTCAGGCCCTGGAAGATGCTCCAGATGATGATCAGGCCGATGACGACCGGGATGGAGCCCAGGTCGCCCGCCTTCATCTTGCGGCCGAACTCGCTCAGGTACCCGGAGAGGCCCTGCTCGCGCACCAGCAGTCGGGGGTCCACCGCGGGGATGGCGTCCGCCGCGGCGGCCGGGTTGACCGGGTCGACGTGCCCTGCCGGGCCCTTGCCCAGGGGATCGGCGGCGGGATTCTCGGTGCTCACTTGCGGGCCTCCCCGGTGCGGGCCGCCCGGCGGGTCACGGCGTTGTCCGTGGCTCCGGTGATGGCGGAGATGATCTCTTCCTGCGAGGTGTCGGCGACGTTGAAGACACCGTTGTTCCGGCCCAGCCGCAGGACCGCCACCTTGTTGGCGACGGCCTTCACATCGGCCATGTTGTGGCTGATGAGGATGACGGCGTGGCCGCGCTCCCGCAGCCGCTCCACGAGGTCGAGGACCTGTGCGGTCTGCTCGACGCCGAGGGCCGCCGTGGGCTCGTCGAGGATGACGAGTTGGGGCTCGCCCAGCATCGAGCGGGCGATGGCCACGGTCTGGCGCTGCCCGCCCGAGAGCGAGGCGATGGGGATCCGGACACTGGGGATCCGGATGGACAGGGTGGTGAGGAGCTCGCGGGCGCGGCGCTCCATCTCCACCTCGTCGAGGACGCCGAAGCGCTTGAGCTCGCGACCCAGGAAGAGGTTGCCGACGACGTCGATGTTGTCGCACAGCGCGAGGTCCTGGTAGACCGTCGCGATGCCCAGGTTCTGGGCGTCGTGGGGCTTGTTGATGGAGACCGGGCGGCCCTGCCACTCGATGACGCCGTCATCGATGGGGTGCACGCCGGCGATCGTCTTGACCAGCGTGGACTTGCCGGCGCCGTTGTCGCCGACGAGGGCGACCACCTCACCGGAGTGGATCTCGAGTTCTACGTCGGTCAGGGCCTGGACGGCACCGAACCTCTTCGAGACCCCTCGCAACGCCAGCACGGGCGCAGCGGACACATGAACCATCTCCTTCGCCGCCTGACCGGCGGGGATGTCGTGCAAAAGAGCAGGAGCGGGGCGGATGGGGAACGACACGAGGTCGCGAAAGCGGGGGAAGTACGAGAAACGTTTCTGCCCGGCGCCCCGCGGGTGGCGGGAAGTTGGGGCGGGGCGCCGGGCAGGCGCGGGGGGCCGCCCCGGCCGGAGCCGGGGGCGACGGGGCCTACTTGAGGCCGAGGGTGGCGCAGGCGGCCGCGTACTTGTCGGCGCAGATCTCTTCGACCGTGTAGACGCCGTCCTTGACGACGGTGTCCTTGATGTTGTCCTTCGTCAGCGAGACGACCGGGATCAGGACGGACGGAACACCCTTGGAGGTCGGGCTGTCGACCTTCTGGTTGATGATCCCGTCGATCTTCTCGCCCTTGGCGAGGGCGACGGCCATCTCGGCGGCGGCCGCGGCCTCGGGGGCGTACGGCTTGTAGACGCTCATGAACTGCTCGCCCGACACGATCCGCTGCACACCGGCGAGTTCGGCGTCCTGGCCGGTGACCGGGGGCAGGGGGGACAGGCCGGCCGCCTTGAGGGCGGTGATGATGCCGCCGGCCATGCCGTCGTTGGCGGAGTAGACGCCGACGACCTTGTCCTTGCCGAGGGCCGAGAGCGCGCCCGCCATGTTGGTGTTGGCGTTCTCCGGCTTCCACTCCTTGGTGTCGTACTCCTTGCCGATGTTCACCTTGCCGTCGAGGACGGAGTGGGCGCCCTTCTTGAACAGCGCGGCGTTCGGGTCGGTGACGGAGCCGTTCATCATGACGATCTGGCCGTCCTTGGCCTTGTCGCCCAGCGCCTCCAGCAGGGCCTTGCCCTGGACCTTGCCGACCTCTTCGTTGTCGAAGGAGGTGTAGGCGTCGATCGGGCCCTCGGCGAGGCGGTCGTAGGCGACGACCGGAATGCCGGCGTCCTTGGCCTTCTTGACCGAACCCGCGATGGCCTTGGCGTCGACGGCGTCGATGATCAGCGCGTTCACCTTGTTGGTGATCATCGTTTCGACCTGGGAGTTCTGCGTGGTCGCGTCCTGCTTGGCGTTGGCGTAGACGACCTCGGCCTTGCCGCCGGTGAGATCGGCGATCTTCTTCTCGATCAGCGGCTTGTCGAACTTCTCGTAGCGAGCGGTCTGGTTCTCCGGCAGGAGCAGACCGATCTTGATCGCGTCACCGGCGGCGGCGGAGTCCTTCGGAGCGTCACCGGCCTCCTTGGCGCTTCCACAGGCGGCCAGCGAAACGGCCATGGCACCGGCGGCGACGGCTACGGCGGCTCTACGCATACGCGTGTTCATTACTTGAACCTCCCTGACGAGGCCGCAACACTGCGGCCGAGGTGGATGTGAGTCAACCCCGGCCGCAAGTTTGCCGTCAAGGAGTGAATCCTTAACGAGATGACAACGGTGCCATCCGTTATCTAACTGAAGACATGACGGCAGGCGCTCGCACCCCTATGCCATTTTCCGCCAAAAGCGTCGAATCGCCCATCTCGCTGAGGACGAGGGCCAGTGCGCCGAGCACCTCCGCGCGGCCCCCCAGCGACCCCGTGAGGACCGACAACTGCCGGGCCGCGCTGGGGATCGCGTACCGCCCGACGGACTCGCGGATGGGCGTCAGGACCAACTCCCCGGCCTCCGCGAGCGAGCCGCCGAGCACCACGCGGCTCGGGTTCAAGAGGTTGCAGAGGCTGGCCACGCCGCTGCCGATGTGCCGGCCGACGTCGGTGATGACCCGACGGCAGCCGGGGTCCCCCTCGCGGGCCAGCTCGACCACCCGCTCCATCGTCAGGTCCGGTCCGTGGCTGCTCTCCAGGAGCGGCAGCACGTAGCGGGCCGCGGCGAAGGTCTCCAGGCAACCGCGGTTGCCGCAGCGGCAGACGGGGCCCGATTCGTCGAGGGTGATGTGCCCGATCTCGCCGGCCGTGCCGCCGGGTCCCCGGTAGATCTGGCCGTTGATCACCAGCCCCGCGCCGACACCGCTGGCGACCTTGATGTAGGCCAGGTCCTTGACCCCCCGGCCGCTGCCCCAGACCAACTCGCCCAGCGCGCCGAGGTTCGCGTCGTTGTCCACGTAGACCGGCACGCCCAGGCGCTGCGAGAGCTCCTGGCGCGGGTTGATCCCGGCCCAGCCGGGCAGGATCGCGGTGGAGCCCAGCGTGCCGGACTCCACGTCGATGGGTCCCGGCACGCCGAGACCCACGCCGATGACCTTGTCCCGGCCCACGCCGACGCCCTCGATCAGCCGTCCGACCAGTGCCTCGGCCCGGTCGAAGCCCTCCACCCAGGACGCGTCCACGTCGAGCGGCTCGGACTCCTCGGCCAGCACCTGGTGCGCGAGGTTGCCGACGGCCACCCGCAGGTGGGTGTGGCCGAAGTCCACGCCGATCACGATCCCCGCGTCCCCGCTGAGCGAGACGCTGCGGGCCCGGCGGCCGCCGGCCGAGGTGTCGATGACCTCGACGGTCCCGGCCTCCTTGAGCTCGCGGACGATGTTGGAGACCGTGGCCGCCGACAGTCCGGTGGCACGGGCGATCTCCGCCTGGGTCAGCGAACCGGCGAGCCGCACGGCCCGCACGACCCGTTCCAGATTCGCGCGATGCAGCGAGGACTGCGATCCGGGAGTCTGCACGACTCATCCACTCCTGCCCATAAGCGACGGCGAGCCGTCGCCCCCCTGGCCGGCCGTCGCGGCTGAGCGCTCCGAGACACCGGCGTCTCTCCAACTTGTGAACCTTAAGTCGAGCCTTTGGGCCTCCACACGTCAAGAGGCTGACGCAGCACGAAAAGGACACCGGTGACCAAAAGGATGATCGGGTACCTCCCGGATCGTGTTACGGTCGCTGAGGCGCCGGTCCTCTGCGGCCTTTCCGGCCGGACCGGGCGCCCGCAATGACGGCGCTACGCGAGGAGGTGTTCGGGATGAGTCCCGATCGAAGTCCTCGCAGTGCCCTGCTCGGCTGACCCTTCCGATCGGCCGGCCCTCCACCGGATGAGCACGGCGGCGCCCGCGCCGTTCCCGTGCCCCTTCCATTGAGGCACCGCTCCACTCCTTCCGCATGCCCTGCACTCACGTGCCGGGGCCGCGTCATCCATGCCCACCGGCGCACCGAGCCCTTCGCGGCCGCTTCGCGCCGACCCATGATCACTCCACGTGACCGCGCGGCTCCGCGCTGCCCGGACACCGTGGAGGGAGGTATTCGTCATGACCATGCTCACCCCTCGTACCCCCACCAAGCTCGCGCCGCCGGGCCGGACCCGCCGCGAGCGCAAGGCCGCCGAGTTGGAGGCGGGAACCCGCCTCGTCGGCGAGCGCCTGTCCGCGCTCGGCGCCCGCACGGGCGTCCAGGTCCTCCAGGACCTCGACACCTCCCGCGCCGGACTCACCCACGCCGAGGCGGCGCTGCGCCTGGAGCGGCACGGCGCCAACGTCGTGGCCCGGGAGCGCGCCCCCCGCTGGCCGGTCCAGCTCGCGAAGGCGTACTGGAACCCCTTCATCGGGGTCCTGGTCTTCCTCGCCGCCGTCATGTTCTGGCAGGACCCGGCCGACCCGGGCGTCGTCATCCTCTCCGTGATGGTGGGGATCAGCGGGCTGCTCCGCTTCTGGCAGGAGTTCCGCTCCGGCCGCGCCGCCGACGCCCTGAAGCAGCTCGTCACCACCACCTGCGCGGTGCAGCGCCGGGCCGGCAGCGGTTCCGCGCCGACCACCTTCGAGGTCCCCATGGACCAGGTGGTCCCGGGCGACCTCGTGAAGCTGGCCGCGGGCGACCTGATCCCGGCCGACCTGCGGCTCGTCGCCGCCAAGGACCTGATGGTCTCCCAGGCCGCCCTGTCCGGGGAGTCGCTGCCGGTCGCCAAGGCCGACATCAGGGCGGACGACCCGGGCACGACCGTCGCCGTCGATCCCGTCGAGGCCGACAACCTCTGCCTGATGGGGACCTCGGTCACGTCCGGGACAGCGACCGGCGTGGTCGTGGCCACCGGCGCGGACACCTGGTTCGGCTCCATGGCCGGCTCGCTCGTCGGCGAGCGTCCGCAGACCAACTTCGACACCGGGGTGCGCAAGGTCAGCTTCCTGCTGATCCGCTTCATGCTGGTGATGGTCCCGATCGTCTTCATGATCAACGGTCTGACCAAGGGCGACTGGAACGAGGCTTTCCTCTTCGGCATCGCCGTCGCGGTGGGCCTGACCCCCGAGATGCTGCCGATGGTGGTCTCCGCGAACCTGGCCCGCGGCGCGGTGGCGATGTCCCGCCGCAAGGTGGTCGTCAAGCGGCTGAACGCGATCCAGAACCTGGGCGCGATGGACGTCCTGTGCACGGACAAGACCGGCACCCTCACCGAGGATCGGATCGTCCTGGACCGCTACCTCGACGTCCACGGCGACGAGGACACCGAGGTCCTGGAGTACGGCTACCTGAACGCCCACTTCCAGACGGGTCTGCGGAACCTCATGGACCGGGCCGTCATCGACCGCGTGGACGAGGCCGAGGAGGTTGTCGTCGACGCACGGTTCTCGATGGTCGACGAGATCCCCTTCGACTTCGCCCGGCGCCGGATGACGGTGGTCCTGAACCGCAACGGCCTCGCGGCCGGCCCCGCCCGCGCCGAACACGTCATGATCACCAAGGGTGCCGTCGAGGAGGTCCTCGGCCTGTGCACGCACATGACGGACCGCGGCGAGCGGACCGAACTGACCGCGGAGCTGCGCCGGCACGTGGCGCGGATCGCCGAGGACAACAACCGGCGGGGCCTTCGGGTCCTCGCCGTCGCCACCCGCACCGTCGCCGAACCGCGCGACACCTACACCGTCGCGGACGAGGACCGGCTGACCCTGGTCGGCTTCCTCGCCTTCCTCGACCCGCCGAAGGCCTCCGCCGCCGCCGCCCTTCAGGGCCTCGCCGACAAGGGCATCGCGGTCAAGGTGGTCACCGGGGACAACGAGCTCGTCGCGGCCCGCGTCTGCGCCGAGGTCGGCATCGAGGTGGGCCACGTGGTCTCGGGCGCCGAGGTGGACGCCCTCGACGACACGGCGCTGCGCGCGCTGGCCGCCCGTACGACGGTCTTCGCCAAGGCCAACCCCGTCCAGAAGGCCCGCATCGTGCGGGCCCTGCAGGCCGAGGGGCACACCGTCGGCTTCCTCGGGGACGGGATCAACGACGCGGCCGCCCTGCGGGACGCCGACGTCGGCATCTCGGTCGACACCGCGGTCGACATCGCCAAGGAGTCGGCGGACATCATCCTGCTGGAGAAGGACCTGACCGTCCTGGAGCAGGGTGTCGTCCAGGGCCGCACCACCTTCGGCAACACGATCAAGTACATCAAGATGACCGCGTCGTCGAACTTCGGCAACGTCTTCTCGGTGCTGGTGGCGAGCGCGTTCATCCCCTTCCAGCCGATGCTCGCGATCATGCTGCTGGTGCAGAACCTGGTCTACGACATCTCCCAGCTGGCGACGCCCTGGGACCGGATGGACGCGGAGTACCTGCGCAAGCCCCGCAACTGGGACGCCAAGGGCATCTTCCGCTTCATGGTCACCATCGGCCCCATCAGCTCGATCTTCGACATCGCCATGTTCGTGATCATGTGGAACGTGTTCGCCGCGAACAGCGAGGCGCACCAGGCGCTCTTCCAGTCCGGATGGTTCGTCGAGGGCCTGCTCTCGCAGACCCTGGTGGTCCACATGATCCGTACCCGCAGGATCCCCTTCATCCAGTCCCGCGCCTCGTGGCCGGTGATGGTGATGACGGTCCTCGCGGTGCTGACCGGCCTGTGGCTGCCCTTCTCCCCGCTGGCCGCCTCGCTGGGCTTCGTGGCCCTGCCGGCGAGCTACTTCCCGTGGCTGATCGGCGTCCTGCTCGCGTACTGCACGCTCACCCAGTTCGTGAAGACCCGCTACATCCGCCGCTTCGGCACCTGGCTGTAGCGGGCAACGGGCAACGGGCACCGGAAAGGAGGACGGGCCGATGAGACTGCTCAGTGAATGGGAGATGGCCGGACACCTCGGCGCCGCGCTCGGCTTCGGCGCGCTGATCGGCCTGGAACGGCAGTGGCGGGCCCGGCTCGCGGGACTGCGTACGAACGCCCTGGTCGCGGGCGGGGCCGCGCTGTTCGTGCTGCTCTCGCGGTACGGGTTCCTCGGGAGCGTCTCCGAGGTGACCTACGACGGCTCCCGGGTCGCCGCCCAGGTCGTCTCCGGGATCGGCTTCCTCGGCGCCGGAGTGATCATGCGGGACGGGCTCGGCGTCCGGGGCCTGAACACGGCCGCCACCCTGTGGTGCTCGGCGGCCGTGGGCTGCCTCGCGGGTACGGGCCTGTTCGTCCTGGCCGCCTTCGGCACGGCGGGCGTGGTGGGGACCAACCTCCTGCTGCGCCCGCTGGGCCGGCGCCTGGACCGCGAGCCGCGCGGCGGGGCGGAGGTGGCGGCCGACTACCACTTCGAGGCGGTGTGCCTGGAGGCGGAGGAGGCCCGCGTCCGCCACCGGGTGGTGGACGCGCTGGGCCGGCCCGGGTACCAGCTGCGGGAGATCCGCAGCCAGGACGGGCCGGCCGGCGGCCTGGTCACCGTATCGGCGCTGCTGACCGCCGAGGGGACGCGGGGCCGGACGTTGGAGGAGGCCGTGAGCAGCCTCTCGCTCGACCCGGCGGTCTCGGCGGTCGGCTGGTCGGTGCTGCCGGACCGGGCGTGAGCCGCCGCTACTTGAGGGTCGCGGAGGTCAGTCCCGCCTGGATCTGGCGCTGGAAGGACAGGTAGACCACCAGCATCGGGATCATCGCGATGGTCACGCCGGCGAACAGCACCGGCAGGTCCGTCTCGTACCCCATCTGGTACTGGAGTTGGATCAGGCCCTGGGTGAGCATGTACCGCTCGGGGTCCGATCCGCTCTGGGGCTGCATCAGCACGGAGGGCAGGATGTACTGGTTCCACTGGCCCAGGACATTGAATATCCCCACGCTGATCAGGCCGGGCTTGGCCATCGGCAGCATCACCTGGAAGAAGATCCGGGTGTCGGAGGCCCCGTCGATCACCGCCGCCTCGTGCACCGCCGTCGGCAGGGTGCGGAAGAAGGAGTGCATGAAGAAGACGGTGAACGGCATCGAGTAGGCGACGTAGACGAGGATCAGACCCTGGTAGCTGTTCAGCATGTCCAGGCGCTTGACCATGAAGAACAACGGGACCAGCGCCAGGAACACCGGGAACATGGCCCCGCTGACGAAGAAGTAGTAGATGATCCGGTTGCCCTTGAAGGGGTACCGGGCCAGGACGTACGCCGCCATGGAACCCAGCAGCATGGTGAGCGGCACCGAGAACACCATCACGATGAGCGTGTTGGTGAAGTAGTCGCCGATGCCCTTGTCCCAGGCGCGCCCGAAGGCGTCGAAGTTCCAGTTCGAGGGCCAGCTGAGGGCCGATCCGCCGATCTGCGAGTCCGTCTTGAAGGACCCGAGCGTCAGCCAGATCAGCGGCAGGACGATCAGTATCGCCCAGACGGCCAGGAAGCCGTGCGAGAAGACGTTGAGCACCATGCCGTCGGAGGTGCGGCTCCCGCCCCCCTTGGGGCGGCCGCTGCCGCCGGACTTCTCGGCCGCGGCCTCACCGGGGGCCTTGATCACTGTGGTCATCGTGTCTCCCGCTCAGAACTCGATGCGCTCGCGGCGGGTGGCGCGCAGCGTGACAAGGGAAAGGATCAGGGTCAGGATCAGCATGACCACGCCCATGGCGCAGGCGTATCCGCTCTTGCCGAAGTAGAGGAAGTTGCGCATCAGGACCGTGGCCATGACCTCGCTGTGGTGGTCGGGTCCGCCGCCGAACTGGCCCGAGGTCATGGTCGACACGAGGACGAACATGTCCATCGCGGCGATGCCCAGGTAGACCGCCGAGGTCTGTACGGAGTCCCAGAGCAGCGGCAGCGTGACCTTGACGAAGGTCTGGGCGCGGCCGGCGCCGTCCAGCAGGGCGGCCTCGTAGATGTCCCTCGGTACGGACTGCATGGCCGCCGAGAAGAGGACCAGGTAGAAGCCGACGCCGTGCCACACGACCACGAGCAGCAGGCACCAGAGCACCAGGTCGGGCTCGTTGAGCCATTCGATGGGGTGGGCCGGGTCGACGACGCCGATCCGGGTGAGGAAGCCGTTCAGCAGGCCGCCCTCGTCACTGCGGTACACGGCGCCGAACAGCACCGCGAGGATGGCGAGGGAGAGGACCTGCGGGAAGAAGTAGACGATCTTGTAGAAGGCCGATCCTCGCACCCCTCTGACACCACCGGCCCCGCTGCGCCCTCCCGCGTTCACCATGAAGGCGAAGAAGAGGGCGAGCAGGATGGTGACCGCGGGGACGAACACCAGGAGCAGCAGGTTGTGCCACAGGGCCCCGAGGAAGACCTCGTCCTTCATCAGCGCCGAGTAGTTGTCCAGCCCGACGAGCTCGAACGTCGGTGACTGGCCCGACCAGTTGGTGAAGGAATAGCCGAACGTCTGGATGTACGGCCAGATGACGAAGGTCAGGTACAGCGCGAGGGGCAGGACGAGGAATCCGGCGATGAAGCCGCCCCGTCCCCTGCTCGTGGCTACTTGGCTCATGGTGTCCGTCCCTGATGGTTCCGGGTGCCCGGTGGACGCGGTGTCAGCTTCGCTTGTTGTTCTTGGCATTCGGGTCCTTGGCCGCCTTGTCCACCGCGGCCTGGGCCCGCTTGATCCATTCCTTGGGCTGGATGCGCTGGGCCATCAGCTCGTTGGACGCGTTCTCGATCTCGGTGCCCATCTCGCTGTACCACTCGGTGTACAGGTAGTTGAACGTGTTGTCCCCGGCGCCCTTGAGGGCCTCGACGGCGGACTGGGTGCCGGGCCGCAGCTTGACGCCGGGGTCCACTCCGTCCTTGACGACGGTGAGCGAGTTGGCCTGCTGCGCGAAGATCGTCGACCATTCGCGGGACAGCATCGAGCGCAGGAACTCCAGGCCACCGGCCTTGTTGGCGGCCTTCTCCGGGACGATGAAGGGCTCGCCGGCGCCGGCCCGGATGGCCTCGACGGGGAGCTTGCTGTCGGCCAGTACGGGCATCGGCAGGAACTTCATGTCGAAGTCCTCCGGGGTCTGCTTCAGCTGCTCGTTCTCCAGCCAGGAACCGGAGGGGATGAAGGCGGCCTTGTACTGGTTCCAGGCGGTCTGGGACTCCGTGTGGGTGAGGCCGTTGGTGCCCGGCATCAGGAGGCCCTTCTCGACGACCTCGTAGACCGCCTCGACCGCGGCCAGGGCCGCCGGGTTGCCCTCGAAGGCGTTCGGCTCCAGGTTGTCGATGGCCTTCATGGCCTCCAGACCGCCCTTCTTGGCGATCAGGTCCATGATGACGACGTTGATGTAGTACGGGTACTTGCCCTGGTGGGCGAGGCCGCCGATGCCGGCCTCCTTGGCCTTGGCGCACACGGCGAGGAACTCGTCCCAGGTCTTCGGCGCCGTCCAGCCCTTCTCCTTGAAGAGCTTGCCGGAGTACCAGAGGCCGAAGACGGTGTAGACGTAGTTCAGGGCGACGAACTTGCCGCCCTGGGTGCCCTGTTCGATCGTGCCCTTGATGAGGGTGTCGCGCACCTTCTTGGCGGGGTCGTCGAGGGAGGGGGCGTCGAGCACCTGCGTGAGGTCGGCGAGCTGGCCGCCCTTGAAGAGCACGTCCAGCTTGATCTGCTGGGCGCCGGCGTCGTCGACGACGTCCGGCGGGTTGCCGCCGTTGAAGCGCGGCTGGAGTTTGGCTGTGATCTCCTGGGTGCCGAGGTGGGAGCTGGTGGTGCCCCACTTCTTGTCGAAGGCGGCTTCCCAGGCCTTGGCGTAGTCGTCACCGAATCCGCCCTTGAATACGACCACCTCCAGCTTGCCGCCCTTCGCGACGCCGAAGGGGTTCTCCGGGGAGGTGGCGGCCTTGGACTCGTTGCCCTTCGGGGCCGCCTCGCCGCCGGAGGCGCACGCGGACAGGAAGCTCATCGTCGGGACGGCGATCAGGCCGAGTGCCGCGGAGCGCTTGATCAGGTCCCGGCGGCCGAGGCCCTCACCGGTGCTGTTCTCGCCGTGGGCGGAGGTGGATCCCATGCTCAAGTCCTCGCCTTCGTCAGGAGTGTGAAGGCGGCGGGAAGACACGGCAGTTCCCGTGCATGCGGCATCGCCGCAGGTCCCCGCCGTCCCCCGGTCCGGAGCCGCTCATTTCGCGGTGGTCCGGACGGGCACAGGTATAGTCCACTTCCGCTCGGCTGAGCAAGATCGCGCACAAGGATCGTCCCCGGCTTTTCCGAGTTGAGACCTCACCGTCACCTGGCCTGCTCCCCCAGGAGAGCCCCGAGCAAACGGAAGGGCCGTATCCCCTTGTACGGGGATACGGCCCTATGGTGCCGATCGCGGGCGGATCGCTCCGCCCGGCGCGCCCTTAGCCTCGGATGAGGTTGCGGAGCACGTACTGCATGATGCCGCCGTTGCGGTAGTAGTCCGCCTCACCCGGCGTGTCGATGCGCACGACCGCGTCGAACTCCACTCCGGTGTCGGTGGTCACCTTGACGGTGCGCGGGGTGGTCCCGTTGTTCAGCTCCTCCACACCGGTGAAGGAGAAGGTCTCCTCGCCGGTGAGGCCCAGGGAGGCCGCGGTGGCGCCCTCGGGGAACTGCAGGGGCAGGACGCCCATGCCGATCAGGTTGGAGCGGTGGATGCGCTCGTAGGACTCGGCGATGACGGCCTTGACGCCGAGCAGCGCGGTGCCCTTGGCGGCCCAGTCGCGGGACGAGCCCGAGCCGTACTCCTTGCCCGCCAGGATGACCAGCGGGATGCCGGCGGCCTGGTAGTTCTGGGAGGCGTCGTAGATGAAGGAGACCGGCGCGCCCTCGACGGTGAAGTCGCGGGTGAAGCCGCCCTCGGTGCCCGCGGCGATCTGGTTGCGCAGGCGGATGTTGGCGAAGGTACCGCGGATCATGACCTCGTGGTTGCCGCGGCGGGAACCGTACGAGTTGAAGTCGCGGCGCTCGACGCCGTGTTCCGTGAGGTACTTGCCGGCCGGGGTGTCGGCCTTGATCGCGCCGGCCGGGGAGATGTGGTCGGTGGTGACCGAGTCGCCCAGCTTCGCCAGCACGCGCGCGCCGGCGATGTCGGAGACCGGGGTGGTCTCCATCGTCATGCCCTCGAAGTACGGGGGCTTGCGCACGTAGGTGGACTGCGGGTCCCACTCGAAGGTGTTGCCGGTCGGGATCTCCAGCGCCTGCCACTGGGCGTCGCCCGCGAAGACGTCCTGGTAGGACTTGTTGAACATGTCCTCGCCGATGGCGTTCGCCACGACGTCGTTGACCTCGGCCTCCGACGGCCAGATGTCGGCCAGGAAGACCGGCTTGCCGTCGAGGTCGGTGCCCAGCGCGTCCTTGGTGATGTCCACCTTCATGGAGCCCGCGATGGCGTACGCGACGACCAGCGGCGGGGAGGCCAGGTAGTTCATCTTGACGTCGGGGTTGATGCGGCCCTCGAAGTTGCGGTTGCCCGAGAGGACCGAGGTGACCGCGAGGTCGGCCTCGTTGATCGCCTTCGAGATCTCCTCGTCCAGCGGACCGGAGTTGCCGATGCAGGTGGTGCAGCCGTACCCGACGAGGTTGAAGCCCATCTTGTCGAGGTACGGGGTCAGACCGGCCTTGTCGAAGTAGTCGGTGACGACCTTCGAGCCCGGGGCCAGGGTGGTCTTGACCCACGGCTTGCGGGTCAGGCCCTTCTCGGACGCCTTCTTGGCCACGAGCGCCGCGGCGACCATGACGTAGGGGTTCGAGGTGTTGGTGCAGGAGGTGATCGCGGCGACGGTGACGGCGCCGTGGTCGATCTCGAAGGAGGTGCCGTCGGCCAGGGTCACCGGGGTGGGCTTGGTGGGCACACCGTTGGAGGACGCCGGGGCGTCGGACGCCGGGAAGGACTCCTTGCCGGCCTCCTCGTCGTCGCTGACGTAGTTGCGCACGTCCACGGCGAACTGCTCGGCGGCGTTCGCGAGGACGATGCGGTCCTGCGGGCGCTTCGGGCCGGCGATGGAGGGGACGACCGTGGAGAGGTCGAGCTCCAGCTTCTCGGAGAAGTCCGGCTCGGCGGCCGGGTCCAGCCACAGACCCTGCTCCTTGGCGTACGCCTCGACCAGGGCGACCTGCTGGGCGTCGCGGCCCGTGAGGCGCAGGTACTTCAGCGTCTCGTCGTCGATCGGGAACGTCGCGGCGGTGGAGCCGAACTCCGGCGACATGTTGCCGATGGTGGCGCGGTTCGCGAGGGAGGTGGCGGCGACGCCCTCACCGTAGAACTCGACGAACTTGCCGACGACGCCGTGCTTGCGGAGCATCTCGGTGATGGTCAGCACGAGGTCGGTGGCGGTGGTGCCGGCGGGCAGCTCGCCGGTCAGCTTGAAGCCGACGACGCGCGGGATCAGCATGGAGACCGGCTGGCCGAGCATCGCGGCCTCGGCCTCGATGCCGCCGACGCCCCAGCCCAGCACGCCCAGGCCGTTGACCATGGTGGTGTGCGAGTCGGTGCCGACGAGGGTGTCGGGGTACGCCTGGCCGTTGCGGACCATGACCGTGCGGGCCAGGTGCTCGATGTTGACCTGGTGCACGATGCCGGTGCCCGGGGGGACGACCTTGAACTCGTCGAAGGCGGTCTGGCCCCAGCGCAGGAACTGGTAGCGCTCCTTGTTGCGGCCGTACTCCAGCTCCACGTTCTGGGCGAACGCCTCGCGGGTACCGAACTTGTCGGCGATGACCGAGTGGTCGATGACCAGCTCGGCCGGGGCCAGCGGGTTGATCTTGGAGGCGTCGCCGCCGAGGGCCTTCACGGCCTCGCGCATGGTGGCGAGGTCGACGACGCAGGGGACGCCGGTGAAGTCCTGCATGATCACGCGAGCCGGCGTGAACTGGATCTCCTCGCTGGGCTGGGCCTGCGAGTCCCAGTTGCCGAGCGACCGGATGTGGTCGGCGGTGATGTTCGCGCCGTCCTCGGTGCGGAGCAGGTTCTCCAGCAGGACCTTCAGGCTGTAGGGAAGGCGGGCGGAGCCCTCGACCTTGTCCAGCTTGAAGATCTCGTACGACTCGTCGCCCACCTGCAGCGTGCTGCGGGCGTCGAAGCTGTTCGCCGACACGACAGTCTCCTTCATGCATGATTTCGCGCGTATTACCGCAATCCTGCCGTGTGGCGCTCTGGCCAATCCGCTAAGGTGAGGCTAAGTTAGGTAACCCTTACCGGCGGGACGGCTGCGGTACGCCTTGGGCAGTTATCTCGATGTCGAGATAACTCTAGTACATGTCCGGGGGAAGGGACGAGGCACGCACCCTCAGTCCTGCCCCCACCGTGCGCTGACCCGGGGATTCCGCATGCCCTGATTCGATCAGTGTGACCAGCGCGGACACCGCCGTCACGGCAATCCGCTCGGGGCACAGCGTGACGGTCGTCACGGGAGGTTCGGACGCCTCGTACGCGGGATCCTCGCTCGCGCAGACCAGAAGCAGGTCCCGGGGCGTGCGGATCCCGTGGCGCTCGGCGGCGGCCAGCACCTGGCGGCCGCCCGGGTCATACACGCTGTAGACGGCGTCGGGACGGCCCGGCGCGGCGAAAGCGGCGTCGAAGGCGCGCCCCGCCGTGTCCTCGGGGTCGAAGAGGACGATCCGGGCCTTGCGGCCGCGCTCCGCGCACCACTGTTCGTAGGCCGAGGTGACGGCCCCGGTGTAGAACTCCCGGCCGTAGCCCGAGTGCAGGGCGATCCGTCGGGCCCCGGACGCGGCGAGGTGGTCCAGCACCTCGCGGGTGGTGGCGGCGTGGTCGTTGTCCACCCATATGTCACCGGGGCGCGGGTCGGTGGGGCGGCCGTCGAAGACCACCGGGAGTCCGCGCGCCCGCAGGGCCCGCAGCACCCGGTCGCCGTCCGGGCTGTCGAGCAGCAGCATCCCGTCGACGGCGAGGGTGTGCCAGAGGGGCTCGGCGCCCCGGTCGGCGGGCAGGGTGGTCAGCGCGTAGCCGCGGGCGTGGGCGGCGGAGGTTGCGGCGGTGAGCAGGCGGGAGAAGTAGGCGACCCCGGCGAAGTCCCACGCCGAGCCGGCGTAGGTGGTGACGGCCACGCCGAGGGTGCGGGTACGGGGGCCGCGGCGGGCTCCGTACCCGAGGGCGGCGGCGGTCTCGCGAACCCGGCGGCGGGTGCCCTCGCCGAGCCGGCCGGTGCCGTTGAGGGCGTGCGAGACGGTCGCGGTGGAGACCTCGGCGGCGCGCGCGATGTCGGCGATGGTCGGTCCCGGTCCAGGCACGCGGCCATCGTACGGATGGATGGGTGGGTGGGTGGCGGGGGGCGGCGGCTGGTGGTGCTGCGGCGGGGGCTGCGGCGGCGGCGCGGGCTGCTGCTGCTGCTGCGGAATCCGTCGGGCGGGACGGGTACTGGTTACGGGCTTAATCAAGGAGTGTCCTGTCCTCGCCACATCCACCGATCCCTTCTGTTCCGTTCGGAGCGGCCATGACGACACCTCTGCCCCTGCCCCGCCCCACCTCCTCCGCTTCCGCGCCCACGTCCGCGCCCGTGTTGCCGACCGCGTCCGCCCCGCCCTCCGCCCCGTCCGCCGCCCTGTCGCGGCGCGGGCTCCTCGCGGCGGCCGGCGCGGCGGGGGCGGCGGGACTGCTCGGTGCGGTCGCGACGCCCGCCGCGGCGGCGACTTCGGGCTCCTCGGGGCGCGCTTCGGCGGCTCTGGTCATCCACAACGCCCGGGTGTTCACCGGGGTGGAGCAGGACGGCCCGGGGGGCACGGGTGGCACGGCCCGGTCGGTGGCGGTCGGGCGGGACGGCCGGATCCTGGCCGTGGGGCCGGACGCGGCGCTGCGCCGGTACGTCGGCCGGGACACCGAGACGGTGGACGCGCGCGGGAACACCGTGATGAGCGGCATCCACGACGGCCACGTGCACCCGCTGGGCGCCGGCGACCGGTCGCTGCGGCCCTCGCTGGAGGGAGCGGAGACCACGGAGGTCGAGCTGCGGGCGATCCTCACCGGTTTCCTCGCGGACACCGGGGGCGCGGCGGCGGAGCCGGACCGCTGGCTGGTGGTGGAGGACTGGAACCCGGTAGGGCTGCTGCCGACCGGAACCGTCCCGCACCACTCCCTGCTGGACGCGCTGGCGACCCGGCGGCCCGTGATCCTGGTCGGCGGCGACGGGCACAACCTGTGGGCGAACCGGCGGGCCCTGGACATCGCCGGCGTCACCGCCGCGACCCCCGATCCGGTGGGCGGCCGGATCGTGAGGGGTCCGGACGGGCTGCCGACCGGCGTGTTCAAGGACGACGCCCAGGACCTGGTGAAGCGGCACGTGCCGGAGCCCTCCCGGGCGGAACTCGTCGCGGCCTGCGCCGCGGTGCTGGAGCTGGCGGCGGCCTCCGGGGTCACGACCATGATGGACGCCCTGGTGGGCCGGCACGAGCTGGACCTCTACCGGGAGTTGGCGGGGGCCGGCCGGCTGCCGCAGCGGATCGTCCCGGCGATCCGGCTCGACGCCGCGCAGGCGAAGGACCCGTCGGCCGCGCTCGCGTACGCGCGGGGGCTGCGGCGGGAGTTCGAGGGGGTGCCGGGCCTGCGGTTCGGGATGGTGAAGGTGTTCCTGGACGGGGTGATCGAGCACCCGGCGCAGACGGCCGCGCTGCTGGAGCCGTACCTGGACGGGGCGGGGAAGCCGACGGCGAACCGCGGCGAGCTGTACACCTCGGCGGCGGACTACGGCCGGCTGACCGCGGCCTTCAACGCGGCGGGATGGCAGATGCACGCCCACGGGTTGGGCGACCGGGCGGTCCGCACCGCCTTGGACGGGTACGCGTACGCGCGCCGGGCGACCGGGCTGCGGGATCCGCGCAACGCGGTGGCGCACCTCCAGCTCGTGGACCCGGCCGACCTGCGGCGCTTCGCGCAACTCGGCGTGACGGCCTGCATGCAGCTCCAGTGGGCGGCGCGGGACACCTGGACGATGGAGGCGCTGCTGCCGTACATCGGACCGCGACGGCACCGGTGGATGTACCCGGCGCGCAGCCTGGAGCGGGCCGGGGCGCGCCTGTCCGGCGGCTCCGACTGGCCCGTGGACGCCCTCCAGGTGTGGAACCAGCTGCGTACGGCGATCGACCGGCAGGGCGCCCACGGTTCGGGGCCGCTGTACCGGGAGCTGGAGGGACTGGAGCGGAGCAGCGTACTGCGGATGCACACCTCCGGGACCGCGTGGCAACTGCGCCAGGAGGGGCTGACGGGGACGGTGGAGCGGGGCCGGGCGGCGGACCTGGTCGTCCTGGACCGCGACGTGACGCGCTGCCCGGTGGCCGACATCAGCGGCACGGAGGTACGACTGACCCTGGTCGGCGGTCGGGTGGTGCACGACGCGGATTCGGCGGCGGGGAAGGCGGCTTCGGCCCGGGCGGCGGCCCGGCCGGCGTCGGGTCCGCGCCCCGTCTCGGCGACGGCGGTCCACGGCGGCCGTCACCGCGCCTGCGGCTGCGCGACGGGCTGAGCCGCCGGGGGCGGGCGGGCGCGTGGCGCCCGCCCCCTGCGGCTTCGGCTTCGGCTTCGGCTTCGGCTTCGACACGGTCTGCGCAATAGGACCCCGTATGCGGCATATCGCACGACACGCCATCCGGAGCCGAACGGGCGGCCGGCCCAACTCCGCGACATGCCTGGGGAACAGCGGCTCGACGCCCACCCGCACCCCCGCCCACACCCTGCCCGCACCCCCTCCCGCCTCACCGGACGCACCCGCCACACGGCGAGGCGGGGAGCGAATCTGACGGTCGGTAACACCCGTCTGCCACACCCAGCGCGAGCGGCATCTCATATCTGAGATACCGTGCACCCATGGCAGACGACTACCTCGTACGCATCGGCAAGCTCATCCGTGACGCCCGGCAGCACCGTGGCTGGACACAGAGTCAGCTCGCGGACGCCCTCGGCACCAGCCAGAGCGCCGTGAACCGGATCGAGCGCGGCAACCAGAACATCAGCCTTGAGATGATCGCCCGAATCGGCGAAGCTCTCGACAGCGAGATCGTCTCTCTGGGCTACGCCGGTCCGATGCACCTGCGCGTCGTCGGCGGCAGGCGCCTGTCCGGCGCCATCGACGTCAAGACGAGCAAGAACGCGTGCGTGGCCCTGCTGTGCGCCTCGCTCCTCAACAAGGGCCGCACGGTGCTCCGGCGCGTGGCCCGCATCGAGGAGGTGTACCGCCTCCTGGAGGTCCTGAACTCCATCGGCGTGCGCACCCGCTGGATCAACGACGGCGTCGACCTGGAACTCATCCCGCCGGCGCGCCTCGACATGGACGCCATGGACGCGGACGCCGCCCGCCGGACCCGCAGCATCATCATGTTCCTGGGCCCGCTGCTGCACCGCATGGACCACTTCCGCCTGCCCTACGCCGGCGGCTGCGACCTCGGCACCCGCACCATCGAGCCGCACATGATCGCCCTGCGCCGCTTCGGCCTGGACATCACCGCGACCGAGGGCATCTACCACGCGCAGGTGGAGGCCGGCGTCTCCCCCGACCGCCCGATCGTGCTGACCGAGCGCGGGGACACGGTCACCGAGAACGCGCTGCTGGCCGCGGCCCGCCACGACGGCGTCACCGTCATCCGCAACGCCTCCTCCAACTACATGGTCCAGGACCTGTGCTTCTTCCTGGAGGCGCTGGGCGTCGAGGTCGAGGGCATCGGCACCACCACCCTCACCGTCCACGGCGTCCCGAACATCGACGTCGACGTGGACTACTCCCCCTCCGAGGACCCGGTCGAGGCGATGAGCCTGCTGGCCGCCGCGGTCGTCACCGAGTCGGAGCTGACGATCCGCCGGGTCCCGATCGAGTTCATGGAGATCGAGCTCGCGGTCCTGGAGGAGATGGGCCTCGACCACGACCGTTCGGCCGAGTACGTCGCCGACAACGGCCGCACCCGCCTGGTCGACCTCACGGTCCGCCCGTCGAAGCTCGAAGCCCCCATCGACAAGATCCACCCGATGCCGTTCCCCGGGCTGAACATCGACAACGTCCCGTTCTTCGCCGCCATCGCCGCCGTCGCCCAGGGCCAGACCCTGATCCACGACTGGGTGTACGACAACCGGGCCATCTACCTGACCGACCTCAACCGCCTCGGCGGCCGCCTCCAGCTCCTGGACCCCCACCGCGTCCTGGTCGAGGGCCCGACCCGCTGGCGCGCGGCGGAGATGATGTGCCCGCCGGCCCTGCGCCCGGCCGTGGTCGTCCTGCTCGCCATGATGGCCGCCGAGGGCACCTCGGTCCTGCGCAACGTCTACGTCATCAACCGCGGCTACGAGGAACTCGCCGAACGCCTCAACTCGGTGGGCGCCCAGATCGAGATCTTCCGCGACATCTGACCCGCCTGCGGGTGACGAGCAGGTTGCATCGAACTCGTGCAAAATGGCAGCGCCCCCTCCCCGACGCAAACGGGGAGGGGGCACCGTGCCGTGCGGTCAGACGTTCTGGCGCTGGTACGGCAGGCCGCGGATCTGGCGGCCGACTTCGGAAGCAGGGTTGTTCAGGGCCTCGTAGACCTTGTGTCCCGAGTCACGGGCGCCGCCGGCCCAGCTGACCGTGCCCTTGTCGTTGACCTTGGCGGCGACGCCGCCCCAGTAGTCGGCCTCCCGCTCCCAGCGGACGTCCTCCAGCAGGCCCCGTACGGTCTGCCCGGCGGGGAGGGTCTCCTTGGACCAGGACATTTGACGGTGCACCGTGGCTCCGAGGCCGGCGAGGACGGCGGGAGCCGTGATCGCGGTCTTGGCGTGGAAGAGCTCCGCGTGGTCCCGGATGATGGCGCTCAGCGCCTCGACGGTCTCCCGCTTGACGGCGTTCGGCTCGGCATCCTTGATGTCGTCGGGGTCGACGTCATCGCGCCCTCGAAGTCGAAGTCCTTCAGACCGTAGGCGCCCGCGTACTTCTTGATCCGGTGCAGGGCGGTGACCTGGGTTTCGCCGTCGATGGCGATCAGTCCGTTGCGGATCGGCAGGTAAGAGGCGCCGGTGGCGGGATCGATCGTCAGCGGGCGACGGCACCAGAGCGTGACGGGCGGGATCGACCAGGCGTTACCGTACTCGCCCTTCAGCCCGGCGGCGATGTAGTCGGCGTAGCTGACCACGTTCTGCCCCTTGGGGCTCCGGGGGGTGCCGATGAGGCGCTGGACCTCCGCCCGCATGCGGGCGTAGTCGTCCGGTTCGCGGCCGGCCAGCCCGACCGCGGTCGCATCCCGATAGGGCCGCACGGAGGCCATCGGCTCGGCATGCCGTTCGACACCGGGCGCCGGGGCGCGCGGAGAAGGTCCGCCCGCGCACGTCCGGCCGCCGGGGCCGACAGACTGGGGGGACGGAGCACACGACCGAAGGGAAACCCCATGGCCGACGGGTGGCTGCCGCCTGCGGAGTACGTTCAGACCATTGCTCGGGCGACCAGTTACGCCTGCCTGTACTTCACCGATGCCGCCGGGCGGCCGGTGCAGTTGCGGGCGGTGCACGCGTACGAGGAGTGGCAGTGGCCGGGCGGGAACATGGACCCCGGGGAGACGCCCTGGCAGTGCGCGGTGCGGGAGTGCCTGGAGGAGACCGGGATCGTCTTCGACGGGCCGACGCGGCTGCTCGGTACGCACTTCATCGGGCACCAGGGCGAGGCGTGGCCGGCGAACCACATCGGCTTCGTCTTCGACGGGGGCACGCTCACGGACGAGCAGATCTCCGCGATCGTCCTGGATCCGGCGGAGCACCGGGAGGTCGGGGTCCGTTCCGTGGAGGAGTGGGAAGGGCTGATGACCCCGGTGAACTTCGGGCGGCTCAAGGAGATCGACGCCGCCCGCAGGGAGGGGCGCGTGGCGTACATGGAGACCCCCTGACGGCGAGCGTGATGTCAGTGGAATATGACTCCAAGCGGCTGACCCGACGGGGCTGACACGAGTAGACTGCGGCGTTTTTCGTTTCCACAGCGTTTGACACCGTTGACATCGTTGACCTGGGGGGTCCAACCATGTTTCACCGTCGGGGCGTTGCCATAGTCGGCGCCGTAGGGGCCGTTGCCCTGTTGCTCACCGGGTGCGAGGACACCGCACCGAAGAAGGGGGCGGACGCGAAGGCGTCGTCCGTGCCGTCCGCCAGTGCCCCGGCCTCGCCGAGCGCGTCCGCGCAGCCGGTCATGCCGGCCGTCGTCGGGCTCAAGTTCGCCGCGGCCGAGACGGAGGTGAAGAAGGTCGTCACCACGAAGGTCGAGACCCGCGCCGCGTACACCGGCGTCACCCTGCCCGCGGACCGTTCGCAGTGGGACGTCTGCTTCCAGACCCCGGCCGCCGGCAGTGAGGTGACGGCCACGAGCACCGTCGAGTTGTCGATCGTCGCGCCCGGCACCCCGTGTCCGGACAAGGCCGGGGCCACCCTGCGGCCCTCGAAGGCCCCTACGGCCCCGACGGCCGCGCCCAAGACCGCCAAGCCGACCCCGACCCCGACCAAGACCGGCAGCACGGGCACCGGCGGGACCACGGGTGGGACCACCGGCACGACCGGTGGCGGTGGTGGCACCTACTACAAGAACTGCGACGCCGCGAAGGCCGCCGGAGCGGCGCCCATCCGGCGCGGCCAGCCCGGGTACCGCGACGCCCTCGACCGGGACAAGGACGGCATCGCCTGCGACAAGTAGGGGCGGGTGGGCGTCCGCGGACGCCGGGGCGGCCACCGACCGCGACGGACGACGTCGGTATTCGGCCGGCCGCCCCGCCCACCCTCGGCGGGCCCGGCGGCGGGACGGCAGAATCGACCCTTCGGTACGACGTCGAGGGGGCGGCCATGGCAGTGGAGACGAGTGCGGGCAACGTGGTTCCGGGGCTGGAGGGGGTCCCGCTGCTCGGGTCGCTCCTCGACCTGACCTCGGACTCGCTCGGAACCTACCGGCGGGCCCGCGAGCGGCACGGTGACGTCGTACGGATCACCGCCGGCCCGCCGGGGCTGCGCGCCGAGCTGTACTGCGTGTTCTCCGCGGAGGGCGCGCAGCAGGTGCTGGCCACGGAATCGGCCAACTTCCGCAAGGACAACGTCTTCTACCAGGAGATCCGGGACTCCTTCGGCAACGGCCTGCTGACCAGCCAGGACGAGGACTACCTGCGCCAGCGCCGGCTGGTGCAACCCCTCTTCACCCGCAGGCGGGTGGACGGGTACGCCGGGGCGGTCGTGGCTGAGACCGGGGAGGCGATCGCCGCCTGGGCCGGGGCCCGGGACGGCATCGTCGACGTCCGCGACGAGATGACGCACCTGGCCCTGCGGGCGGTGTCCAGGATCCTGTTCGGCACCGACGCGGACGCCACCGCCGACGTCGTCGACCGGTGTTTTCCGGTCATCACGCAGTACGTGCTGCGCCGCGGCTACTCCCCCGTGAAGGCCCCCCGGTCCTGGCCGACCCCGGGCAACCGGCGGGCGGCCGCCGCGCTGGAGGAGCTGTACGCGGTCTGCGACCGGATCGTCTCCGAGCGGCGCGGGGCGGCGGCGGGCGGCGGCCGGGGCGAGGACCTGTTGACCCTGCTGGCAGAGGCGCGCAGTGCGGACGACGGCGCCTTCGACGCCGCCGAGCTGCGCGACCAGGTGTTGATCTTCCTGTTGGCCGGGCACGAGACGACCGCCACCTCGTTGGCGTTCGCCCTGCACCTGCTCGGTCGGCACCCGGAGGAACAGGCGCGGGCCCGTGAGGAGATCGTCCGCGTCCTGGGCGACCGTACGCCGGAGGCCGCCGACCTCGACCGGCTCCCGTACCTCACCCGGGTGCTGAAGGAGGCGATGCGGCTGTACCCGGCGGCGCCGGCGATCGGCCGCAAGTCGGTCGCGGCGACGGAGATCGCCGGGTACACCGTCCCCGCCGGCGCCGACGTGATCCTCGCGCCGTGGGTGACGCACCGCCACCCGCGCTACTGGCCCGATCCGGAGCGCTTCGACCCCGACCGGTTCACCCCGGAGGCGGAGGCCGGACGGCCGCGCTACGCCTGGTTCCCCTTCGGCGGCGGCCCGCGCGCCTGCATCGGGCAGCACTTCTCGATGCTGGAGTCCGTGATCGCGCTGGCGATGATGCTGCGCGCCTACGAGTTCGAGGCCGTGGACGCTGAGGTCCCGGTGAGTGCCGGGATCACCTTGGAGACGCGGGGTCCCGCGCGCTGCCGGATCCGCCGCGTGACCGGTTGATCCCGCGGCGGCGGCCCCTTTCGGGGGCCGTGCGCGGACGTCGACGGGCGCCGGTCGGCACCCGTCGGGCGTACGCGGGGGCACCCGTGGGCGTCGGCGGTAGTCGTCAGCGGTAGTCGTCCGGGTGGCCCTGCATCCAGGTGTTGATCTTGTCGCGGGTGGCGATCAGGGTCGTCTGGTTCTTCTTCAGGTTCTCGAAGCTCCGGTCGCCGCCGAGCTGCTTGTCGAGCTTCGCGATCAGGTTGATCGGCTCGGGGAAGTGGCCCGGGCCCTTGGGGTCGGCCTTCATCGCGCGGTCCATGCGGTGCAGCTCGTCGTGGACCCGGCCGAGGAAGTACGCGCAGTTGCCGGGCGTGCAGGAGTCGTTCAGCGTGGCCTGGAGGCCGGCGAAGGCGTCGCGCACGAGGGAGACGGGCTCCTCGCCGGGGGCGCCGGAGGCGGCGGGCACGGCGGCCGACGCGGAGGCCTTCGGGGACTGGCCGGCGGAGGCGGGCGGGGAGACGGACGCGGAGGGCGCGGCCCCGGCGGACGGCGAGTCGGAGGCCGATGCGGACGCCGAGGCGGACGCCGAAGCCGAGGCGGAAGAGGAGGCCTTCGCGTCGTCGCCGCCCCCGCAGGAAACGGTGAACGCCGCCAGGGTCAAGGTCATGAGCGTGGTCGCGGCACCCCGCGCAGTCGAACCGAACATCGTTTCCCCCGTGTCTGTGATCAGCAGACGCCGACCTTACCCACCCGGCTCCTTGCGGACGGCGGTCGGGGTGTGGTTGCCCTGGAGCCGTGCCAGGTCGGAGGGCCTGACCTGGATCACGAACAGCGCGATGACGGCGCCGACCAGGGTGAACAGCGCCGCCACGATGAAGGCGGCGCTGACACCGGAGGTGAGGACCTGGTCGCCCCACGGGTCGGGGAGTTGGCCCGTGCGCAGGAAGGCGGCCTTCTGCTCGGGGTCGGCGGTGTTCAGGAAGGCCGGGACCTGGCCGCGGGCCTCGTTGCGGCTGGCGGTGCCGAAGACGGTGACCAGGATCGACAGGCCGAGCGAGCCGCCCACCTGCTGCATCGTGTTGAGCAGTCCGGAGGCCGCACCCGACTCCCGGTCCGGGACGTTGGACAGGGCCATCAGGGTGAGGGAGACGAACTGCAGGCCCATGCCGGTGGCGAAGATCAGCATCGGGCCGAGGACGCTGCCCAGGTACGTGGAGTGGATGTCGGTCTGCGTCAGCCAGGCCAGCCCGATCGCGCAGCACAGGGCGCCCGTGACCATGAAGGGTTTGGGCCCGAACTTGGGCAGCAGTTGGGACGTGACGGCGGCCGCCAGCGCGATCATGACGCTGACGGGGAGGAAGGCGAGGCCGGCCCGCAAGGGGCTGAAGCCGAGGACGTTCTGCACGAACAGGGTCAGGAAGAAGAACATGCCGAAGATCGCGCAGGCTAGGAAGAGCATGATCCCGTAGGTGCCGGCCCGGTTGCGGTCGGCGAACATGTGCAGCGGTGTGATGGGTTGCGGCGAGCGGCTCTCGTTGAGGACGAACAGGAGCAGCAGCACCACGGCCGCCCCGAAGGAACCGAGGGTGATCGGATCGCGCCAGCCGTCCTGGGAGGCGCGGATGAATCCGTAGACCAGGGCGACCATGCCGAGGGTGGACAGCAGCGCGCCCGCGATGTCGAAGTGTCCGGGGTGGCGGGCGGATTCGCGGATGACCTTCGGGGTGGCGAGGGCGATGAACAGGGCGATGGGGACGTTGACGAAGAGGACCCAGCGCCAGTCGAGCCATTCCACGAGGATGCCGCCCGCGAGCAGGCCGATGGCTCCGCCGCCGGCCGATACGGCGGCGAACACGCCGAAGGCGCGGTTGCGTTCGGGGCCCTCGCGGAAGGTGGTGGTGATCAGCGCGAGGGCGGTGGGCGAGGCGATGGCGCCGCCGACGCCCTGGAGGGCCCGGGCGGCCATCAACTGACCTTCGTTCTGGGCGAATCCGCCGAGCAGGGAGGCGAGGCCGAACAGGAGCACGCCGAAGATGAAGACGCGCCGGCGGCCGAGGATGTCGCCGACCCGGCCGCCGAGCAGGAGCAGGCCACCGAAGGTGAGGGTGTAGGCGTTGACGACCCACGAGAGGCTCTCGGTGGAGAAGCCGAGGTCCGTCTGGATGTGCGGCAGCGCGATGTTCACGATGGTGATGTCGAGAACGACCATGAGCTGGCAGGAGGCGATGACGAGCAGCGCCGGCCCGTGCCGGCTCCCCCGGACCGTGCCGTCGGTCCCGTTGCTGGTCGGCTGTGTGTTCGGGTCCACCTAGTCGACGCTATGCCCGGTGCACAAGGGTCACCACTCGAATGGCCTAGGCCACGTCACCTATCCCATGTGATATTTCACATGACACACTGCCTCGCATGGACGATTTCCTCAGGCTCTCCGCCGCCACGGCCCGCTTCACCCACGGCGCCCCGCACGGCTTCTCGTTCGGTGACGACGGCCGCCTCCTCTGGTTCCTCCGCTCGGACGGCCCCACCGACCCCCTCGACGGCCTGTGGGTCCTCGACACCACCACCGGCGCCGAGACCCTCCTGGCCCACCCCCGCGCCCTCTCCCCCGAGCCGGGCGAACTCCCCGTCGCCGAACGCCGGTTGCGTGAGCGGACCCGGCTCGTGACCGCCGGGATCGGCACGTACGCCCTGTCCGGCGACGGCCGGCGCGCCGTGTTCCCGCTGTACGGGCGGCTGTACGCGGTCACCTGCGACGGCGCCGGCGGCCCCGAGGAGCTCCCGGTCGCCGGACCCGCCCTGGACCCCCGCCCCAACGCGGACGGCTCGCGCACCGCGTACGTCGCCGACGACGCCCTCCACGTCGTCCCGGGCGGCCGGGTCAGCCCGGACGACGGAGCCCGCTGGGGCCTCGCGGAGTTCGCCGCCGCCGAGGAACTCGGACGCGCCCGCGGGCACTGGTGGGCCCCCGACGGGGTGCGCCTGCTCGCCGCCCGCGTCGACGAGGGCGCCCTCCAGCGGCGTTGGTTCACCGACCCGGCCCGGCCCCACCTGCCCGCCGAGGACTTCGCCTACCCCGAGGCCGGCGGGCCCAACGCCGAGGTGGAGCTGTGGGTCCTCGGGCCGGGACGACCCGTACGCCTCGACCTGGACGCGGAGGCCTTCCCGTACCTGTCCGACGCGTCCTGGGAATCCGACGGCGAGATCCTGCTGACCGTCCAGGACCGGCTCCAGCGGACCGTACTGCTGATCGGCGCCGACCCGGCCACCGGCCGGACCCGGGAGCTGTCCCGCACCACGCACCCGCGGTGGGTGGACGCCCTGCCCGGCACCCCGGCCCGGCTTCCCGACGGGCGGATGCTGACCTCCGCCGACACCCCCGGCGGGGTCGCGCGCGCACTGACCGTCGACGGGAAGCCCCTGACGGGCGACGGGATCCAGATCCGCCGCGTGGCCGGGATCCACCGGGGCCGGCTGCTGGTCGAGGTCGGGCAGCGCGACCCCTCCGAACAGCAGGTGCTCCTCCTGGACCCCGACACCGGGGAGGCGACCCCGCTCGCCGACGGACCCGGTGTGCACGGCGCGCTCGCCGGCGCCGGCGCCCTGCTGCTGACCTCCGCCGACGCCGACGGCATCCGCCGCACCCTGCACACCGCCGACGGCCGCCGCCTCACCCCCGCCGACCGGTCCGCGCCGCTGCCGTACCGGGTGGTGCCCGTCCTGGAACGGGTCACCGAGCACGGGGTGCCCACCGCGCTGGTCCTGCCCCGCGACCACGTCCCGGGCCGCAGGCTGCCCGTGCTGGTCGACGCCTACGGGGGCCCCGGCTACCAGGACATCAGCGCCGAGCCGGTCCGCTGGCAGGCCAAGCAGTGGTGGGCCGACCAGGGCTTCGCCGTCGTCACCGTCGACAACCGGGGCACCCCGTACGTCTCGCCCGCCTTCACGCACGCCGTGTACCGGGGCTTCTCCGACGTCACCCTGGAGGACCAGGCCGCGGCGCTGCTCGCCCTCGGCGAACGGCACCCGGACCTGGACCTGGGCCGGGTCGGCGTCCGCGGCTGGTCCTACGGCGGCTACCTGGCCGCCCTCGCGGTGCTGCGCCGCCCGGACCTCTACCGGGCGGCCGCCGCCGGGGCCGCACCGACCGACTTCCGGCACTACGACACCGCCTACACCGAGCGGTACCTGGGCCTGCCCGCGGAACATCCCGAGGTGTACGAGCGGGACTCGCTGATCCCGGACGCCCCGGGACTGAGCCGGCCGCTCCACCTGACCACGGGCCTGGCCGACGACAACGTCCACCCCTCGCACACCCTGCGGCTGTCCCGCGCCCTCACCGACGCGGGCCGCCCCCACCAGCTCCTCGCGCTGCCGGGCGTCACCCACATGACCCCGGGCGGCACCCGGGAGAAGGTGATGGCGCTCCAACTGGACTTCTTCCGGCGCGAACTGGCGTAGGCCCTGTCCGTCCGGCGGCCCGTTAGTCCGGAACGAAGGAGCCGCCGCGACGAAGGAGCCGCAGCACGAAGGAGCCCCGGGGACGCCGTTGTCCCCGGGGCTCCGTGCCTTCCCGTGATCCCCGTCAGTCACCCGGGAAGTGACAGGCCACCTCGCGCGAGGCGGCGGGCCGCAGCAGGGGCCGCTCGACGCGGCACAGCTCCTGCGCCTTGGGGCAGCGCGGGTGGAAGGTGCAGCCCGGAGGCGGCGCGGCCGGGCTCGGCGGGTCGCCGAGCAGCACGATCCGCTCGCGCCGCCGCTCCGCCGCCGGGTCGGGCAGCGGTACGGCGGACAGCAGGGCCCGGGTGTAGGGGTGTTGGGGGTCCTCGTACAGGGACTTCTTGTCGCCGATCTCGACGATCCGGCCGAGGTACATGACCGCGACCCGGTCGCTGACCCGTTTGACCACGGACAGGTCGTGCGCGATGAACACGTAGGCCAGGCCCAGTTCGGCGCGCAGCCGTTCCATCAGGTTGACGATCTGGGCCTGTACGGAGACGTCGAGGGCGGAGACCGGCTCGTCGGCGATGAGCAGCCGGGGACTGGTGGCCAGCGAGCGGGCGATGCCGATGCGCTGGGCCTGGCCGCCGGAGAACTCGTGCGGGTAGCGGTCGATGTGCTCGGGGATGAGACCGACGAGCTCCATCAGTTCGGCGGCCCGGCGGCGGGCGTCCGCCGCGCCGCGGCCCTGCACCAGCAGCGGATCGGAGATGATCCGGGCGACGGTCTGGCGGGGGTTGAGGGAGGAGTGCGGGTCCTGGAACACCATCTGGATGTTCCTGCGGACGGGTCGCAGGGCGCTCTGGGACAGCCGGCTGATGTCCTGCCCGTCGAAGGTGACGGTGCCCGAGGTGGGTTCGAGCAGGCGCACCAGCATCCGGCCGGTGGTGGACTTCCCGCAGCCCGACTCCCCGACGAGGCCCAGCGTGCGCCCGGCCTCCAGGTCGAAGGAGACCCCGTCCACGGCCCGTACGGGCGCCCCCCGGCGGCCGGTCACCGACCGTTTGCCGGGGAAGGTCATCGTCAGGTCCCGTACGGACAGCAGTGGTCCGCTCGGCACGTCGGGGCGGGGGGCGGTCGCCCCGGCGGAACGCGTGGCGTCGGGGCTCATCGGGAAACCTCCGGGACGGGCGCGGGGCCGCTGTGGTGGCAGGCGCTCGTGCGCGACGGGCCGACGTACGGGCCCGCGTACGGGGCGAGTTCGGGGCGCCGCGTCGCGCAGAGGGCCCGTTCGGTGTGGGTGCCGGCGGCGGCGCGCCGGCAGCGCGGGGCGAACGCGCAGCCCGGGTCCGGGACCAGCAGGGAGGGCGGGGAGCCGGGGATGGCTCGCAGGGGGGCGTCGTCGGGGTCGTCGAGGCGGGGCAGCGAGTCGAGGAGCCCGCGGGTGTAGGGGTGGGCGGGGTCGGCGAACAGGTCGTCGACCGGCGCCCGCTCGACGGCCCGGCCGCCGTACATGACCAGCACCTCGTGTGCCACGCGGGCGACGACGCCCAGGTCATGGGTGATCATCACGACGCCGAGGCCGTGTTCCTGCTGGAGCCGGGCGATCAGCTCCAGGATCTGGGCCTGCACGGTGACGTCGAGGGCGGTGGTCGGCTCGTCCGCGATCAGCAGCTCGGGCTCGCAGGCCAGGGCCATGGCGATCATCGCGCGCTGGCGCATGCCGCCGGAGAACTGGTGCGGGTACTCCCCGGCCCTGCGGGCCGGTTCGGGGATGCCGACCTCGCCGAGCATGTCGACGGCCCGTTTGCGCGCGGCGGACCGGCCGGCCCGGAAGTGCACCCGGAAGTGCTCGGCGATCTGCTCGCCGACCGTGTAGTACGGGTGCAGGCTGGAGAGCGGATCCTGGAAGATCATGGCCATCCGGCGGCCGCGCAGCTTCGAGAGCCGCTTCTCCGACAGGCCCGTCAACTCCTGTCCGGCCAGGGCGATGGAACCGGCGACCTCCGCGCCCCGGTGCAGGCCCATGACCGCGAGGGAGGTGACGGACTTGCCGGAGCCGGACTCGCCGACGATGCCGAGGGTGCGGCCGGCCTCGACGGTGAAGTCGAGCGAGTCGACGGCGCGCACCGTGCCGCGCGGGGTGGTGAACGTGACGCTGAGGTCGCGCACTTCGAGGAGCGGAGCGTCGTTCATCAGTACCTCACCCTCGGATCGATGACGGCGTACAGGAGGTCGACGGCGAGGTTGGCGACGACGATGAAGAAGGCGGCCAGCAGGGTGACGCCGAGGACGACCGGCTGGTCGGAGCTGACGAGCGCGCCGTAGAACAGCCGCCCGATGCCGGGCAGTCCGAAGATGGACTCGGTGATCACGGCTCCGGCGAGGAGCCCGCCGAGGTCCATGCCGAAGATGGTCAGGATCGGGGTCATGCCGGAGCGCAGCCCGTGTTTGACGACGACGGTCCGTTCGGGCATGCCCTTGGCGCGGGCGGTGCGGATGTACGGCTCGGCCATCGCCTCGATCATCGAGCCGCGGCTCTGGCGGGCGTACATGGCGGCGTAGAGGAGGGCGAGTGCCGTCCAGGGCAGCAGCAGGTTGGCGGCCCAGCCGAGCGGGTCGTCGGTGAGTGCCTGGTAGGTGGGGTAGGGCAGGAGTCCGGCGATGCGGATGACTCCGTAGATGAGCAGGACGGACGTGAAGTAGACGGGCAGGGACGCGGCCGCGACGGCGCCGACCATCAGGGCCTTGTCGGTCGCGGTGTCCTTGCGCAGGGCGGCGGTGACGCCGGCGCCGAGGCCGAGGACGAGCCACAGGACGGCTGCGCCGAGGGCGAGGGAGGCGGAGACGGGGAGCCGGTCCATCAGCAGGTCCCACACGGGCAGCGAGCTCTCGTACGAGTAGCCCAGGCAGGGGAAGTCGCAGGCGACGGCGTACTGGCCGGTGCCGAGGGTGCGGCCGGTGAAGATCCCGATGAGGAAGTCGGCGAACTGTTTCCACAGGGGCTGGTCGAGGCCCAGGTGGATCCGTACGTCGGCCAGCCGCTCGGCGCTGCAGGTCTTGCCGCAGGCCGCGGCGGCCGGGTCGGAGGGCAGCACGTAGAAGATGAGGAAGGTGACGGCGGCGATGGCGAGCAGGACACCGGTCAGGGCGAGCAGCCGGCGGGCGAGGTAGAGGATCACGTACGACCACCCCTCGGGTCGAGGATGTCGCGCAGGGCGTCACCGAGCAGGGTGAAGGCGAGCACCGCGAGGAAGAGGAAGACGCTGGGGATGACGAAGTACATGGGGTCGGTCTCGTAGAAGGCGACGGACTCGGCGATCATCTGGCCCCAGGAGGGGGTCGGCGGGCGCACGCCCACGCCGAGGTAGCTGAGCGCCGCCTCGGTGCTGATCATGCCGGGGATGAGCAGGGTGGTGTAGGCGATGACCGGGCCGGCGACGCCGGGGAGGATGTCGCGGGTCAGGATCCGCCAGGAGCTCGCGCCGCCGACGCGGGCGGCGTCGACGTACTCGCGGTGTTTGAGGGAGAGGGTCTGGCCGCGGACGACGCGGGCGATGCCGGGCCAGCCGAAGACGCCGATGACGGCGGTCATGAGGACGATCCGGTTGACGTCCTTGGCCACGGACAGCATCGCGATCATGAAGATGAGGGACGGGAAGGACATCGTCAGGTCCATGAGGCGGGACAGGACGGCGTCGGTGCGGCCGCCGAAGTAGCCGGCGGCGATGCCCGCGGCGGTGCCGGTGACCACGACGATCGCGGTGGCGGCGAAGGCGATGAGGAGGGAGACCTGGGCGCCGTGGACGACGCGGGCGAACAGGTCGCGGCCGGTGACGGGTTCGACGCCGAGCCAGTGCTCGGGGCTGATCCCGCCGAAGGAGCCCAGGGGCAGTCCGCCGAGGTAGGGGTCGACGGCGGTCTTGTCGAACTCTTCGGGGGACCAACCGCCGAGCGCGCCCAACCAGGGCGCGGTGACGGCCATCAGGACGAAGAGCAGGACGACGCAGAGGCTGACGCGCACGGCGGGGCGGCGGCGGAGTTCCCGCCGGGCGAGCTGCCAGGGGCTGCTGCCCGGGGGGACGTCGCCGGTCCGGGGGGCGTCCTCGGCCGGGGCGCCGTCGGGGGGCGGGGCGGCGTCCGGAGTCGGGGCGGCGTCCCGGCCGGCGGGTCCCTGTTCGGCGGCGCCCGGTGCTGTGGTGGTCATGGTGTCGAAGGCCTCCGGGTCCTCAGCCCTGGCTCTTCGACGGGTCCTTGAGGCCGACGGTCGCGTAGTCGATGGTGCCGGTCCACACGGGGTGGCCGTACGCGCCCGCGACGTTCGGGCCGACGAGGAGCGGCTTGCGCTCCAGCAGGACCGGGACGGACGGGGACTTCTTCATGATCTCGGCGTCGAGGTCGATCCAGGCCTGGTTGGCCTGCTTGGCGTCGGCCATGGCGTTGATCTCGTCGATCCGCTTGATGGTGGCCTCGTCGCGGAACTGGCTGTTGTTGCCCTGGTTGCCCTTGTCCTTGATGGTGCGGCCGTCGAAGACGAAGGGGATCCAGGTGGAGCCGGAGGGGTAGTCGGGGCACCAGCCGCTGAGGGACATGTCGGGGGTGGTGGAGAGGTCGCCGATGACGTCGTAGTAGGCGCCCGGGTCGATGGTGTCGATGACGACCTCGATGCCGGCGCGGGACAGGCCCTGCTGGATCGCCTCCGCCTTGCCCTTGTCGCCGGTGGAGACGGCGAGGGAGACCTTCAGGCTCTCCTTGCCCGCGGCCTTGAGGAGTTCCTTCGCCTTGGCGGGGTCGCCCGCGGCGGGGATCTTCAGGGTGTCGGCCTGCTTGCCGCCGGAGAGGGCCGGGGGCAGGTAGGCGGTGGCGACCTCGTTGAGGGCCGGGCCGCCGCCCGCGGTGACCACGGCCTCCTTGTCGACGGCGTACTGCATGGCCTCGCGGACCTTCGGGTCGTCGAACGGGGCGCGGGAGTTGTTCAGGTGGAGCATCTCGGTACAGCCCTGGGACTCGGCGAGCAGCCGTGCCTTGACGTCGGGCTTGGGCAGCACCTTGGGGGCGCTCTCGGGCCGCATGTCGGAGTACTGGACGGCGGAGGCGTCCGCCCCGTCGCCGGCGATGATGCGGTCGTCGATCTGCCCGCCCTTGAGGCCCATGACCACGACGAACCTGTCCGGGTAGGCCTTGCGGACGGTGTCGGTCCTCGGGTCCCAGTGCTCGTTGCGGACGAGCACGAGCTTCTTGTCCCGGTCGTACGTGTCGATCCTGTACGGGCCGGAGGAGAACGGGCGGGCGTCGTACTGGGTGCCCTTCTCCTGGGACTGCGGAACCGGGGCGAAGGTGGGCAGGGTGGCGGTCGCGGAGAACTCCGCGACGGGGCGCTTGAGTTCGAAGACGATCGTGCGGTCGTCCGGGGTCTTCACCGAGTCGAGGTGCTTGCCCTGGAGCGGGCCCTTGTAGCCCTCGGTACCGGCCAGGTACTGGGCGGCGTAGTCGGGGCCGCCGGTGAGGTCGGGGGCGAAGGAACGCTCGACGTTGTACTTGATGTCCTGGGCCTTGATCGGCGAGCCGTCCTCGTACTTGACGCCCTCCTTGAGGGTGAAGGTCCAGGTGCGGCCGCCGTTGGAGGGGGTGCCGAGGTCGGTGGCGAGGTCGGGGACCAGCTCGCTGCCGGCCTTGCCGGGCTCGGCCTTGAAGGTGACGAGCGTGCGGTAGAGGAGGCGGGTGCCGAAGTCCATGGTCGGCATCACCCAGTTGCGGGCGGGGTCGAGGTGCGCGAAGTCCTGGTTGGACAGGACGGTGAGGGTGCCGCCGCGGACGGGGGTGCCGCCGAGGGTCTTGCCGTCGTTGGCCGCGGCCGGGTTCGCGGCGGAGGGTGCGGCGCCCGCGCCCTTCTTGGGGTCGGAGCAGCCCGAGGCACCGAGTGCGAGAGCGGCCACGACGGCGGTGGCGAGGGCAAGTTGGGTGCGCTTGGTCATGGGTCACTCCAGTGAAGGGCCGCGCTTTAGGATGTGACCGGTAACATAGTAATGTGAAATTGTACTGACAAGGGGTCTGCGGCCCCGTTATCCAGCCGTGTCCAAATCCCGCCCCCCGAAAGGGTGTTGACGGACGGCGGGCCGGGCCCGGCCGGCGGCCGGTCATCGTGGTGCCGGCAGACTGCCCGGTTGTGAGCGAACACGAGATCGAGCGGGCCGGTGGGGGCGGGGCCGTGGGCGCCCGCGTGACCCTGGGGTTACTGGCGGCGTGGGCCGTCCATGACGCGGAGGAGGTCGTCATGGTGCCGCGCTGGGTCCGGGACCGGGTGCCCGAGCTGCGCGAGCGGTTGCCGCGGGTACCGGATCGGGTGTGGCGGCGCCTGGAGTCCATCGACCGGGCCGAGTTCACGACCGCGGTCGCCGTGATGGCCTGCGTGGTGGGCGCGGCCGCCGCCGACGGGTACCGCACCGGCGGGCGCTCCGCGTTCTACCAAGGGGCCCTGGACGGATTCGGACTGCACGGCGTGGCGCACCTGGCGCAGGCCGCCGCGTACCGGGGCTACACGCCGGGTTCCGTCACCTCGGCCCTGGTGGTCGTCCCCTTCACCCTCTGGGCCCGCGGCCGACTGCGCCGCGCCGGGGTCCTGCGCCCCTCCCGTCCCCGCGACGCCGTGCAGGGCCTGGCCCTCGCCGCGGCCGCCACGGTCGCGTCCCACCGCGTGGCCCGCCGGGCCGTCGCCAGGACCCGGTCTCGGCCGCGCCCCGGGAGTTGACGGGGCTCAACGCGCTTGCGGATCCTTCGGCGTGCGGCTCGGGGTTACGCGGCGCCCGAGATGAAGCGCCAGACGGCGTGCTCCATGCCCGCGCGTTCGTGCCCGAGGAGCGCGGCGGCCTCCTCGTAGGCGGTGCGGAGCCGCTCGTAGGGCAGGTTCGGGACGCCGGCGTCCGCGGCGAAGGTCCGCAGGTGCACGTCCACGGCGACCTGGGAGCGGCCGACGAGGTTGCCGATGTAGTCGACGGTCTTCGGCCCGACGCCCTTCACCGCGCGCAGGGCGGTGCGGTGGGCACGGTGGTCGAGCCAGGTGTGGAGGTCCTGTCGGGTGTCCACGCCCCGCGCGACCAGCAGGTCCGTGATGGCGTGGGCGGTGGCCACCCTGCGGGGGCTGTTGAAGTCCATGGCGGCGGCGAGGTCCTGGGTGGCCAGTCGTGCCCGGAATCCGCGGACGGTCACGGCGTCGGGCCAGTCCTCCTGCAGCCGGCGCAGGCGGGGCAGGACGGTCGACTTGTACTTCCGGCGGGCGTGGAAGCTCGCGTCGCAGATGACGGCCCCCATGTGCGTCCAGCCGCCGGGCGCGTCGAACGGTCCGTCGCCGAGGGCGTCCTGGACGTGTGCGGCGAGCAGTTGGGCGGGGGTGGGAGCGGTCATGGGCCCATCATGCCGCCCCGTCCGATGGCGCGGAGGGAAAGCACCCGAGCCGTCGGAGGCAGCCGGCCTTGCGCCGGGCCGGTCGGGTCCCGCCGGGTCGCCGGGTGCGCGGCGCGTCGCCGGGGGGGGTGCGGTGTCGCGACGCGTCCGCGGCGGCCTCCGACGGGGCGTGCGGTGTCGTCAGGCCGGTCCCTGGAGGCCGGAGCCCAGGCCGCCCGGGGTGCGGCCGACCGGTTCGTCGCGGCCCTGGGCCCAGAGGGAGCGGACGTGACCGAGGTGGCGCTGCATGCATTCCATGGCCGCCTCGGCGTCGCCCGTGAGCATCAGGTCGAGGAGTTCGATGTGTTCCTCGGCGGAGGAGACCAGCTTGCCCGCCTCGTCGAGACCCGTCAGCCCGTAGAGCCGCGAGCGCTTGCGCAGGTCGCCGACCGTCTCCACCAGGCGGTCGTTGCCCGCCAGCGTCAGCAGGCCGAGGTGGAAGCGGCGGTCGGCCTCCAGATAGCCGATGAGGTTGTGCTCCCGCGCGTTGGTGACGATCTCCTCGGCGACGGGCCGCAGGGCCTCCAACTGGTCCGCCGTGGCGATCTTCGCGATCCGGCCGATGGTCGGGACCTCGATCATCGTGCGCAGTTCGGTGTACTGGTCCAGGTCGCGTTCGCTGACCTCGGTGATCCGGAAGCCCTTGTTGCGGACCGGCTCGACCAGGCCCTCGCGGGCCAGGTCCAGCATCGCCTCGCGGACGGGCGTGGCGGAGACGCCGAGTTCGGAGGCGAGCCCGGGGGCCGAGTAGACGCTGCCGGGGCGCAGCTCGCCCGCTATCAGGGCGGCTCGGAGCGCGTGGCCGACCTGGTCCCGGAGCCGTTCCTGGGCCTTGATGAGACTGTGCTGCTTCAGGTCACCCATTGCATTTCCTCCGAGACCCCCGACACCATCACCACCACCGACGAGCAGAGGCACAGCGTACAATGTCACGTTTCGCTGGTTGCCCCAGCGGCGGCCTCGAACAACGCGACCGCCACGGCAAGATCCTCCCAGGCCATGCCCACGCTCTTGAAGAGCTGTGGACAACCCGGCCGCCCCCCGACCGCGATCCGTCCCGTGACCAGGTCGGCGAGGGTGCCGTTGATATGACCGGGCCCGATCGCCCCTTCCGCCTCCGGGACCAGCAGGTCCCCCGCCTCGCGCAGGGCCGCCGCACGCGACTCCACGTACACGGCCGCCCGGCGCACGAGCGCGGTGTCGGTCTCGCGGGCGTCCGGCTCGTGCGAGCCGACGGCGACGACCACCGCGCCCGGCGCCACCAGCCGCCCGTCGAAGAGGGGTTCGCGGGCCGTGGTGCAGCACAGGACGAGGTCCGCGCCCGCCACGTCACCGGGCACACCGGTACGGGCCGCCGCACCGAGGGCGCCGGCGTGCTCCACCAGGAGCGCGGCCCGTGCCGGATCCCGGGCGACGACCACCACCTCGGCGAGCTCCCGCACCCCGAGGACCGCTTCGAGGTGGCCGTACGCCTGCGGTCCCGACCCGAACAGCACCAGCCGCAGCGGCCGCCCCTCCGGGGCGAGGTGACGCAGGGCCAGGGCGGAAACGGCCGGGGTGCGCAGGGTCGTGAGGGCCGCGCCGTCGAGGAGGGCCAGCGGGCGCAGCGTGGGCCCGTCGAGGAGCAGGTAGCTGCCGGTGATGCGGGGCAGGCCGCGGGCGGGGTTGCCCGGCGCGACCCCGGCGATCTTCACCCCGGCGTACGCCCCGGCCGCGGCCGGCATCAGCAGCAGCTCGCCGCCGGGTACGTCGAGGGCGGTGCGCCGGGGACAGGTCTCCGGGTCCAGCCCGCCGAGCAGGGCCGCGGCCAGCGCGTCGGCGGCACGGGCCGGGGTGAGGAGCCGGAGCATCTCCTCGGCCCCGAGCCGGACGAGTTCCGGCCCGCCGGTCCCGGGTCGGACGTCCCCGGGCCGCGCGGGCGCCCCGGGCCCGAAGGCGCTCACAGGGTGAATCCCGCGCCGAGGGCGTCGTACGGGTCGACGGTGAAGGTGTGCTCGCCGGTGCGGTAGGCCGCGCCGGTGACCTCGGTGACCCCGCCGTCCAGGACGCGGCCGGTGAAGACGGAGCCCACGACCGACTCGTGCAGCAGGTCCTCGCCCGTGCCGAGCCGGCCGTCCTCCGCCAGCAGCGCGAGCCGGGCCGAGGTGCCGGAGCCGCAGGGCGATCGGTCGATCTGTCCGTCGGCGAAGACGGTGACGTTGCGCTGGTGCGGGCCGAACGGGGTGTCGGGCAGCTCCTCGTGGAGGATCACCCCGTACACGCCGGAGAGCAGCGGCCCGTCGGGGTGCCAGGTGGCGGGGTGGGTGGCCAGCGCCGCCCGGATCTCCCGCCCCGCCCGGGTGAGCTCGGGCAGTGCGGCGCGGGTGACCTCCAGCCCGAGGTCCCGGGCCCGGACCGAGGCGTAGCAGGCGCCGGCGTGCGCGATGTCCACCTCGGCGATGCCGAGGGTGGTGGCGACGGGCACCTTGCGGGCGCCGACCCGGGCGGGGACGTTGCGGAAGGTGATGCCGGTGGTCCGTCCGTCGGCGCGGTGGACGGTGGCGCGGACCCGCCCGGACGGCACGTCGATGCGCACCTGGACGTCACCGTCGGCCGGGGCCGGGACCCGGCCGGTGTCCACGGCCCAGGCGCCGAGCGCCATCGTGCCGTGGCCGCAGGCGGTGGAGTAGCCGTCCTTGTGCCAGAACAGCACCCCGAAGTGGGCGCCGTCGTCGTCCGGGGGCACGATGAATCCGCCGTACATTCCGGCGTGTCCGCGCGGCTCCCGCACGAGCAGGCGTCGTACGTCGTCCAACGGGCCGGGGCGCGGCGCGGTGCCGGAGCCGCCGGGGCCGATGGCGGTGACGCAGCGCTCGGCGACGGTGTCCCCGGGCACGGGGGCCATGCCGGGGTCCGCGGTGTCGACGATCCGGAAGGGCTCGCCCGCGGCGTGGTAGTCGGTGGTCCGTACGGATCTCACAGCAGGAACCCTCCGGGAAAGGGGTCGGACGGGTCGAGGAAGTACTGGGCGGTGCCGGTGATCCAGGCCCGGCCGGTGATGGTGGGGACGACGGCGGGGAGTCCGGCGACGGTGGTCCGCGCGGTCAGTCGGCCGGTGAACCCGGTTCCGATGAAGGACTCGTTGACGAAGTCGGTGTCGAGCGGCAGCAGTCCGCGGGCGTGCAGCTGGGCCATGCGGGCACTGGTTCCCGTGCCGCAGGGCGAGCGGTCGAACCAACCGGGGTGGATGGCCATGGCGTGGCGGGAGCGGCGGGCGTCGGAGCCGGGGGCGGCGAGGTAGACGTGCTTGAGCCCGGCGATGGAGGGGTCCTCGGGGTGGACGGGCCGGTCGGGCGAGGCGTTGACGGCGTCCATGACGGCGAGGCCGGCGGCGAGCAGGTCGTCCTTGCGGGCCCGGTCGAAGGGCAGCGCGAGGGAGTCCAGTTCGACGAAGGCGTAGAAGTTCCCGCCGTAGGCGAGGTCGTAGGTGACCGTGCCGAAGCCGGGAACCTCGGCCTTCAGGTCGAGGCCGACGCCGAACGAGGGCACGTTGGTGAGGGTGACTGCGGTGGCCGCGCCGTCCTCGACGCGGACGTCCACGCGGACCAGGCCGGCCGGGGTGTCGAGCCGGACGGTCGTGACCGGTTCGACGACCGGGACCATGCCGGTCTCGACCAGGACGGTGGCCACCCCGATGGTGCCGTGGCCGCACATGGGCAGCAGGCCCGACACCTCGATGTAGAGGACGCCGAAGTCGGCGTCGGGGCGGGTCGGGGGCTGGAGGATGGCGCCGCTCATCGCCGCGTGGCCGCGCGGCTCGTACATGAGGAGGGTGCGGACGTGGTCCGTGTGCTCCATGAAGTGGAGCCGCTTCTCGGCCATGGTGGCGCCGGGGATCACCCCGACTCCCCCGGTGATGACCCGGGTCGGCATGCCCTCGGTGTGCGAGTCCACCGCGTGGTAGATGTGGCGCGTGCGCATGGGTTCCCCTGGGGGCTGGGCCTGCCCGTCGGGGCGGGCGGGCAGGACGGGCGGGCGGGACGGGCGGACGGGACGGGGGCGGCGTGGTCGAGGTGCTGACCGAGACGGGGCCGAGTGTTGACCGGGGCGACGGGCCGAGGCCGACGGGCCGACCCCGACAGCCCCTAGGAAAGGCCTTCCGCGAGCGCCTTCTCGGTGGCGGCGCGGACGGCCGCCTCGACATCGCCCGTGAGGGGGAAGCGGGGCGGCCGGGTGGGTCCGCCGGGGCGGCCGGCCAGGTCCATGGAGAGCTTGATGGCCTGGACGAACTCGGTCTTGGAGTCCCAGCGGAGCAGGGAGTGCAGGGACTTGTAGAGCGGGAGCGCGGTGGTGAGGTCGCCGGTGACGGCCGCCCTGTAGAGCATGGAGCAGGCGGACGGCAGGGCGTTGGGGTATCCGGCGATCCAGCCGACCGCTCCGGCGAGGGCGAGTTCGAGGAGGACGTCGTCGGCGCCGATGAGCAGGTCGAGGCCCGGGGCGAGTTCGGCGATCTCGTAGGCGCGTCGGACGTCCCCGCTGAACTCCTTGACGGCGACGACGGAGCCGTCGGCGTGGAGCCGGGCGAGGAGGGACGGGACGAGGTCCACCTTGGTGTCGATGGGGTTGTTGTACGCGACGACGGGCAGGCCCGCGCGGGCGACCTCCGCGTAGTGGGCGCGTACGGCGGCCTCGTCGGCGCGGTAGGCGTTGGGGGGCAGGAGCAGGACGGAGCCCGCTCCGGCCTCGGCGGCCTGGTCGGCCCAGCGGCGGGCCTCGGCGCTGCCGTAGGCGGCGACGCCCGGCATGA
The DNA here is from genome assembly GCF_024721315.2 of Streptomyces sp. Isolate_45. Classification (GTDB taxonomy): domain Bacteria; phylum Actinomycetota; class Actinomycetes; order Streptomycetales; family Streptomycetaceae; genus Streptomyces. The sequence goes on from NZ_JANFAK020000032.1 coordinate 65,357, forward strand.
CGCGGCTGCCGTCACCGGCGGCCTCGACGGCGGTACGGACGACGCGGGCCCGCTCCTCGTCGGTGAGGGTCTGGTACTCGCCGAGGGAGCCGTTGGGGACCACGCCGTCGCAGCCGTTGGCGATCAGCCACTGGACGTGTTCGGCGTAGGCGTCGTAGTCGACGCCGAGGTCCTCGCGCAGGGGCAGGGTGGTGGCCACCATGATTCCGTGCCAGGGGCGGGTGCGGGTGTCGGTGCTGGGCGCGGGGGTGGGCGCGTGGTTCATGAGGTGACTCCCTAGTGTGGTGTGTGACATTTTACTAGTGGGTGTGACGCGGCCACAAGGGTCCGGAGGGGCCGGGTCGGGACGGCGTCAGGAGCCGCCGTCCGTGGAACGCGCTCCGGAACGCGGGCCGCAGGAGGGGCCGTCGGGCCCCGAGCCGGTGGATTCCGGGGTCGACGGCGGCAATGCGGCCAATTGGCCCAGCGGGACCGGGCAGGACAGCGGCCTGCGGTCCGGGGCCGGCTCCTCGCCCGCCAGGGCGGCCACGGCCGGGCCGCACATCCGGCCCTGGCACCAGCCCATGCCGGCCCGGGTGAGGAGTTTGACCGTACGGGCGTCCCGCGCGCCGAGTTCCCCGACCGCCTCGCGGATCCGGCCCGCCGGGACCTCCTCGCAGCGGCACACGTCGGTGCCGTCGCGCAGCCAGTCGGTCCAGCCGGAACCGGAGCGGTGGGCCGCCGCCATCGCCCCGGCGAAGGCGCGCAGCCGGGCGCGGCGGCGCACGAGCACGGCCGGGGCGGGCCGACCGGCGATCGCGTGGGCGGCGATCTCCCCCTCGGTCAGGGCGAGTTGGGCGCCACCGATGCCGCCCGTCTCCCCGGCGGACCAGATGCCGGGGACGGACGTGCGCTGCTCCTCGTCGAGGTCGAGGGCGACGGTGCCGTCCGGGGAGCGGTGGGTGGCGCAGCCGAGGCCGGTCGCCAGTTCCAGCTGGGGCACGAGGCCGTGGCCGACGGCGACGGCGTCGCAGCGGATCCTGCGCGAAGTGCCGGGCAGCGGGCGCCAGTCGCGGTCCAGGCGCGTGACGGTGACGGCCTCGACCCGGTCGTTCCCGTGGGCCTCGGTCACGGCGTGCCGGGTGCGCAGCCGGATGCCGTGGCGCAGCAGGGCGCCGCCGTACGTGGCGCCTTCGGCGAGTTTGCCGGGGTTGCGCAGCAGGGCGGTGGCGTGGGCGGCGTAGGCGGTGTACGTGCCGGCCTCGACGACCGCGGGTACGGTGGCTCCGGCCGCGGCGAGGGAGCCGGCCACGGCCAGCAGCAGCGGCCCGCTCCCGGCGACGACGACGCGGCGGCCGGGCAGGACGAGTCCGCCCTTGAGCATGGCCTGGGCCCCGCCCGCTCCGATGACCCCGGGCAGGGTCCAGCCGGGGAAGGGCAGTTGGCGCTCGTGGGCGCCGGTGGCCATGAGCACGGCCCGGGCGTGGACGACCGCGGGCTCCTCCCCCGGGCCGGCCACCGCGTGCAGGGTCCAGCCCCCGGCGTCCGGGACCACCGTCCAGACGTGGTGGAAGGGGAGGTACGCGACGCGGCCGGCCGACTCGTGGGCGCGCAGGGCGGCTTCGCGGGTGGCGAAGGCCCGCCAGTCGTGGTGCAGGGCCTCGGGACGGGCGGCTCCGAGACCGGGGGCGGGGTGGCGGTAGAACTGGCCGCCGGGGCGCTCGCCCGCGTCGAGGACGGTGACGCGCAGGCCGAGGTTCGCGGCCGTCACGGCGGCGGA
>NZ_JANFAK020000032.1:67151-67258 GCF_024721315.2 Streptomyces sp. Isolate_45
GGACAATCTCGTTTTCCGTCTTGTGGTTGTAAAAAGGGGGGGGGGGGGGGGGGGGGGGGGGGGGGGGGGGGGGGGGGGGGGGGGGGGGGGGGGGGGGGGGGGGGGGG
>NZ_JANFAK020000327.1 GCF_024721315.2 Streptomyces sp. Isolate_45
CTCAACACCGCCCTCGACCAAGCAGCCGACGCCCGCATCCCCCTCACCGCCCAGCCCCGACCCGACCACATCCCCCTCTCCTACGCCCAGCAACGCCTCTGGTTCCTCCACCAACTCGAAGGCCCCACGCCCACCTACAACATCCCCACCACGCTCCGCCTCACCGGCCGGCTCGACACCGACGCCCTGCGCCTGGCCATCGGTGACGTCGTCGCCCGCCACGAAAGCCTGCGCACCACCTTCGCCGAGGACGAGGAGCACGGGCCGCACCAGATCATCGTTCCTGCGGACGTGGCCGAGACGTCGTTCACGGTCGTCCAGGTGAATGAGGACGAGCTGGGCGAGAAGCTGACGGAGGCCGTGGGTCACTGCTTCGACCTGGGCAGCGAACTCCCCCTACGAACTGTGCTGTTCCAGGTCTCGGACGAGGAGCACGTGCTGCTCCTCCTGATCCACCACATCGCCAGCGACGCCTGGTCCCGCACCCCCCTCGCCCACGACCTCACCACCGCCTACACCACCCGAACCACCAACGGCACAGCCCCCAACTGGGCCCCTCTCCCCGTCCAATACGCCGACTACGCCCTCTGGCAACGCACCCTCCTCGGCAACGACACCGACCCCACCAGCACCGCCGGCCAACAACTCACCCACTGGAAGAACACCCTCCACGACCTCCCCGAACAACTCGACCTCCCCACCGACCGACCCCGCCCCGCCACCGCAAGCCAAGCCGGCGACCGCATCACCTTCACCATCCCCACCACCACCCACACCCGCCTCACCGAACTCGCCCGCACCACCAACACCAGCACCTTCATGCTCGCCCAAACCGCTCTCGCCACCCTCCTCACCCGACTCGGCGCAGGCACCGACATCCCCATCGGCACCCCCGTCGCCGGCCGCACCGACGACGCCACCGACCACCTCATCGGCATGTTCATCAACACCCTCGTCCTACGCACCGACACCAGCGGCAACCCCACCTTCCGCGAACTCCTCACCCGCACCCGCGAAACCGACCTCGCCGCCTACGCCCACCAAGACCTCCCCTTCGAACGCCTCGTAGAAGCCCTCAACCCCACCCGCACCCTCTCCCACCACCCCCTCTTCCAGGTGCTGTTGACCTTCAACAACACGGATCAGGAGGGTGCCCGCGCCGAGATCGCGCAGCTGCCGGGCCTGGACGTGGCGTACGAGGTGGTCGAGCGATCGGCTTCGAAGTTCGACCTGGCCTTCACCGTCTCGGAGTCGTTCGACGGTGACCGGCTGCCCACGGGTATCAGCGCCTCGCTGGACTTCAGCACGGATCTCTTCGAGCAGGCGTCGGCCCAGTCGATCGCGGACCACTTCGTCCGCGTCCTGACCGCCATGACCACTGCTCCCGACCGGGGCATCGAGGACTTCGAGCTCATCAGCGCCGCCGACCGCGAGCGGGTCCTGGTGGAGTGGAACGGCGACGACACCCCGCACTCCGACACCCCCTTGCACGAGCTCTTCGCCGAGCAGGCCGCCCGCACCCCGGACGCGGTCGCGGTGACGGACGAGAACGGGAACTCCCTCACGTACGGGGAGCTCGACGGCCGCGCCAACCAGGTCGCCCGTCACCTGATCGCCCACAACGTGCGGGCGGAACAGTTCGTGGCCCTCGTCCTGCCCAAAACGACGGACGCGATCGTGAGCATGCTCGGCGTCCTCAAGGCCGGCGCCGCCTACCTGCCCGTCGACCCCGAATATCCGACCGACCGCATCAGCCACATCCTCACGGACGCCGTTCCGGCCCTCACCCTCACCGAACCCGTCGCGACGGACGTACTGGCGACGTACTCCGATGCGCAGGTCAGCGACGCAGAGCGCCCGTCCGCGTGGTCACCGCTCCACGCGGCCTACATGATCTACACCTCGGGCTCCACCGGCCGCCCCAAGGGCGTCATCATCGAACACCACGCCCTGGCCACCTACCTCCACCGAGCGCGCACCGCCTACCCGGCCACCTCGGGCACGACCCTGCTGCACTCACCGCTGGCCTTCGACCTCACCGTCACCGCCCTATGGACCCCGCTCACCAACGGCGGAACCGTCCACCTCACCAGCCTCGAAACCAGCACCCACCAGCCGACCCTGATCAAGGCCACACCCAGCCACCTCGCCATCCTCAACACCCTGCCGGCGACCGTGTCCCCCAGCGACACCCTGATCCTCGGAGGCGAAGCCCTCCACACCGACCAGCTCGCCACCTGGCAGAGCACCCACCCCAACACCCAGGTCATCAACGCGTACGGGCCCACCGAGAACACCGTCAACGCCACCGAGTACCGCATCCCCAGCGGAACGCTGCCCGACGGGCCGATCCCGATCGGCCGGCCGTTCACCAACACTCGCGCCTACATCCTCGACAACGCCCTACGCCCCGCAGCCCCCGGCACTGATGGCGAGCTCTACCTCGCCGGCCACCAACTCGCCCGCGGCTACCACGACCGCAGCTCACTGACATCCGAGCGCTTCACCGCCAACCCCTACGGCCCGCCCGGCAGCCGCATGTACCGAACCGGCGACATCGCCCGCTGGAACCACCACGGCCAACTCATCTTCACCGGCCGAGCCGACCACCAGATCAAACTCCG
>NZ_JANFAK020000328.1 GCF_024721315.2 Streptomyces sp. Isolate_45
ACTGGAACACGGCGGAACGGTCCGGGGACTGGGCGAACAGGCTACTGCCGGCGGACACACCGCAGTTCGTGCTCGTCTCGTAGTGCTGGTTGTATTCCCATTTGACGGGAACGAGGCGCCCGTCGAAGGTGGTCTGCACGACGGAGCCGTTCAGCTTCTGCTCGTAGTGCAAGTGCGCCCCGGTGGTCCAGCTGCCGGTGTTGCCGACGGTGCCGATCTGCCGGCCCTGCTCCACGTCGTTGCCGACGGCGACGTCGCGCCGGTCCAGGTGCAGGTACCGGGTCTGCCAGCCGTCGCCGTGGTCGATCACGATGAAGTTTCCGGCTTGGCTGTCGAACTGTGAGGTGACGACGCGCCCGGCCGCCGAGGCCAGAGCGGCTGTCCCCTGGGTGGTTCCACCGGCCGAGACCATGTCGAGCATGTACTGGCTCGCGTGTCCATCGTGAGTGGACGTCGTCCACCGTTGCCCGCACGGAATGGGAAGCTGGAACGGGGGCGTATTGGCGACCGCGGTGTCCGCCGCCGGGGCTGCCGAGGCCGATGCCGCGGCCGGGGCGGCGGGCAGGAGGGCTGTGACCGGAGCGAGCAGCAGTGCTGCCGCCGCCAGGAAGCCGGCCCATCTGATCTTCATGCGTCTCCTTGGGACGAGGGTGTGATGGGGGAGGGGGAAGAGTGGGGCGATCGCTAGTCGGTGACGATGCTCGCGGCGGGGCCGCCGACCTTGGTCCATTGGAAGGTCGACGACCCGGACCACTGGAAGACGCCGCTCTTGTCGGAGCTCAACCCGAAGAGCCGGTCACCGGCGACCGCGAAGGCGTTCCCGGGACCACCGGCCTTGGACCAGTTGTCCGGTACGCCGCTGAACCTGTAGACGTCGCCGTTGGCGGGGTTGGTGGCGAATAGCCCCGCGCCACCGCCGAAGAGGGTTCCGGCCGGTCCGCCGACCTTGACCCAGGTCGTGCCCGACCCGGTCCATTTCAGGACGGCACCACCGTTGGGCGATAGGCCGTACAGTGCCTCGTTGGTGACCGCGAAGGTCTTTCCGGGCCCGCCGACCTTGGTCCAGCTGTCCGGGGTGCCGTTGTACTTGAGGATTTCGCCCGTGGTCGGGCTGGTGGCGAACAGGCCACCGCCGCCTGCGTGCAGTGTGCCTGCCGGTCCGCCGATCCTCGTCCAGGTGGTTCCTGATCCGGTCCACCGGAAGACGGCCTTCCTGTCCGGGCCGAGCCCGTACAGCGTGCCGTCGGTGACGACGAACTGGGCCCCGGGTCCACCGACCTTGGTCCACCTGTCCGGGGTGCCGCTGTATTTGAGGATGTCGCCGGTGGTTGGGCTGGTGGCGAACAGGCCACCGTCGCCGCCGATCAGTGTGCCTGCCGGTCCGCCGATCCTCGTCCAGGAGGTTCCGCCCGTCCGCTGGTGGACGGCGCTCTTGTCGGGGCTCAGCGCGTACAGATGGTGCGGGGTGTAGGGCCGTGCCCGCCACGTGAGCGGAGCCAGGTCCACTCCGCCCGTGCCCCAGCCCGCGCTGCTCAGCCATTGGCTCCCGTCGTGGTCGGTGACGACCTCGGCGGCGTGGGACGGCAGGCGCCCCACTTGGCCGGTGGCCGGGAAGTGCAGCGGATCGGAGCTGGCGTATACCTCGGCCCCGACGTAATCGGCCGTTGCGGAGCCGCCGATGAACAAGTACCAGAGGCCGTTGCGCTGTATCACGTACGGGGATTCGGTCCAGCCGTCGCCGAGGGCGGTGAACGCGGTCTTGCGCGGGCTCCAGGTGATCAGGTCCGGACTCGTCCGGTACGCGACGATGCTGCGTCCCCCGGTGGCCGTCTCCGTGGCGGTGTAATACATCACCCACTGGGAACCGACCCGGGTGACCATCGGATCGCGTGCTTCTTGTCCGTCACGGAACAGTGGCCCTCCGGGCCGCCGTTCCCAGTGGATCAGGTCGGTGGAGGTGGCCAGGTTGATCTGGCTCCTGGACGGGTCGCCGATGGTTTGCCCGCCCGCGTAGAACATGTAGTACGTGGAGCCGGAGCGGATGACGTGCGGTGCCCACAGGTGCGACTCTCCGTAGGAGGGGTCGACCGTCAGGGCCATGGGTTGCTTGGTCCACGGCCCGCGCGGGCTGGGTGCCGTGGCGTGTGCGAACGAGTCCTCGTTCTCCGGGTCGGCCGGTTCGGCGTGGGTGATGCCGAACAGGTGCCAGGTTCCGGTGGCCTCGTCACGGATGAAGGTGTGGTCGTTGATGTACCAGGATTGTGACTCCCCGACGCCGGGGTCGTAGACGCGGACGAAGTCTCCGGTTGTCACGGAGCCGGCGTTCGCCGCGGCGGTGTTTGTCGAGGCGGTGTTCGCGGAGGCGGTGGAGGGGAGACGGTCGGGTGCCGAGGCGGCGACGGCGGGGAGTACCCCGAGCGAGACCGCGACCAACGCAGCGGCAGCCAGGGTGATGCGTGATAACACATGGCTCCAGAGAGAGGGGCGGACGGGCCCGGCCCAGGAAGCCCGGGCCGTCCGCTGATGACGTCGCCGACTACCGGCCCGCGATGAAGGAGGCGGGGCCGCCGACCTTGTGCCAGGTGGTGCCGTTGCCGGACCACTTGAAGACTGC
>NZ_JANFAK020000329.1 GCF_024721315.2 Streptomyces sp. Isolate_45
CCCCCCCCCCCCCCCCCCCCCCCCCCCCCCCCCCCCCCCCCCCCCCCCCCCCCCCCCCCCCCCCCCCCCCCCGCGGCGTTCCCGGGAGCCGCGGCCGGCTCCGTACGCGGGTCCGCCCGTAAGCCGGTCCGCTCCTCCGCTCCTCCGCTCCACCCGGGCACACGGCAGGGCGGCCCGGCGGAGGTTCCCGCCGGGCCGCCCTGAACCGTTCCCGCCGGGCCGCTACTTCAGCTGCTCCTCGTCGCAGCGCGCGACCCACGCCGCGAACGTCTCCGACGGGTCGGTCCGCCCGGCCAGGTAGCCGCGCGTCAGCCGCTCCACGTAGTCCGGCAGGTCCGCCGCCGTGGTCTTCAGCCCGCGCAGCTTCTTCCCGAAGCCGCCCTCCTGGTCCGCGGCCAGCGTCAGGCTGCCGCCCAGGTGCACCTGGAAGCCCTCGACCTGCCGGCCGTCCTCGTCGGCGACCAACTGCCCCTTCAGCCCGATGTCGGCGACCTGCGTGCGCGCGCACGAGTTGGGGCAGCCGTTGACGTTCACGCTCAGCCCCACGTCCTCTCCCGCCAGCCGCTTCTCCAACTCCGCGACCAGCGTCGCCGCCCGCTCCTTCGTCTCCACGATCGCCAACTTGCAGTACTCGATCCCCGTGCAGGCCATCGTGTTGCGCCGCCACGACGACGGCCGCGCCTCCAACCCGATGCCCCGCAGTCCCTCCACCAACGGCTCCGGATCGGCCACGTCCAACACCAACAGCTTCTGGTACGGGGTCAGCCGCACCCGGCCGCTGCCGTGCGCCTGCGCCAGATCGGCCAGCGCCGCCAGCTTCGTCCCCGACAACCGCCCCACGACCGGCGCCGCACCCACGTACGACAGCCCGTCGTGCTGCGGATGCACCCCGATGTGGTCGATCGGGGCCGCCGGGAGCTCCGGCGGCGGCCCGTCCGGCAGCGGCCGGCCCAGGTACTCCTCCTCCAGCACCCGGCGGAACTCCTCCACACCCCAGTCCGCGATCAGGAACTTCAGCCGGGCCCGTCCCCGCAGCCGCCGGTAGCCGTAGTCGCGGAACAGCCGCGCCACCGCCACCCACACGTCCGGGACCTCGTCCAGGGGCACCCACACCCCGACGTGCCGCGCCAGGATCGGCACCGTGGACAACCCGCCGCCCACCCACATGCCGAAGCCCGGACCGTGCTCCGGGTGCACCGTGCCCAGGAACGCCAGGTCGTTGATCTCGTACGGGATGTCCGGCAGCCAGGACACCGCCGACTTGTACTTGCGCGGCAGGTTCGACAGCGACGGGTCCCCGACGTACCGGGCGGCGATCTCCCGCACCGCCGGCGTCGCGTCCAGCACCTCCGCCGCGCCCACCCCCGCCACCGGACTGCCGACGATGACCCGGGGGCAGTCCCCGCACGCCTCCGTCGTGGAAAGCCCGACCTCCTCCAACCGCCGCCAGATCGCGGGCACGTCCTCGATCCGCACCCAGTGCAGCTGGATGTTCTGCCGGTCCGTGATGTCCGCGGTGTCGCGGGCGAACCGCATCGACACGTCGGCGATCGCCCGCAACTGCGCGAGGTCCAGGGTGCCGCCGTCGCTGCGCACCCGCATCATGAAGTGCTCGTCCTCCAGCTCCTCCGGCGCCAGCGAGCCCGTCCGCCCGCCGTCGATGCCCGGCTTGCGCTGCGTGTACAGCCCCCACCAGCGCATCCGGCCGCGCAGGTCGTCCGGGTCGATGCTCGCGAAGCCCTCGCGGGCGTACACCCGCTCGATGCGCTCGCGCACCAGCAGCGGATCCTCGACCTGCTTGAACTCCTCGTTCGCGTTGAGCGGTTCGCGCTCGCCCAACGCCCACTGGCCCTCGGGTCGCTTGGCGGCGGGCCGGGCGGTCCGTGCGGTCCGGACCGGTGGCGCGGCGGTTTCCGTCATCTGTCCGTGCTCCTACGTGGGCTGGGGGAGGGGGTTTCCGGCGTCCGGCCGGCTCAGGTCGTACCGAGGCCCGCGACCGGGACGACCATCCCGCTCGGCAGCCAACTCGTGGCCTCCGCGTGGTGGTGCCCGCCGGCAGCGCCGGGCCCGCCGCTGCCGGGGACGTACAGCACGGCCGTGGCGTACAACTTGGCGGGCGCCGGGGCGGCCGTGCCCCGGGCCCGGCGCCAGGCGTCGTACCCGGCGGAGGTGGGCAGCTCGCCCGGGAAGCGGGCGCCGAGCGCCTTCAGGTACTCCACCGCGGCCGGGCTGTTCGGCGCGTACCGCAGCGGGATGAGCTGGCCGGCGCTCGGCGAGAGCAGCGGCGCGGTGAACAACCAGGGCGCCAGATAGGTGCCCTCGGCGAACGTGCGGCCCGCCTCCACGTCCCGTACGGCCGCGTCCGCGCCCGCCCAGCCGGAGGTCACGACCAGCGGCCGCCGGCTCGAATCCGGCACGCCGACGGCGATCCCCGCCCGGCCCGCCGCCGCCCGCACCTCGGCGGCCGCGGCCCGGCCGCGCGGCGAGGCGTCCTCCACGAGCCCGAGGGAGCGGGCCCCGCGCCCGGCGAGGAACGCCACGGTCTCCCGCAGCGCGGCCGCGTCGGCG